>NZ_JAGIQB010000099.1:0-9755 GCF_017815025.1 Cupriavidus phytohabitans
GAAAAATAGCGAGCCCTTCAGCCTTGTAGAGGCAAGCTTCGCTTTTTGCGCGGCTAGTACTTCAGCAGCCTGTTAAGATTGCTAGTCATGCTTTTTCTCCTGATACCGCGATTGCGGTAATTGACAAGGAGTAAGCGCGACATGCGCTCAGATGAGGCGGGCTCATGTGAACGAACTAGATGGCTGCGATCGTACGCCGGTCCCGGCGTGAGACGTGGCCACTCTTTTCCTGGCCAAAGAGGATGACAACGCGCAGCTGGCCGCAGGGACGGCTCGCCGGCACCTCCGGAGAGGTGCGCGGCGAATAGTGTTTCAAGTTTCGCTTGATGCCTGGCTAGACGACGTTGTCGCACTGCTGAACATAGGCTGCCCAGCGATCCGCAGAAGGTAGCCCCTTCACGACCACCATCACGGACGATTCTTCCGGATAGTGCTCGATGAAAGTGCCTTTCGCGACGGCATTCTGCAGGTACATGAGGTCCGCCAGCGTGCGCGGGCCGTACTTGTATGCAACATTGCCCAGCGTCTCCATCGAATCCAGCAGTTCCTTGAAGAACTGCGTGGCTCCAGCCGGATCGGGCCTCGGGCCGGCTTCTACCGCTTCGTGCACGTCCACCCCTTCCGTCTCACTGGAATCGACCGCGCTGGACAGATCGGTCCCGTTGTACTCCTCGAGCATCGAGGTCACAACGCTCCAGGCCGAGATGGCGCGAGGGTTCTTGCTATTTCGGACGCTTTCGCCAGTGAACCCGAAGCCCCACGCCTTCAAGAGGACGCGGGCCATGCGTTCGGCACCTTGAACTACTTCCGCATCGCTCATGCCGTCGCTGGTTACCTCCGACATCACGGCCGGGTTTGGATGCACGTACCCGAAGCAGGCGAAGTCCGGCACGCCGCCGCATTCTTGAATGAAGGCGTCAGCATCTGCGCCGTTCTTGGCAGCAAGGGCGCGAAACTCGCTCAGCCGATCCAGGCCATGGCGGATCTTCGCTACGCGATCCTGCAGCTCCAAGGCCAGAAAGTGTCCGTTCCCACGAGCCCGCTGCACCCCTTGAAGGGCGGCCTCCTGCTCTCGCAGACCGTTCAGCGTGAATCGGACCCGATCCTTAACGGTGCTGGGGATCTCTCGGGCCGACGGCGTCGAGCGGACAAACTGCTCCAATGCCTGGCGAGACTCCGGATCAACGCCGAGCACGTGTGACAAGTCGAAAAGCCCGCTGACTTGAAGCTCATCCGCACTGGCGTCAGTGCCTAACCGCGAGAAGATATCCGGGTCCAGCGGCTCAGTCGGCTGGGCAAACAGCACCGGCCTTGTGCCCGGTACGATTTGATGGTCCACCAATGCGAGCCAGAGCCGGGTTGCAGGCAGTGTCTGTTGAATGGTTCCCTTATTCATACTTTGCTCCTTTGTACCGCTGTGCGGTGTTGAAAAAGGGCGAGCGGCAACGCTCGGATGAGTCGAGCTCATCGCAGCGGACGCGCGTGCAGGGACTTTCGAGGGAGACCCAAGCGTCTTGCGACGCCTGGGTCTATTGCTGAGGATGCAGGGGGCTCACCGATTGGATTGCCTATGAGGCTATGACGGATCGGTCGGACGAGATTCTGTCAGCGTGAAATTCAGCCTTGAGAGCCAGATCCCAGGCGGAATTCCAAAGAGGATGCATTGACTCCTCGATCACCGAATCCAAATCCTTTACCAGTCCACAGGCCACGAACGCGGCGAGCATCGTCATATTCGAGTCGCAGAAGTCGTGGGTATGGCATACCCCTGTAGCGGTCTCGGTGCGGTTCCGCTCTCGGGCGAGCTCGAGCTGCTCCGGCGTCAGATCCAACGCCAGTTCCTTGCAGAAGGCCTTGGCTATGGCTACCCGCGTAGCCGTTTCAGCAGCTTTGATGACCTCCGGATGCAGAGGGTTCAGAGCGCGGCCGCCGCCGCTAACTGCCTTATGCCTTCTTTTCTTCCTTTTCTTCTTCATTATTTGCTCCCTTGTACCGCTACGCGGTGGTTGAAAAAGGAGCGAGCGCGACGACGCTCTGATGAGTCCGAACTCATCAAAGCGCGACAGAAGCCTTGGAAGGATTGCAGGCGATCCCGGGCGGGACTCGGTTGGCCGGATGCCAAGAAAGTTGCTGCCGAATAAACGGCTCTGGGCATTCTAGCGCACCGAAAATCGGTTGGCAACGCGGCCCCTCTTTCGAGTAGGCCTCGCTGGACGGCGGCTAGCGCAATTGGCGAAGTTTGTGCAGCAGCATCGCCAGCCTCATCCGGCGTCGGACCTACGCACAGCAAGCCTGGCATCCGGCACCAGGAGGCTGCCCGACCGCTTTGGCGCCGGAGCCTTTCCGTCTCGCACTGGGTTGCAATCGCAAGTCTCCAAGGGACACTGAATCCACGCTCGGCGGAGTTGACGACCCTCGAGCCCTAACGAATTCGATACCAATAGAGAACCCGATGAAGCGCGACAGCATATTCGACATTCAGGCGCCCCCGCGCCGCCGCCAAATGCTCTTGGATATCCAAGACAAGCTCATCGTCGATCTTTTCGCCGGGGGTGGCGGTATGTCGGAAGGCATCGAACTCGCCCTAAACCGCCATCCTGATTTCGCGTTGAACCACAACGCCGATGCGATCAGCATGCACGCAGCGAATCATCCGCAGACCCATCATCTGATTGCCGACGTCCGGGAGGTGAACCCCCACGAGGTAGCCAATGGACGAACCGTCGGCTACTTGCACCTTAGCCCGGATTGCCGTGACTTCTCGCAAGCCAAGGGCGGCCAGCCACGTGATCGAAAGATTCGGGCCCTGTCGTGGGTAGGCGTCCACTGGGCCGGCACAGTTCGCCCCGAGGTGATCTCGCTCGAGAATGTCAGCCAAATTCTTCGCTGGTGCCCGATGATCGCGAAGCGTGACAAGGACACCGGCCGGGTGGTAAAGCTGGACCGCACAGTAGCGGCCAAGGGCGAATACGTCCCGCTGCGCGAACAGTTCCTAGTGCCCGATCCGAAGCGTCTGGGCAAGACGTGGAGGCGCTTCGTGGCAATCCTGCGCGGAATGGGTTACATCGTCGAGTGGCGCGTGGATCGGGCGTGCAACCAGGGAGTGCCTACGTTCCGGGAGCGCTTGATAATGTTTGCGCGTTGTGACGGCCATCCCATTGTGTGGCCCGATGCGACGCATGCAAAGGAGGCGACTGAAGACAAACTGGCGTATCGGCCCGCGGCCGACGCAATCGACTTTTCTATTGCTGGCAACAGTATCTTCCGCCGCAAAAAGTCCTTGGCGGAAGCAACACACCGCCGTCTGGCTGTCGGGATCGGCCGGCATGTCCTGAATGAGGCGAACCCTTTTGTCATCTCTCTCACGCACCAGGGCGGGGACCGGATCCGTGCGATCACGCACCGATTGCCGACCGTGACGAGCGCGCATCGCGGTGAGTTTGCACTGGCCGCGCCGGTGCTCATTCAGACTGGCTACGGCGAGCGCAAGGGGCAAGCCCCGCGTGTACTCGACCTGAAGCAGCCTCTCGGCACCATTGTTGCCGGCGGCAGGAAGCACTCGCTGGGAGTGGCGTACCTTGCCCAGATGAACGGTGGGTACAACGACGTCCGGGGCGTCCCGGGCCGCGACTTGCGGGAACCCATGTCAAGCATTACGCAGAAGGGCAGCCAGCAGCAACTCGTGACGGCGCATCTCGTTCACCTGCGCGGCAACTGCGATTCCCGCAGCGTCGAGGAGCCTTTGCACACCATTAGCGCTGCCGGACAGCATCACGGCCTGGTCGAATGTGTGCTCTCCCCCAGTGATTTCGAGGGTGCGAAGCGCGTCGCAGCCTTCCTACGCAAATACGGCGTCATTCCGGCCGGCGACGAAGACGATATTTCCGGCGTGCTTGTGTGTATCGACGGCGTGGAGTACGCGATCGTTGACGTGCTCTTGCGCATGCTTATGCCACGCGAGTTGTTCAATGCACAGGGTTTTCCGCGCGACTACATCATCGACCGTGGCCACGACGGCAAGCTTCTTACGGTGACCAAGCAGATCCATATGTGTGGCAACAGCGTCTCTCCGAAGTGGGCCGCCGCCTACGTCCGAGCAAACCTGGCACATCTGATCCTGCCGCCATCTCATGCAAAGGGCGCCGGTCGCAGCCGGCTCGCACGCCAGCATCATCTCAGCACCGACTGGCTGGCAGCCTGACGGCCGAGGCGGCGCTTGCAACAGCGCCGCCTACCCCTACCATGCACTGGTGATCCACCTTCCAGCTACTCCCTTATGTCCCTTGATCGCCAGCTAAACCTGTTTGACCATGTAGGGGGCGCATTCGCCCAACCAGAGAGTGGTCGGCTATCGATGCAGGAGCTCTATCGTATCGCAGCCGGCCGCGCGGGCATCTCCATGGAGGAAATGAACGTCCGCTCGCCCGTCGGCGAAAAGAAGACTCAGCGCAGCCTTCTGCAAAGGCAAGTTCGATGGCATTGTCAATCCTTAAAAAATCTGGGTTTGCTCGAGCGTGTGGAGGACGAGCGCGGCGTCTGGCAACTGACGGAAGCCGGCAAACACAAGCTCAGGAAGGCGCGCTCTGGCGTGTCCGTGCTCGCATTCGACACGAAGCTGGGTCTGGCCATCTGGGGTGATGCGCACCGGGTCTTCTCGGCATGGGATGAGCCAATCTTCCTGTGCCTTACTTCGCCGCCTTATCCGTTGCGCCGGCATCGCAAATACGGCGGACCCGCGGAACTAGATTACACAGACTTCATTACCAAGCACATTGAGCCGATCGTCAAGAATCTTGTGCCAGGTGGCAATGTCGTACTGTCGGTTTCTCCGAACATCTTCGAGGAGAATTCACCATCCCGTTCGCTGTATCTTGACCGACTGACCATCGCCCTTTGCGACCGCCTGGGCCTGCGCCTGATGGACAAATTGGTCTGGGCATCGAATCAGGCCCCCGGGCCAATACAGTGGGCGAGCAAGCTGCGGATGCAGTTAAACACGGGGTACGAGTATCTAATATGGTTCTGCAACGAGCCGCGTAGATGCATCGCAGACAATCGCCGCGTTTTGGAGCCCCATACCGAGAAACACAAGGCGTTTATGGCCGCCGGCGGCGTGAGGAAGCCCCGCGTGAATAGCGACGGCGCTCACCGGCAGGTGCTGGGCGCATACAGCAACCCGACGGCAGGCCGAATTATGCGCAACGTTATCTACGAAGCGAACACGTGCGCCAGCCAGAGGGCGTACAAGAAGCGGGCCCGTGAACTCGGCCTCGAAGCGCACGGCGCTCCCATGCCGCTCTCGCTCGCGCGGAAGCTGATCCGCTTCATGACGGAAGCAGAGCAACTGGTGGTCGATCCGTTCGGAGGCTCCATGACGACAGGCCTCGCCGCCGAAAGGGAGGACCGGCGATGGGTCTCCACGGAACTGGTCTACGACTACGTGCGGGGCAGCGCGGAACGCTTCATGGCTGAGGACGGCATCGACATTCACCTGCCTTTGGCCAACTGAAGCCATTTGGAAATGCGAGCGTGAGGCCAGCGCACCACGGTATCCAGGAAAGAGCAAAAGCCCGCCGCCTCCCTGTGAAGGGTGCGCGGCGGGCTCGTTTCTCGATTGACAGAATTGGCCGCTCGCGGCCGTCGGATTCCCCTATAGGAAAAATCCGAACGCGAGCACGGAAAGGCACGCGATCAGCGGAACCCAGTGATGGGTCGGCTGACGGCAAAGGGGCCTGGCTTCCAGCACTTCCACGGCTTGAACGACTTCCAACATGATGCTCTCCATATGCGCGAGAGCCGTCCCTAGCGGGTCGATTCCCGCAGGGGTTTGAAATTTCAGTTGCTCGATGCTCCCGCCCTCCTCAAGGAGGAGCGGGGTCACATCAAGCCGCGTCCAGCAGTACTTCCAAGCCAGCGAGCGGCATTTCTAGTTGACTGCCATCGGTCGTGGCCTTGCTGGCCCACGATTTTCTTGCGTCTTCAGGAAGCTCCCGGTACCGCACCGTCTTGCCCATCAACTTCTCATGGTCGTACTCAAGCGTGAGCCCAAGACGATCCTTGAACGATGTGCGACGGCAGATCTCGTCGTGCTTCCGGAGCATGCCGCTTGAGAGCTTCAGACAACCGAATTGGAAGTACCACTTATACGCCTCAGTGATGCCTCCCGGCTGAAAGCCTGCTTCGTGCTTCTTAAGCAAGCGGTCGAGTTCAAAGTCCTCCACCAAGCAGACGGACTCCATATCCACCGAAAATTCCGGATGAACTGGAGCCCTCCACACGAGGCGCCCGTTCTTCAACGTGACCAGCATCTCGTCACTCTCCCCCATGAAGCTTTCCCATAGGGGATCGCGGAGCCCCGTCCATTCGGTACCAGCCGACTCCTCCCAGTCCTTTCCTACGAACAAAAAGCGCGTTTCTGGCATCGGCCGAGCCGCGACGCGCTCTACCTCGGGCACGTCGTAACGTACGTACCCGGAGCGAATCGCGTTGTAGTCGACCCAACACGAGAACGGACGGGCAAGACCATTCAGCGATTGATACGCGTCGATCGCCACCATCTTGTCGAGCGAGAGGATCTGAAACTTCGGTTTCTCCCCTGCCCTTCGCGCCCGCTGCTCCTCATCAAAATCGAGTTGCAGCATGTAGCGCGTGAGCATGCGAATCATCGCTGGGCTAAAAGTATCAGGCTCAATCGCGATGAATCCTGCCTGAATGGTGCGGCCGATCCAGTTCCGAAGGGACCAATCATATTGCGTGTTGCGGATGAATCGGTTAAGGCGGTTGAGGCCCCTCGCGTACTCATATCGCTCGTCGAACTCAATCATATTGGCCAGCGACTTGTCCTCCGTCGCAACGCAGCTCCAACAGCCAGTTCGCGCACCACACTTACCCTGGCGATGCTTCTTGCCACCTTCGTAGATCGCATCCGCGACAACGCCGCACGATGTTCCGGCCGCGTGGGCGTAGATCCGCTTCGTTTCCTCGAAGTCCGAGAATGACGGGTAGGCGCCGGCTCCATAGAGCGCGATCGCTTCCCACACATCGTCGGTACTCCAATCCTTGAGCGGGGTCATTACCCATTCTCCATCCTTGTTGCTTACCGGGACATCGTGACGATCCTGGCGAACCTTCATGCGAGCAGCACGAACTTCCGATTCATCGAGCCGGGTACCAACGAGCGTACATGGTTCAGGCATGCCACCCTCAATGAGGGCCTTGAATAGCTGCTTACGCAAGCGATTCTGCGCCGAAATCTTCAAATCGATGCTGCAGTCTGATGATCCGTTAGGGAAGCTCGGCAAGCCGCGACCCGTCAATATCTTCAACTGAAACGTCGAAAGCATGCTCGGCCTTGCAATGGCGACTTGCACGTTGATGCCGTGCCTTTCGCCGAATCGACACATCTTCGTGAGCTCGGCTCGGTAGTGCGCCACCATCTCGGGGTTTTCGACTTCTGTGTCACCTGTGGTGACGACCACGAACGGGGTCGCACCAAGTTCCTTTGCCTGCAGAGCAGCATGGAGCGTGACAGCTGCAACCACTGACGAATCCTTGCCGCCGCTGAACGCCACCACCACCGGCTGCCCGTTCATGAACAGGCGCAGGATGCTCTGAATTGCTAGAGCGATCCGGTCTTCGATGCTCACCCTGAGGAGGTGGACCGGGAACAGCTCGATCGTTTCGTATTTCATGATTCTCTCCTGTGCCAGAAACTGGCGTGATAAAGGAGAGAGCGCGTTGCGCTCGGCGGCACGGGGATCGCGCAGCGAAGCGTCCGGCTTTCATGTGCTCCGACGGTTCATTGGAGGACGTCCTCGCGTTCACCGGCCCCCAAGGGCGCGGCGAACACTGGACATTTCTGAGCATGCTTCGTTGTGCGGCGAACCTATTTGCAGAGATGCTCAACAGGGGGACCAAGGTCAGCCGAAGCAGAGTTCCGCTTGTGTAGGAAGTTCTTCCGTCATCACTCGTCCCTTGCCCTTAGCCTGTTTCAAAGCCAGCAGCTCAGCGTAGCGGTCATGCACACTGTCTGCATCCAAGCATTGAGCGTTTAGCCAGAGCAGCGAGGACACCTGGCGCCGAACACGAGCCAGAAGCTCCGCTTCCGCGCGCGTCGGCAGGCAGGTCGGCCAACCAGCCGTGTAGAGCAGATGCTGCGGGATCTCCGCCTCGATGACCTGCCGCTGCAGAGCGATAGCTTTGGCTTCTTGAGCCTGGCTGCGCAACGACGGCGGCAGTACATGGGGCGCTACGTCCGACAACCACCGGTTTCCCTGAAAGGCAAAGGACGACTTCACCTCAAGCTCGACCATGCGGATGTACGGCTCGTGGTTATCCTCACAAGTTGCTGACGCGACGAGATCGGCTTCCGACGACATGATGCAAAAGCAACAGCTCACACGAGAGACACCATATTTTGTGTAGGCCTCGTGCAGACTGAGACCAGCATCCTGGATTGCGTACACGACGTCCTGAACTGGCCAGTCGATGATGGCGTTCCAGGTCACCCCAACACCCGCCTTGCGGGTGAGTGCGGTGTTCGGAGCCCAGACCGGCATCTTGCTGCGGTTCTTGCTTTCCTGACGACGAATGCCCGTCACGTTGATGATGTCCCCTTGCGGGAACCGCTTGCGCAAAGCACTGGAGATGAGATGTGTCTTCATTTCGCTAGTACAGAAGCGCATCGAAGGAGTACTCCACGGAAGAATGAGCTTTACGCAAGACAGGTCTCCGTATCGCGCGACGCTGTTCTCCCAGCGCACCTCCCAGCGGTCCAACATGTCGCCGGCCTGGCGTTTCACGACGAGCAACTCCCACCCCAGTCGCTTGGCCAAACGCTCGCAACTCGGCAAGCTGTCTTTCCACTCGATGCGGCCGAGGTCGGAATGCACCAAGAGTCGCGCTCCCTTGTGGCCGATTTCATCCAGGTGGTTAGCCACGGCGATGGCGCATGCATCGGAATCTTTGCCACCAGATACCCCGACCGCTACCACCGCATTACGCTCCAGCATGGTCTGGACTTCCTGCGACGAACAGACCTGATTAGGCTTCCCCTGTGGGGCGCCCTCCAGGAACCGCGGCGTCATGAATCGAATCTCTTCGACAATTCCCATTTCGTTTCTCCGACTGATGGAGAGAAACGCTCCCCGAGCCGGGAGCTTTCCCGTCGGGTTTGAAGTTTCAGTTGATCGACTGTCAACGGAATCGTGCCATTGGATGGCCTTTCAGCAAGTTGGGAGCACCTTGCGCTCGGCGGCGCGGGGTCGCGCGGCGGAGCGTTCGCCGGTGGGGATACCGACGGCTAGCCGGATGAGAATCCCGTATTCACCGGCCCGGATGGACGCGGTGAACACGGTTTGTTTCATGCTGGCATGGCGGACGTAAGATCACGCATGGGCTTCCATGTAGCGATCGACCCATTCCGTGCGCTTCTCGGCCGGTTCGGCGTCGAAATTGCGGGAGTAGTGCAGGCCCACCCATTCCGCGAGCGTGTCGTTGTCGGGGTAAGCCACACGACGCCCCAGGGATCTACGAATGAAGTGTTACCACTCGATCTCGATAGCTGCTATCGACGAGACCGGGATGCGAAGTTCAAGACCAGTGGGCCCCTTGCCGTTGCGACGCGGCTCCCACAGCACGAGACTCAATGTCCCGGATTCTTCGACTTCCTTCTCCGATGATAGGGGTAGGAAACGGCTTTCGCCGTCCCCTCCCTCCGAACCCGGTGTGCGGTTTTCCCGCGACGGGCTCTCCAG
>NZ_JAGIQB010000100.1:0-9423 GCF_017815025.1 Cupriavidus phytohabitans
GGGCAGAGTATTGAAGGCGCAGTACGCGGCCGATTGACATCTCGGGTCAGCAGCCTTGGAGATTGGAGAGCCTAGGGGAACCCCTGATTCGCGGTTGCGGCCGCCGCGGCCAGTTTGACAGGCTGCGTCCGAAGCAATTAAGCCAGCCCTTAAATACACTGGGCAGCGTAATGGCTGCGGGATGTCTGAAATAGGCGTTGACGATCTTCGGCGTACTCAAAAAAGGGGGGTTCATGAAGGAGGTCGCCTTGTGCAATAAGGTTTCCTTGTCGTGGCCGACAGCCCCGGTGCGCCGCGCCGTCTTGAAATGGCGATTCAGGTATTCATTGAGATTGGTATCACTGCGACGGCTTTTGCCCGGTGCTGATCTGATGGCCTCGGCCGTGACCGACCTCAAGACGGCCTACAGTCGCCTGGACCGGGCAGCATTGCGGCAAGCGCAGAACACGTACGACACCCACGCATAGCGGACGATCTCGATGGCCAAAGCCCGTGCTGAGGTTGGACTGCGCCATACGCTGCTCCGTCTGCACGGGATGGCGCCAACGGTCATCAACGGTGCAGGAATGACGGTGGCGACTGACGAGGAAAGTTTGCCGGAATTGGCGTTCGACACACTGGCCGAAGTGCTGCGAATCGTCACGATGCTGCAAGGCTGGCTCCGTCAGATCGAGCCGCTGGAGCAGCTGACGCCGCGCAATTGACCGCATACAAGCCAGGTTCTTTATAACTTTTTGGCCTATGTGTCATTTCGGGCTTTATCCCGGCAAGACCCCGGGATGGCGGAGCTTCCTGCCAGCCAGCGCCCAGCGCGTGGCCCCCGGTAGGCGGACAGGGTCGCCGCGCTCGCTGCGTAGGGCGCCACAGGGCGGCGACGGCTGCTTGGTCCGGACGGCGCGGCAATACGGGGGGTTATTCCGCCATGCCCGCTTTTCGGGGAGAAGCAGACGGGCTTTATTTCGTGTTGATCCAGCCAATCCGATGCCGCGCCTGCGTCGCATCATGCCGCGCATCCTCCTCGCTGTGCAGGTAGCCGCTCGTTGTCGAGATCGACGCATGCCCAAAATTATCCCTGACATAGCGCAGATCCACCTGCCGGTCGGTCATGTGCGAGCCGGCGGTGTGGCGCAGCCAGTGCGCCGAGGCGCTGGCCAGGACATCGGCCTGCGCCTCCCACTCTGGCCCGCGCGCCCGCAGGCGCGCCGCGGCCATGCCAAAGACTTCCTTCAGGATCAGGTGGAGCGCCCCGCGCGACAGAGCCTTGTCGATCCCCTGGTCACGGCCGATCACCGGCAGCAGCAGCGGGCGCGTCTCGCCGGGGTGCGGGGTCGGCGCCAGCCCGTGGGCGCGACGATAGCGCGCGAGTTCGGCGATCAGCTCGTCGGTGGCCGGCACCAGCCGGGTCTTGTTGCCCTTGCCGGTGACCTCGAGCCACCAGCGCTCGACGCCCTGGGCATCGCGCCGGCAGAAGAACGCCCCCATCGCGATGCCGGTGACCTCGGCCGCGCGCAATCCGCCCAGGTAGAGCACGCTCAACAGCCAGCGGCAGCGCACCGCATGCAGGCGCTCGCGCGCGGTGGCGGGGTCGGTGGTCCCCGGCATCGCCGCGACGGCGTCTTTGACGGCGTCCCACAGCTCGTGGCTCAGGTAGCGCGTGATGCGGGGCTGCGTTGGCGCGCGCCGGCGGCGCGCCAGCGCGAGCGGATTGCCGGCCAGGTAGCCGGCCTCGGTGAGCCAGGCAAAGAAGAGGGCGTTCAGGATCACCAGCGCGTGGCGCACGCTCGCCGGCGACAGCGGCCCGGCAAACGGGCGCCAGTCCGGGTGGGCGCGGCCGAGCTTCTTGCTGCCCGCGAGCACCCAGCGCGCGGCGGGCTGCGGGTCGGCCAGGAAACGTTCATAGACCAGCAGGTCCTCGTGGGTCAGCAACGACAGTGGCTTGCCCAGTTGTAGCACGGTCCACAGCAGCAGCCGGTCGACCTCGCGGCGGTAGGCGGTGAGGGTCGCGGCGCTGTCGGCATAGCCCGCGAGCCAGGCGGTGACGGCGGCGAGGTCGTCGGCCGCGGCGATGCGGGTGGCGGTGGCAGGCGCGCGGTTGCTGCCGGCGGCGCCGGACAGATCGGGCGGCAGCTGCAGGCGCTCGAGCGGGGTGGGCAGCGGGACCGCCAGGCTTTCCAGGGGTTTGATCGGGAGCAGTTCCATGAGGCGGGTATCGGCCGAGGCACATGCCGTTTGCGTCAGTATAGCCGATTCCTTGACATAAGCGTAATTATGTCTAAAGTATTGACAATAAAATTGCATTTGTGACGTATTACGTAGTAATATACAAGCACTCAACGACGCTTTCTTTGCCGATGGCCGCCGCCGACCTCGATCTGACCGACACCACCCTGCAGGCCGACCTGGCGGAGCTGCGCAGCCGTTTCCCCGAGACCCGCGCGCTGTACCGCGAGGTCTGCGGCCTGCTGTTCTTCCGCTATGGCGTCACGCCCACCGCCAACAAGCTCTACAGCCTGGTGCGCAAGGGCAGCATGGGCACGCCCGCCGAGGTACTGCAGCAGTTCTGGCAGGAACTGCGCGGGCGCACGCGCGTGACCATCGACCATCCGGACCTGCCGGACCCCCTCAAGCAGATCGCCGCCGAGGCGGTGCAGACCATCTGGCAGGCCGCCAACGAGGCCGCGACGGCGGAACTCGCCACGCTGCGCGCGGAGGCCCGGGACGTCGCGAACGCGGCCGAGGCCGAGCGAGACGCTGCGCGCGTGGAGACGGCGGCCGCGCGCGAAGACGCGCTGGCGCTCTCGGCGCAGCTAGGCGAGGCGCGCCAGGCGCACGACGCCGTGCAGGCCGAACTGGCGGCCGAGCGCCAGGCGCACGCCGCGACGCGGGCGCGTTGGGAAGCGGGGCGGGGGGAACTGGAGGCGGCGGGGCGCCAGCTGGCGGAACTGCGGACCCAATTCTCGACGGAGCTGGAGCGGGCGCGCGAGGCGGTGACGCTTGCGCAGGAACGCGCCGAAGCCAGCGAGCGGCGCAGCTTGCGCGAACTGGACCAGGAGCGCACCGCGCGCCAGAAGAGCGAGCGCACGGCCGAAGACCTGCGCGGCGAACTGGCGGTGGCACGCAGCGAAGCGCGCGATGCCGCGGTGGCGCAGGCGGAGGCCCGGGCCAAGCAGGAGGCGCAGGCCGTGGCGCTGGCCGATCGGCTCGCGGTAGCCGAGCAGGCGCAGCGCAAGGCCGCGACCGACCTGGACGCCGTGCAAACGGAGCTCGCCGCGGCGCAGCGCCGGGCCGAGCGGGCCGAAGCCGAAGCCGCGCTCGCGCGTCAGTGGCTGGCCACCTTGCGCGTCGCGCCGCGCGAACGCGAAGGGGGCCGGCGGCGCAAGGCCGGCAGTTCGGCGGCGACCGCGCCGGAAGAACAAGGCGACGGTCAGGGAGACGCTCAGCGGGATGAGTGGGGCGAAGCGCAGGGTGAAGAGCGGGGCGAAGAACGGGGCAACGCGCCGGGGGCGGCGCACCCCAACCATCAGGACGAAGGCAACGACAGCAGTGACGGCAGCGATGACAGTAAAGACTGAGCGGGCGGACGCGATTCCGCGGGATCCCGGTGCAGAGGGGCGTAGGCGAGAAGCGAACGACACGCCAGAGACAAGGTCTCACCGTCCATGGGATAAGGCAGCATCTGCACGGGCAGTGACGGCAATGAAGGAGAACGAATTGGCCCCAAAACAAGCAGTGGAGCCCCTGGTCGCGGGCCAGGCGCCGGACAGATTGGGTCAGATGGAGCTTCCCATCGCTGAGGCGATGCGCGACGCGGATCCCGTCATGGGTGACGCCAGTGATGCCGGCGTCGGTCGTGGCAGCGTTGCCACTGCTGACACTCAGGCCCGACGCTTGGACTTCTGGTCGACCAGTCGGGATAGCGGCCCGACGGCGACCGTGTCCTATCGGCGCCGGCGGTCTTACGCGGCCCCGGACGCTGTAACGGCAGACGTGGCACCGGAAGCATCGAGGGAAGCCGCCGCCTCGGCGGCGTTGACGGAATCTGACGCGCCGCAAGCGCCCATGGAAGCCATGCCCTCGGCAGCGACCCCTGAAGCCGTGGCCGAAGCTCCAGTTGAAGCTCCGGTTGAAGTCCTGGCCACGGACGAACCGACGGAAGCTGCCGCCCCGGACGAACGGACCGAAACGGCCGCCCCGGTCGCACCGCTTCACGCCCCAGCGCCGGAAGAGACGCGGACCGCGAAGCGCGGTCGAAAGCCGAAAGCGCTCACCGAAACTGCCGCGCCGGAAGCGGCGCCGGCAGAGACGCGGGCCCCGCAGCGCGGTCGGAAGCCGAAGGCGCTCACCGACACTGCCGCGCCGGAAGCATCGCTTGAAGAGACGCGGGCCCCGAAGCGCGGTCGGAAACCGAAAGCGCTCACCGAAACTGCCGCGCCGGAAGCCGCGCCGGAAGAGAAGCGGGCCCCGCAGCGCGCTCGGAAGCCGAAAGCGCTCACCGAAACTGCCGCTCCGGAAGCAGCGCCGGAAGAGACACGGACCTCGAAGCGCGGTCGGAAGCCGAAAATCCTAGCGGAAGTTGCCGCTTCGGAAGTCACGACTCAAGCGACCCCAACCCGAAAGCGCGGGCCGAAGCAGAGAACACTGCCTGGCGTGGAGGCTGTCCCGGAAGCGCCGACTCAGAAGACGAAAACCCGGAAGCCGCGACAGGAGCAAAAAGCGCCTACCGCCACCCAAAGCCCGTCCCAATCCTCACTGCTCGCTCAACTGGCCTCCGTCAATGCGCAACTTGCGCAGTTGCGAGCCACGGAAGTGCCAAAGGTTGTGGAACAGATCCGGCAGTGGATGCAGGAGTACGACCTCAGCATGGAGGACATTGCGGGCAAGCCCAGTGTTGAGCCCGCTGCCCGCGCTGTTCCGACCAAGACGAAGGCCGCGCCGCCTCCGCGGTACCGCAACCCCAAGACGGGCCAGACCTGGTCGGGGCGCGGTCGGGCTCCCGCATGGATTGGCAAGAAGCGCGAGCGTTTCCAAATCGATCTCTTGTCCTGAACGACAGGTGGGCGGGCGCGGCCGGTCCGCCCCCATTCTGACTTCTAGCAAACTCGGCAGGCCGGAAGTTCGGCGGCCACTGCGCAGGAAGCCCAAGGGGAAGAGCCGGGCAACGACCCGGGGGCGGCGGCGCTGCCTAACAACCAGGACGAAGGCAACGACGGCAGCAATGACAGCAAAAACTGAGCGGACGGACGCGATCCGCTGGATCCAGACGCAGATGGACGACTACGGGCTCACCCTCGAAGAGCTCGACGCGGCGGGGTGCTTCGCGCCGCCGCCCCCGCCACCGGCCGCACCGCCGCCGCCGGTGGTTTGCTACCGCAACGCGGAAGGGCTGACCTGGGACGGGCAGGGCGAGATGCCGTCGTGGCTCAAGCGGGCGGTCAATGCGGGGCAGTCGTTGGAGTTTTACCGGGTCGGGTCCTTGTAGAGCCCCACGCAAACTGCCTTGACGCTGCCGGGAGGACGCGTAGAATCTGGACTGTTGGGTGCTGCAAGGTTCCCGATAATGGTTGTGAACCTTCTTCTTGAAGGCCTTCTGGACGGCGGTTCGATTCCGCCCAGGTCCACCAGAAGCACATTGCACGGGTAGTGCGCTTCTGATGGGCCTGACCTGGTTTCGACAGGGGGAGATAGGGTCGTGAGGCAACTCGTCAGAGAAGACGTTAAAACTAAATCGAAGTAAATGCTAACGACGAAAAGTTCGCATTGGCCGCCTAACAGCCGCCTTGGGTTGTAACTGACCTCGAAACAGAAAAGTTACTGACAAGGGCTCCTTCGGGGGCCCTTGTTCATTTGAGGGCTTGGCATCGATGGCAGCATGCGAATGACCTTGCCCCGGAGTCCGCGCGTACGCACGGCGCGCCGGCCCGCCCGCGCGCCTCTTGATTCTTCGTTCGGCTGCGTGTGCAATGCCGAGCATGACCCTGAGCCATGCCGAAGGAGGATTCTGTGAAGAAGGGCGCTCTGATCTGTTGCGCTGCCGCCTCGATCGGGTTCGCGGGCCTGCCCGCGATGGCGAAGGACGGCGTCGCGATCGCGCTGCCGGACCAGCGGGTCGCTGTGCTGTCCGAGGGCGATCTGGAAGCGACCTCGATGGGCAGCTACAGCGTCGCCGTGTTCAAGGATGCGCAGCTCCTGCATTTCGACGCCGGCGCGGTCTTCTCGCGCAACGGCACCATCTTTCGGGATGACGGCAAGCTGCGCGTGAAGTTCGCGGACATCACCGGAGACGGCACCCAGGCGCTGGTTATCTCCAAGCTCACCGCCGGCTCGGGAAAATACCTGGAAGTGGATGCGTTGCGGATCGACGCCGGCAGCGTGCGCCTGCTCACGCGCGTCCAGACCGATACCCACCATGATGAGATCGCCGAGCTTAAGGCGGCGTGCCGGCGGGGCGCGTGCTCGCCCAAGTAGCGCGCCGAGCAGCGGGGCGCGGTCTCCTCAGTGGCGAGACCACGCCAAAAGGGGGGCTAACTACGCGGCAAGGCGACCCTCAACCAGGAATACCCATGAAGCTGGTGCAGCGAAGTTGCAGGTTGAGCGGGAAGCCCGGGCGGCCGCCGGGTTGACCGCTTGCCGCTCGTCGCCCACGCATTCCGGATCACTCCCCCTTGCGCTATCATCCGGCCCATCCGGTCCACGGGAAACGACAGGAGCAGGCCATTATGCGACACATCGGTCAAACCGTCTCATTTACCCGCCCCGACGGCCAGTCGGTCAACGGTTACCTTGCCAAGTCGGATGTTACCGACGGTGCGCCGGCCATCATCGTGGTCCAGGAGTGGTGGGGCCTGAACAACCAGATCCGCGGCGTGGCTGACCGCCTTGCGCGCGCCGGCTACACCGCGCTGGTGCCCGACCTCTACCGCGGCGCCAGCACGGTCGAGCAGGAAGAGGCCCACCATCTGATGTCCAAGCTGAACTTCGGCGATGCCGTGGCGCAGGACATCCGCGGCGCCGTGCAATATCTCGGCACCCTGAGCGGCAGCATCGGCATCACCGGCTTCTGCATGGGCGGCGCACTGACGCTGCTGTCGCTGAACGCCATCCCCGAGTTGAAGGCAGGCGTGCCGTTCTACGGCATGCCGCCACTGGAGGCCATCGACCCCGCCAATATCAAGGCGGCGGTGCTGGTCCACTCGGCCACGCAGGACGTGTTCTTCGCGGCCGAGGGCTTCGACAAGCTTGAGGAGAAGCTGCGCGCCGGCGGCGTCGATGCGACGTTCCACCGCTACCTCGCGCACCATGCCTTTGCCAACGAGGACGCCATCGGCGACGGCCGCATCGCCGGCACCCAGTACGACGCCGCCTGGGCGCAGGTGGCCTGGGACCGCACGCTGACGTTCTTCGCGCGCCACCTCTGGCGCTGATCACCGCGGGCCGGCTGCGGCCGAGGCGACTCCGGAAAGCCGTTCTCTACGTTCTTGGGAGCGCACTTAGCTTCGTCAGGTGCCCCACTGGGCCGCCCAGCTGCGCCAGCACGGCTGGCGCGTTGGCATGATCGACGCCTTCGCGCAGGACTACGTCGAGGACCTTTCCTGCTGCTAGCGGCCGAGATCAAGCGCCTGAGCGCGGCCAACGCGTCGGCGGCCGAACGCCAGACCGCCAAGGCGGCCAAGGCGCGCTGCTGCCCACCTTGGCCGCGATCAATTTCGCGGGAAAGATGGTTGGCACCCATGATTTGATTTGTGAATTCTCCGACGCAGTAAAATCGGGCAGCGGAAAGGGCGCCGATGCGCCCAGGCCTGGGTCAAGCGCATTACTTAACTTGCAGAATGGCCATGATACGAATGAGCATAAGATGTTGATGGACAATTGCGAGCGCGTCTTCGACCGGGCGGGGGCGCCCGCGGATACTGCTGGGGCCCTGCGAAAGGCAATGGCCCGACTTGACCTGGATATTGACTGACCGTCATGAAGCAAAATAAGGTTCGGAAAATCCTAGTCACGGTGGCCACCGCAACGCTATTGCCTGTGGCGGCTTGGGCCCAGCAGCGAGCCGATTCGCCAGCCGACGTCATGAAGATTGTTGCGACGACGACGGCCGAGATTTGCGGAGCTGTCCCGATTGGAGGTTGGGACGCCAGGGCCAGCGCTGAATCGTCCCTCCAGGCAAGTTTAAAAGGGTTCTTCCGCAAGCTCGCCGACGGCAAACTCGTCGGGATTACAAGCGTTGGGGGCGGAGCCTACGAGGGCCCACTGCAAGTCGAGATCACGAAAGCGCGTGCAGACAGTCTGAACTGCCGCAAGGATGTGTCCGCCCGGTTGCTCGACTATGTCAACAAGGTAAAAGAGAGCGAGAGGACCTCAACCGGTGTCCATTTCCGTGCCCCGGCGCGTGCGCCATCGACGCGTCCGCGAACAGAAGCGGGTCCTTCCGTGATCACAGGCGCAAGCGGCAGCCAGTCGCCTGTTATTGCGGATGTCTCGAACAGCACCATCAGCATCAACAATTACGGATCGCCAGTTCCAGCCAAACGAACGTCGCGCATGCCGACAGAAAGTGCGGAAGAATTTGCAGCTCGCTTCCTGCACCTGATCGATGTGGGAGACATTCCTACGGCGCGCATCCTTTATGAGCCTTCACTGGTCCTTCTGAGGTCCGAGGCACAGATGGTCAAGGATCATTCGGGAATACCCTCTCGGTACTATCCGGCGCGCCGGCGCCAGGTGGCCTACTCGGTGTTTTTGCCCGCGGCCACGTACCAGCTCCGGCGTGATGCTTGGGGCGTCTATTTCAAAACAACATACAAGAATGGCACGGAGGCGGGGACCGGTCCGAATGAAAGCGTTGGCTTGGTTTTGTCCGACAATGGCGAATGGCAAGTAGTGGAGTTGCATTGCATGCCCTGTGAGACTGCAATTGATCGGGCACAAGCTACCAGTTCGGTCCATCTTCGGCCCGAGATCGAAGCCTCTGCTGAGCGCGCGCACACCCTGAGCGACTCCTTGGCGGAAGCCGCTAGACAGGTGAAATGACGCCCCGGTTCTTTGTTCACAACTGTGTCCGGGAGGTAGATCCCCCCACGGTCTGGCATTTGGCGGCCTGGGGACTAAAAGAGAACGGCCAAGTTGAAGGACTGATTGGTGCCTTTGGCGGGAGGCAGGCAACGGCGTCCGAGGGGCTGAGCTGGGACGGGCAGGGAGATCCCACCTGGCTGCGGCGGGCGGTCAATAAGGTCTCCCTTTGTTTTCGATGCAATTTTCCGGGGTAGCAGGCCCAAGCATTCATGCGGGTTTCCGGCTGGTGCCAACAAGAAATCCGCATAAAATCAATCACTTGCTGACTGGTCTAGTAACTGCTCAATAACCCGGGGCAATCCCTCAGGCGCTGCGTCGCCCCTGACCGGGTTCATCGGGCCAGGATGCAGG
>NZ_JAGIQB010000101.1:0-9056 GCF_017815025.1 Cupriavidus phytohabitans
TTGTAAGGAGTCCTCAGATTAACGATTCAGCAAGTCGTCGCGCTGACGTCCACTGCCGGTATTTCAGCAGCCTGCTAGGCGAACGGTGAGGCTCGGCGTTGCCGGCGACCCGAAGCTCATGCCCGGCGTTACCGAGAACGTGTAGCAATGCACGAACCGCTCCATCCAGGCACGGGCCTCATCGGCTTCACAGCGGTCTTTGCTAGTCATCTCCTGACCGCCTCCCTTGTCCTGTGGAAAATTGTCTGCCAAAAGCGGGCCCCAATCGTTAAAATCTGCTAATGGTCGTCTGCTGCGCTGCTTATACCTGCCGTCGAACTGTTGCTGGTCGATGGCAGCAAAGTCCGATAACTTGGCTGCGCTATTGTCGCCTTCCTGAAAAAGCCTAGTCTCCATAGCGGTTTGCATCCCCTTCATCGGGCGACTCCTCATACCTCTGTTGTCGTTCAAGTGTATCGATCTTCAAGGAAGCTGCGTTTGGTTCTCGCGGAGGAGCCTTCATGTTTCCCGTAAGAGGCAGAATCCTGCCGCTTATGGGCGAAAATCCTTATAAACGGCGCAATGCTGCCGCTTATGGATATCTGCTTGCTTCGTAAGCACGAGGCCAAAATTTCCCTAGCCGAAAGCCGCGCTGAAATTTGCGAAAATCAGTGTGATCCGCTGGCCGCTGGAATTCAGTCGGTTTGGCGCCGGGTCCCAATAAAGTCAGAGAAATCCGCACAAGAAAAGTGGAGATGGGAAAAAATTCTCATTCCGAATAACGGGTTATCGCCGCGCCGAATCCGTGCCTTTGATTACGCGGGACAGCCAGTCGAAGAGGCGTGGCGATCCGCCCTCGGCGACGGCGACGGCGTCGTCTGCGTCTAGTGCCTTGTCCTCTTCGGTGTCCGGCTCGAATTGGAAGTGAGTGAATTTGCAGTCGGGGCAGGGGTGTGCTTCAGCATTGACGTCGAGGCGCATCTTGACGCCATCGGCGACACGCAAGCTGATCACCGTCTCCGGTGCGATCTTCGCGCCCTCAAGGACCTGGCGAAACCACTCCCAGACACCCGGGTGGCCGAGCATGTTCTCAAGGCCGTAGGTGTCGATCCACTCCCGGCAGACTGGGGGGCGACGCGCGTAGTGCGTGTGTACCTTGCCGTCGAGTTCGAAATAGACGAACACGCGGGGGCGTGGCCACGAGTACGTTTGGTCGAGGTGCTTTGCCTCCCACGCCCGCAAACCCACCGGACTGAGCTGACGGCCAGCAATGCGCCGCTGTACCTCTATGTCGATGGCCCCACCCTTGTGCTCGAACTCATCCAGATCAAGCAGCTCGGCGATAACCGGTTGGCCGTCTTCGAAGGCGGTTTCGGCCAATGTCACCGCGCAAACGATGATCTTGTCCCTGGCTGGAACATATAGGCCGAGATACCCCCACTCTCGGTCGGTTTGGCTCAGAAGGACAGCGTTACCGCCGCGAATGGCGGCCTCAAGATCGGACGGCGACAAGCAGGCGACAGCCTGCGTTTGCACGCGTGCGAACCTACCCAGACGAATATCGCCAATGACATGGCTATAACGACTCAGCGCCCGGCGGCGCGTACCTTCTCGAATGCTCAAACGAAAACCTCAGTTGGACGGGGTCAACTTACTCTATGCGACATCCGTCTTGTCGGCGGAGATTCCCGGATCTTAAGCCGTAAAGTGCGATTCTTGGGTCTCGCCCTTCGCAAGGAGGGCGGGGAGCATGCCCTGACCTTTGCCTGAGCAGCACGAACACGTCAACGCCGGTGCGCTGATGTCGAGTTCGACCGGATGGGTGTCCGCGATACGGATCGCCACGACGCGCTCGATTGGCAGATCATTCCGCTCCGCCTGCCGGCGGTACCAATCGAGAAAGCCGGGGTGACCAGCTGCCTGTTCGAGAGAGTGGGTCTCCACAAAGTCGCGACAGACCGGGGCATTGTGGAACACCATCTGCGCCGGCCGTGCCCCCGGCGCATCGTCGTCTCGGCGGAACCAGGTCGTCACCCGGTACCGCGCCGGCGGCAGGACACCTTGGAAGTAGCGCAACTCCCATGCACGGAACGAGACGGGGTCGAGGGCCTGGAACGCGGCGGTGCGCAGGCGTGCGACCGCGATCGGGCCTGCATCGTTCTCGAACTGCTGCTGGGTGAGCACAGTCACGATGCAAGGCGACGCGTCCGGTGCCGGATGGTGTGCTAGAACCGCGACAAAGAATGCATCGTGCTCAAGGTTGTAGAGCAGGTGGTACGTGCGGATCCGATTACCCATGGCGCTCTGCCACGGCAGGATGACAGCGCCGCCGCCGGCGATAAAGCTGCGCAGGTGCTCTGCGTCGAGGCCGGTGCGAGAAAGGGCACGCTGGCAAGCATGGATGGTGAGGTGCAGGCCTGCCATGCGCGGGCGAAGATCTTGGCCGATGATCGACGGGTTGGCAATACGCATGATGATCTCCGAGTGATGCCTTTCGGCGGTAGCAAGGTTTCATGCTCTCGCGTGTTGCCAGGAACGCAACTCGCACGTGATCGTCGGTACGTCTTGCCGGGCCGCTATCAGCGGGTTTGTCGCTGCAAAAAGTGGGTGTGCTATAGTGCAGCCAGCCGTTTGAACGGCATCCCACCTCAAGGCGCTCGCCGCCCCTTTTCACATCTATCCCACCGTCTTGCCGGGTCAATCGACACCGCAGCGCGCAAAATTCTCCCTGCTCTACTGCACGTCCTGGCAACAGAAATCTGGCCTGCCGAGCAACTTCTATCAGTACTGGTTCGGCCAGTCCCTCGGACTCGTCGAGCACCTGACTCACTCCTTATCAGCAGCCCGTACACGGGCATAAGGAGAGAATCATGAATAGCAATAACAGCGGGAATGTGGAGCAGGGCGGACAGCTTCCGAATAGCGCGGTCACCGCGGCACCATTGGTGAGCCAGCCAAAGTCGTATCGTGTTGCAGTTCATGGTGGCGACTACCTGGAACGAGCGCCCCGGGTTGCAAAGTTCCAGGTAACCGAGACGTATGCGCGCGAGATCGTCAGGCTGGCGGCGCTGGTTGTAGCCAACGACCTGTATCAAGTCGAACGGTTGGACGGCCGCGCTAGTTACATGCAATTCGATCCGGAGACCGACCCTGATGACGCGCAGGAAGCGGGCGAAGATAACTCGGTCCGTACCGAGTGCGACGTTCTCGTAGTTTCCAAGGACGAGTTTCTCTTCGAAGCGTACGTCAAGCACACGGATGCTCGTGTCAAGTGTACGGCGCAGCCGATCGCGGAACTTGCGGCTCATTTCGCCAATTCGCTCGACGAGGCAAACCAGCCGGCGCCCGATTCAACCGCCGCTTCGTCGCAACATCAGGGCCCGGACCTAGTCGGTGTACTTTCCGATCTGGTGCAGGCGGTGGAGTTCACTCCTCTGGGCGTGCGGGGAATCACGGCGGTGAGATCTGCGAAGGCCGCGCTGGGGGAGGTTCCCGGTTCTGGATATGCGAAGCTGGCAGTCCAGGGGCGCTTTGCTGCGACGTGGTCGGAAGCATTCACAAATGGTCCGGAGACACGCACCGTCACCGGTGACTTCTTCACCCTAGGTGCCGGTTATGACTGGGAAGACATTGTTGGCCTGGCCGCCCTCGGCGTCGGCCAAACCTGGGAAGACCGTCACTACGGTCCGGCGCACACCGTCATGCGGTTGCCTGACACCGAGTAAAGCCTGAGCAACACCTCCTCATCGCGCCGCCACGGTGGGGCGCGGGGGGAATCCTTTCTGGTTCGGCCAGGCACGCGCCTCGCCGAGCAGATGCTCGCTTCTTTTCAACAGCCTCTTTGAGGCACAAGGAGCGAATCATGAATCAACAGGCCCACGAAGAGATTTGCAGCGTTCCGATTATCCCGCGCATGTTCTTTCCGTACCCGGTGAAGGTCCTCGCAACGGATACCTGCTTCCCGATCGATTTCGAAGCGAAGGGCCTTCTCTTTGAGACCGGCGAGGTTGTTATCGAGTACCCGTTCAAGGATAAGAATGGCAATGATCCGAAAGCCGGGGACGACGGTAGCGCAATCGACATCCATACCATCGTCTTGCCGAACGGTGAGGAGATGGGCAGGGAGGATTGGAAGGAAGTCGCAGTGGCCCCGCCACACGATCGCCGGCTGATGGCTTCGCTCGGCATGATGAGCGACGCCGCGTTCACTTACGGCGAAGGCGAGGGCACGAGTTTGTTTGAGCAAAGCGTGCAGGCGGACGCGAATGTGCGGAAGCTGACCGGGCTGCCGTACGACTACCTCCTTGCGCAACTCGGGATCGGCGACCTCATGGCGAACCCCGGGTTCGAAGCGCAGCAAAAAGTACTTTCTGTGATGATGCAAGACGTGGTCGGCGACTACGATACGCCGGACCAGGTGCCGGAATGGGCCTGGGTGGAAGCCAACGCTTCGTACGTCCACAGCCGAAATGCAAGTGACGGCATTTGGGAGTTCATGCTGAACCTCAGTTGCACGTTCGAGGGTGATCCGGGCCGCCTGGCGCCGGTGATCACTGCCGCGCGCGCGGAAGGCGCCGCATACCTCATCATCCATCAGGGAACCTGAACTCTATAGCTGGATGACCTCGTCTGCGCCGCCAGTAGGGGGTGCGAGCGAGGTCAACCTCATGCAGTTGGGCCGGGCTACACGTCCCGCCGAGCTTGCGCTCGCTCCTTCATTAACCACCCTCAGGGTACAAAGGAGAAGCTAATGACCAGCAACACTGAACTGCAACCGACGCCGATCAACGACCAGCAGGCGACTCAGGAGCCGTCGATACACGTGATACCGCAGCTGATTCCGTCTGGGCGGTTCATCATTGACCAGGATCGCAGGAAGGTCGCTGAGATGTTCCAGCCAGGTGACTCGCCGGCGGAGACGGAAACGATCAAAAGTCGGATCGTTCGTTCGTTCAATGCGCTGCCGGACCTCGTTGGCGTGCTGATGCGTGCTGACAAGGAAGGCGGGCTCTGGCAGGCGCTGTTCAACGAAGGCATCGGTGATGCCTTCAATGCCGCATCGAAGGCATCACCGATGCCTTCGTTGCGGCATTGAAGACCGCGCTCGAGGCTCTCGGCGAAGCCGCCATCGCCGACATTGCGTTCCGTTACGAACTCGATCTTGCAAGCCTTCGGGCCAAGCTGGCCAAGTAATCCACCAATCGAAATTCGGCTCGTCGTGCCACCCTTTTGGGGTGGTCGGCGAGGCTCGAACCTGAAGTGCGGCCCGGCCAGGCCTGTGCCTTGCCGAGCCCAAGAACTCGCTCCTTTTCATTCGCCCTGATGGGCAAAAAGGAGATATCGATGAACAGAAAGAGTCACGGTGTAACGGTGAGATCGTTCGACAAGGAAGTTCTGTTTCGACAGACTGTGGAAACGCAGCGCAGACTTAACGAACGGGCACCGGTGTTTCGGTCCGCGATGGATCTAGCTGGATTCAAATACGATTCAGCGACTGCAGCATTTCAACGTGACAACGTCCGGGTGTACTTCAGTCAGGGGCAACCGGACATCCAGCGGCGACTTGACCTGCTGAAGGCGTACCAGCGCTTCACGATCAAGACCACAGGTACCGCGGCGGTCTATATTGACGACGCACTGGACGCTGGGCCGGCAGAAGTCATCGAAAAGGTCCTTTCTGCGGTGGAGCAGGCCGCTGCTGGGGAACGTCGAGCAACTAAAAACTGAAGTCGCGATCACCGCGCCGCCCATGCTGGCGGCCGGTGGATGCCCACCGCGCCGCCCCAACGGTGCGGGCGGTGTGGCCCACACCCCGTGCAAGCTGGGACATAGGGAACTCCATCTGGCGCAAGCCCATGCTAAGCCATCCCTACCGACTTGCCGACGCCCCGGGGGCGCCGAGCGTCAAGGAGAGAGGGCCTCAGCGGCGTCGCTTCATCCGCAAGCGCAAGCGAGCATAGCGCGGATGGCGAGCATCGAGCATTTCCGCGATCTCCGCGTTCGCAAAGCCGGGCGCTTCGCACGAGGCCCGTTCGACGAGATGCTCGTCTGAGCAGTATTGCAGGATATCGAGAAGCAGGGCGTATCGACGCGGCTCCAGAAAATGCAGGCGGCGCTCGTGCGCCCAACACTTATAGCCGCGGTACGCGGTTGCCAGCAATTCATTCGGCGTTGCATCCAGACCGTTCGCGGCAAGGGTCGCGGCCTGTTTGCGCAGCGCGCGAATCGACATCGACTGAATCCGGCTTGTCGTCCTGTAGACCGGGGTGCGGCGAGGGTGCGGGCATAGTTCACCTGGAATTGCGGTTGACGGTATAACAATGACCCATCTGATCGAAAGTCAAGTCCGGTAGGTCATGCGCACCACTCGTGATATAGTCGCGGCACGCCGTTAGTTCGGCATCTTCAGGGCCGCCTGCCCGTCTCAACCTTCCACACCGGTCCCCGGCGGTTCGGCCAGTCCGCCAGACTCGCCGAGCTCGACGCTCCCTCCTTTTTAACAGTCCGTCAGGGCACAAGGAGAGAAGCATGACCAGCAATTCCTATCAACTGCTCCAAGCCGAGTTTCCGAGGTTTGACGTGGCCACGCTTCCGGCATTGCCACCTGGCTTCGCTGATACCTCCTGGCATAACGATGCGTGCCCGTCGTTCACCAATGAGCTGCGGCGCGTTCAAGTGTATGTGGATTACGCCGATCCGATGGAGCGTGAGTGCGGACCAGAGGCTCGCCGTTTCTCGCTCTTCACCTTGGATGAGCACGGTGATACCACCTACATCAGCAACACGAACGATTGGAGCGAGATGCTTGCGCTCATTGAAAAACACGCCACCAAGTAAATTGCCGCATACCGCGCCGTCCCGTGGGGGCGGTCGCTGCGGCGGCGTCTCCGTTGGTTCGGTATCGTCAGGGCACCAGCCCGTCTCTACCTTCCACGCGGCCTCCCGCGGCTCGGCCAGTCCATTAGACTCGCCGAGCTCTATCGCACCCTCCTTTTTAACAGCCCTCTGGGCACAAAGGGAGAAGTCATGAACAGCAACAACGTATCGGAACTCACGCACTGCCTGCGACACGCAGCCGAGCGTGTACGAATCGCCAACGCCGAAGGCAACCCCATTCTGTCGGCGTGGCTTCCGGAAGCGGACGCTTTGCTGGGGAAGTTGCCCAATGCAATGCAGGCCGTCCTTGCGGTCCAGTTCAAGTCGATGTGGGAAGAGGGCGACGTGACGTCGAAGGCAAAGCTGGATCTCGAATCCGGTCGCGTGTTCGACATCGAGCCTTCGCAAGAAGGCGAAGAATACGTGACGCCCTTGACCGCGAACATCGCTCTCGGCGACACGACCATTCCGGTGTCGAAATGTGACGGTTTTGGGTATGTCGTCGCTGCCGAGCAACTCGCCAGGCTGAAGGATCCGATGTCGGTCAAGTACGAGCCAGGCACAGGGGTCGAAGTTGACCACTATGGCAAGCTCGAGTTAGGGATCGTGAAGGCAGACTTCAACACCATGAACGTGGCGTTGGTTGACGTCGAAGGAACGGTGTACGGATTCCATGCGTCGCAGATCCGACGGACGGTGACGTCAAGGCTCCTGGCCGAGCGGTATCCGGCCAAGGGTTCGATGCCGCGTGCAGTCGTGCATCAACTCTATCAACTGCGCGAGTTGGAGGTCGAGCGCCTCGGCCAGTGCGAAGCAATCGTCATGGCTGACCTGCAAGGCCTGGATCGCTTGGCGCGCGCCGTGGTCGCGTCCATGCTCTTCGAGAAGTGCGACAATGACACCCGTCACGCGCTCCTCCATGACGAGCATCCCCACGTTCGTAGCTGCGCAGTCATCTCGCAGTCCGATCATCAAGCTGCTTCGTAACCGCCCGCCCGGGCAATGGAAGCCACGATGTCTTACAACGCAAAAGCTGAAGCAACCGCTGTTCTCGCTGGATACGTCTCGACGCATCCCAAGCGTGAGCAAAGCCTCACCGATGCTGCAAGGTGGCGCAAAGCCGCGGAGGTCGAACTCGAAGCACGTGGTCTGGGCGTCGTCAAGGCACTGTCCGAAGACACCCTCAAGGCTATTGTGAACGGCGAGCTCGACATGCCCGCGATCTACGAATCCGCACTGCAAGACCAGCGGCAGTCCTAAGAGAAACAATGCCCGCCGCGCCGCCCAAGTGGGTGGCCGGCCGGGGCACCGAATCCCCATCTCCGGTTCGGCCAGTCCGCCAGTCTCGCCGAGCCTTACGCTTCCTCCTTTTCAGCGCCTTATAGGCAGAAGGAGTAAAGCATGAATAGCAACATGAAGACCGACACCACGCCGCAGCGCCCTTTCGAGACCATCTCCGTCTCGCTCGACGAAGGCCCGCCCTACAAAGCCTACAGCTGTGGCGAGGAGTGGAATGGGTTTCAATGCCCGTACTTTACCTTCGAGGAAGCCTTGAAGGTCACGGAGCATCCGGATCTAAAAGGACTCACGTACGACTCGGAAAGGGATCAATTCATCTTAGCCGATCCCGAGTGGCCCGACGACCCGACGTATGGAGCGAAGAACTTCAAAGCCGAGACCATCACGGTCAACGGGCAACAGATCAAGGTCTACGCGGTCGGTGCGTTCTTCTGGTGTTGGTACAAGGACTAACGGTCATCAACTTGCAGAAACGGCATGCCGCGGTCCTTCCGGACCCGGCCGCTCCGCCACCCGATCATGAAGCAAGCGCGACCGCTATCCCGATAAGCGTGTCGGCCGGTTCTCGCCACGATGTTGGTTCTGCCGGTCACTGATGACCCCCAGAGCTTGCCGGCTCTCCCCTTATCAACCGCCTCCGAGAGGCAAAGGAGAGCACAATGAATCAGCAATGCTTCAAACCCGACGCTGGTGCGGGAGAGTCAACACTTCAGGCAGCTTCCGTTGTCGAGGTGATCCGAGATGCCAACTCCCCGAGTAACTGTGGTGAGGGCTACCTTGTCTGCGTCACCACGGCGGACAATGAGTTCTTCCGCGGCGCGGTTCAGTGTACGCCCGTGAGGGCGTGCTATCTGCGGGGTGTAAGTCCCCGTCGGAGTTGGCCACAGCTCCGTAGCTGAAGG
>NZ_JAGIQB010000102.1:0-8880 GCF_017815025.1 Cupriavidus phytohabitans
GGCACGGACCTGTCCATCTACTCGCAAGATGACCTCGACGCCATCGCCGACAGCCTCAACGGCCGGCCACGCAAAACCCTAAACGGGCACACACCTTTGCAAGTCCTCGCTCAGGTCCTGGCCAACCCAACTGACCGGCTCCCTGTTCAATAACCCGCAGGGTGTTGCACTTCGCTCTTGAAATCGCCGGCAGAACAATTTCCGGCCTGCTCCGACAGGCGGAATTGTGTGTAGAGCTCTCAACCCTACTGTGGGAATGGGCTGCTGTGCTGCTTTTCACGCTATTGCAAGCAGGACGCCGTGGTATATCTTCGACCAGGGGCCGCGCTAGGGTCGGGTATCTGTCGCCCCCTGCCAAAACTTAATCACAGGTAGTCTTGGGTGGCGTATAGGCAAAACTCCTTCTTTGGTGTGAGGTGCGTTTGCGTCTTCGAGGCTAGACACTTTTAACCCCAGAGGGACTTGATATGGGCTCGGATTCACACTATCAAGCTCAAACCTTCTCAACATATTTAATGACGAGACAGCCAGTCCAATACCATATTGGCTCCTTCATCGCTAGACATTGTGCATGTGTCGATGAAGACATCGGGACTCGTTGGTCTTTCATATGGCGAATCAATGCCGGTGAAGTTTTGGATCGCCCCCCGTCTGGCAAGTCGATATAGTCCCTTAGGATCGCGAGCCTCCGCTACGGCCAACGGTGCGTGAACGTAAACTTCAGCAAAGACATGTTTCCCCGCAATCAACCTAGCAAGCTCTCGGTCGGAATGGAAGGGTGAGATAAGGCATACAAGCACTACGATGCCGGCGTCGGCCATCAGTTTGGCAACTTCAGCCACGCGTCGAACATTTTCGCGTCGATCCTCCTTGTCAAAGCCAAGATCTTTGCAAAGGCCACGCCTGACTGAGTCGCCATCGAGAATGTAAGTGAGCCGCCCGCGCGCATGCAGGGCTGCCTCAAGCCGGTCGGCAATCGCCGATTTCCCTGCGCCGGACAGGCCTGTGAACCAGAGGATGGACGGCGCCTGACCAAGCAGTTGCGCTCTCGATTCCGGACCGACTCCGAAGTCGTGGATGTAAAGGTGAGGAGTGCGAGCATCGCTCATCATATTTCGTATACGTGCGTGAAATTGGACTTTGCAAACAACACGGGCGCCCGGGCTTGCAAACGCGTCCTGCCAAGTCTACGTACAAATTGGGCGAAGGTAGTTGAACGTCTAGCCCTGAAACGCGGAGCTACGTCGGGAGCGATGCCGCCACTATCGGGTCTATGCTCCTTTGGAACACATTACTGCTTCGTCCACATTCAATGTCGTGACGCTTCCTTCCGTTTTTCCCCAAAGAATACCCTCGAACCAAACTTGTTCCACGCGCCCCCATTCACAAGCGGACGCAGCGTCGGGGAAAAATCCTCGGCCGTGGAAATTCGCGCTTGTGTTGCAGAGCAAAGGAATACCTGTTAGCTTCTCATATTCGACCAAAAGCTTTGCGACGGGATGTTCAGAACTTCTATGGATGGTTTGCAAACGAGCAGTACCGTCAAGATGCACGACCGCAGGGATCTTGTCGCGCCATTCCTTACGCGTTAGATGGTCGAAGAGCATGTAGGGATCCGGAGTACCAGGCTCAAAGATGGACATTGCCTTATCCTCAAGGCATATTGGCGCCACCGGTCGAAAATGCTCTCGATGCTTGACATCGTTCAGAAGACGTTTCATTGCAGCCGAAGTTGGGGCTGCCAAAATGCTTCTTCCGCCCAAAGCCCGAGGGCCCAATTCGGCACGACCTGCAAGAAAAATGACTGGCTTGTTATCTGTAAGTATGCGGGCGAGTTCCGAAATCGTGCACGGAGACGCGGTCCATCCCGGAGGGACGACGCCAAGTTTTGCGGAAGGCCCGCTATACACTGACCATTCCAACGGTATGAACCCCTGGTCCGCAGCCATCGCACAGCAAGCCGCACCAATTGCCGAGCCGCTGTCGTTGGGGAACGGAGGGACCCATATTGCAGCGAATAAGCCACTCTCACGTAATGCGCTATTCCATTTGATGTTTAGCCCACATCCCCCAGCGATGCACAGGTTTTGGGGCACTTGTATTGAATGGCGCTGCAGCGCCATTCCGATTTCATGAACGAGAAGGCGCTCGAGAAAGACGTGAAAGGAGGCAAGAACATCTTGGTGAAGCTTCCCTTCAAGTCGGGGCAGGCTAGCTTGGAAAAAATCACGGACGGGTTTCAACGAGCCTTCAGGTGCCCTAATATTCGCACGATAGCTGCGCGCCAACTCGCTGTCACCAGCGAAGTGCTCTTCGTAAAGGCTGTGAAATACAGCTACGGTACTTTCATCGACGGACCCGAGCCCAATATAAGCCATGAGCTTGCCTGCCACGCCGAGATCCCAATCTGCTCCGCCAAGTTTCTTATAGGGACCAAAGTAGTGACCCGCCGCCGCATAGATATGGCCAATGAGGGGGAAGAGGCAGTCAACGCGGCGCGCCCCATCACGCTGCACATGGTAGAGCCTTGGGACGATGCCGCCATCCCAAACCAGACAAAGAGCGGGTTGCTCCTTTTGCGCAAACGGGCTGGTGCAGTATGCGGCCGCTACGTGCCCTGACACATGCGGAAAACTTTTGTACGGAAATGAACCTTCGCCGACCACCAAACCGTCGCCGTCAAGGGAGGCAAGGAGGTCATTGGCGTCGCTCTCAGCATACGGTGCGCCCTTTAGACTGATCGGAACAGATCCACTACGGACGTGGAATCTAGACTCCACGTCTCCATCCCAGCCATCAATGACGAACTGGTCTATATCTACAGCGTTCAGCCCATGTTCCGCCAAAACGAGGGCAATTTCCTCAAGGTTCTCGATTTCCTGATAGCGCTTATTGTTCTCTCGCTTTTCCTGCTCGATGCAAAAAACCAATTTCCCATCTTCTACCACGGCGATGGCTCCGTCGTGCGTTAGCTTGATCCCGCAGATCCGCATGCTATTTCCTCTTTATAACTCGGTAAACGTGTGTGTTGTGATTCGTCCGGGGATTTGCGAAATCGCGCTAGCGAGCAACCCTCGGTGAGCGATTGTCCTTTGCATTCAAAGTGCTCAACTTCAGTCAACTCTTCTCTGAGCATAGCAAGCACAGTTTCTGCACCAGCAATGTGCCCCCATCTCCGGCAAGTGTCGTCATGTGACGATCCGAATACCAACTGTCCGGCGGGCGCAAGCATTCCTGCGAGATTTCGGATCGTGGATCGCATTTCTGCAAGGTTATCCAAATAATACAGAACCTCAGCGACCACGATTAGATCGAACTTGTCACGCGTCGAGAAATCTTTGACATCTGAAACGATCCAAGTAGTGTTTGCTGGCTCCTTCAGTCGGTCGCGAGCACGAGCTATCGCTTGCGGAACAACATCTATGACTGTGAGCCGTTGGCAGTGGTCCACAAGTTTCTCCGTGAATGCCCCAGCAGCACATCCCACTTCAAGCGCATTAGTGATTCGGCCCTGCATGAGTGACAATCGAAGCATATGTCTGTGACGCTCGTGTTCGTAAGGATTAGTGTCGAGGCGCCAGGGGTCATCTGTATTCAATTCACGACGCAGCAATTCTAGGTTTGAAAGCATGGGCAAATCTTTCGGTTCTTAATAGTGGACCCTAACGCACGCTTCTTTCTACTCGAAGGTCGCCGACTAATCAATCCAGTAGACCTGTCTTCATAGCTCGGGTCCGTTGCGTTCGATTGTTTCGCCGCTTGGCCATTCTTGCAACGAACTGTTAATTGGCATAACCACGACGAGGACATCCTCCACCCGAGTGGATGGCAAATCCAAGTGGACGTTCGGAAGAGTTGAGCGCACGCGGATTCCTTCGATGATCGTTCCTAGTCCATGTCGGCACAATCGTGAAAAGTGAGTTTTCAACTCGTGCCTGACCGTCCCGAAAGCGAACGGTATGCGAAGCTCTTGAAGCACGGGGTACATTGCACGGATGGAATGGCTAATTCCGAATCCTTCAAGGTCCGGGCGAACTCCGTATAGACCTAGTTCGGCCACAAGCACATCAGCTGAATTTACCTTGATGAATCGTCGAAGTGCGCCCATGTGTGCCGCAACCCCTTGAGAATCGTAAGCTATGGCGCGGAGCTCAGGCCGTGCGCCCGCCCAACTTCGACCGCCGCTAAACGGCTTCGCATTGAAGGGCCCTGTCGGACCATAGGTCGCTTTGAAAAACTCAGCCAATTCTAAATGGTCGGAGAGTTCAAGATCATTTTCCCAGCGCAGTTTCCACTGAACTTTTGGCGACGACATAAAAGTAACCTATTGGAAGAGTTAATAGGCCAACCACTGTCACCTGTCGACCAATTAATTAAGTTGAGGCACAAAAATACGCATGCTCGTGCGATGGTTTGAGCCATTCTAGGCTTCGAAATAGCTTGTATGCGGCCCCCCGCTGAAATGGCGCTTTAGCTCAACGAAGTTGCATACCGTCTCTTGCAGAGGTCGCATTTCCTGACGCCGAAGGGCCGTGCGTACTGAGCATGCGTGCGGCGATGTTCCTAGGAAGGACCAAATTGCGTCGAGGCATGGGGCTGGATTGCGCAGTAAATTCTCATAGTCGATCGTCATAATCCGATCTCGATGAAAGGAATTCGCGACGAGAGTGTGGAAGTCGTCAGCGATCCTGAAGTAGGCTTCGCATTCATCGATGGTCAACGTTACGGTGGGTGGAGCGGCCAGGGAGTGGCACGTACCGTACTGTAGCCATTGACCACTTGTCCTTGCCTGAACGAGGGATCGCAGCGACTCCAGAGAATTTCTGCGGACAAATATCGCACGAAGATGTGGCCAACCGATCAAGTTCTCAAAGAATCCCGGCCGCTCGCGGAACTGGGGTTGGTTTATTTTGCAGCCAACGTGGGTGAGCGCCGTCTTTCCAGAGCGGGTGGGGTAATGTTGATAAGCTAGATCAAGAAGGTCCCTATCGCTACGTAGGAGTCGGCTATTATCTGGCCAGTTCATATCGTACGGATTGAGCAATTCTCCATTGCTCGACATATTAGGATGCAAATTCAGCAATTCTTCCAGATAGTGCGTACCTGTTCTGGGCATCCCAAGGATTACGAATGGTGCGGCTGTTGGCATGGTTTCGTTAAAGAGTTGCACAGATATACATCAAGTGGTTAGCGGCGGTACAAGGATTTGATCCCTGGTCAGAGTGTCGATGCGATCATCAAGACATCAGACGCCGGCGAACAAGGTCTGTCGATAGGAAGAAGGGCACTATTGCGTAAAGGCAAAGTACGGACACATGCAGACCGACACTCGCCGACGGGCGTCCAAGCATCGCGGGGCGGATGAGTTCGACGGAATGGGAAAGTGGAAGGACTCTCGACACAAGATGAAGGGCCCCTGGCAACTGTTCTACTGGGAAAATAACACCACTCAGGAAAAGCATCGGTGTGAGGACAAGCGTTTGGTAGAACACAAAGTAATCGTAACTCGGCGCAATCGCGACGAGGACCATAGCAAGGCTTGCAAATGCGAAGCCAGTTAGAACAATGACCGGTATTAGTAAAAAAATATTCGAGAGATCGGCATAGCCCAATGTTGCGGAAACGGCAGCCACCGCGGTGCCTGCCAGTAGGGCTTTGCTCGCCGCCCACGTCATTTCACCGAGGACGACGTCGCCAACCGTAAGCTTTGTGCACAGGACTGCTTCCCACATGCGCTGCGTGTGCATCCGAGAGAAGGCCGCATAGATTGTCTCGACCGTTGCGGAAGTCATTGCACTCGCAGCAACCATACCGGCTGCTAGAAACGCTACATATGCAGATCCTTCAACGTGATCTATCAGTACCCCAACTCCGAAGCCAAGGCCGAACAGATACATCATTGGATCTGCAAGATTGCCAATTAGGGAAACGAGAGCAGCCTTCCGCCATGCTAAGAAATTACGGCGCCATACCGTGCGCCAGTTCCAAGCGTTCGCGGGCAAAGTCATCATGAGTACGTCACGCATTATTTATTCCCTGATCTCACGCCCGGTTAGCCGCAGGAATACGTCCTCCAGATTTGCGGGGCGTTGTAGGACGCGCAGGCCCGAAAGCTCGCGTAAAGGTACCCGAATTTGTTCCAAATCGGAGGCGTAGCAGAACAGCGTCTCGCCGCTTACTTCGGTTCGGGGACCGTATGGTGCTAGTAATGAACGCAGCTCGTGTGGTTTGCCGCCATATACTTCTAGCACTTCGGTACCGATTTGTTTCTGGACCAGACTCTGCGGAGTTCCCTCAACGAGCTTGCGTCCGTCCTCTATTACGCAAAGCTGGTCGCACAACCGCTCCGCCTCTTCCATGAAGTGAGTAGTGAGAAGAATAGTCTTGCCCTTCGTTAGCAGCGAGCGCAATCGCTCCCAAATCAGGTGGCGCGCATGAGGATCCAAGCCGGTTGTAGGTTCGTCCATTACCAGAAGTTGGGGATCGTTGATCAGCGCGCGCGCGATAGTCAATGCCCTTTTCATGCCGCCTGACAGTTCCGTGACGCGAGCATGGGATTTCGTTTCAAGATGTGCGAACTCAAGCAGAGATGGAATCGCTGCCTCGATCTCGGCTGTGGTCATGCCAAAGTAGCGTCCAAATACAATCAGATTCTCGCGTACCGTAAATCCTGGTTCAAGATTGTCGAATTGCGGAACTACGCCGATGCGGGCGCGAGCTCGGCGTGCTCGTATTGGTACGGGCTCTCCCAGGACTGTGATCGTGCCGCCGTCAGGCATTGCCATTCCCAGAACCATTCGAGCAATCGTGCTTTTACCAGCGCCGTTAGGGCCCAACAAGCCAAAGCATTCGCCAGTTTTCACACAAAAAGATAGATCATTGACGGCAGGCTTGCCGCCATATGACTTTCTAACGCCGGAGAACTCGATCGCTGCGCTGGACATGAAGCTCGAAATATAAGTGTGTGTTGTTGTCTTCTGAAGGAAGCTTGGACGAGTAATACCAGTTGTCCTACTCGGTATAAAATTCATTTCCCGATGTCACACACGTAGGAGGCAAACATTTCTTACCAGAAATTTCAGAATGAAAAGTTGAATGAGTTTCCCCATCTGCATATTTTCCCGAAGATTCCGATGATGGATAGACGGATTTATCGTGCGAGCTGTTTAATGCCTCGCCCCGCGACAGCCAATCGCTATTTCCGAGTGTGCACAACGCGTAGGCTTTCACCGGAAGTAGAAGGAAGAGGTTAATCAGGGTATGCGCCGAGAATCCGAAAAATCTAAGCTGTCGAGCGTGAATAGCCGCTACGGTGGACCGAACGAACGTCATTGAGGCAATTGTTATGCACGCCGGCCAAGGAATTGTTGCCGTCATCACAAGCTGTGCAAGTCCACTGATGACTGAGATCGCTAGCAATAGCGAACCAACGTTCTGCGCAACGGTGTCCAGCGTAAGAAAGCCATTGAGGTGGGGAAGTAGACGTAGCGAGAGGAGCGTGTCACGGTATGTGCTGCGTGCCCACCGGAGCTGTTGCCGAAGATACGGTATGAGCTTATCTGGCACAACAGTAGCCGCGATAGCGCTAGGAACATACTCCGTTCGATAGCCTGCAGTCAGCATGAGAATCGTCAAATGGCGATCTTCACCAAAATCACTTTGCTTGCCCCGGAAGAACTGGGTCTCGTATTTATCAAGAAGACGAAGAAGCGCGGAGCGACGGTATATCGCACAAGGACCGCAGCAACACATAACGGAGCCAAATCTCCCCTGAGCCGCTCGCTCCTCGTTACACGCGAGCCAGTACTCCATGTCGATCAATCGAGTCAACCACGACTGCTTTCGATTACTGGCTGTCAACTGTCCCATGGCGGCACCAATCGATCTGTCCTGCATCTTGAGCACAAGGTTTTTTACGACATCATGGGCCAGCGTCGTATCTGAGTCGACGTTAAGTATGAGTTCTCCATAGGAGGAACGTATTGCGGCGATCTGTGCTTTACGTTTACCCACATTCTTCGGAAGGAGAATAAAGTTAAACCTCGGATCTTCCTCATAGTCCCGGTAGACCGCGACCAACGCATCACGGCTACTCGAGCCGTCATCAATTACATAAACGTTCAATACTCCGGCATACTCTTGCTTTGCGATTGAAGTAAGACAAGCTCTGAGCGTGGGCGGGTCTTCGTTGAAGCAGGGCACAATAACGTCGACGTCTGGCCGCCATTCCGGATCAATGACATTGGTTGGCGCAGGAGTGCCCCGTGTTGGTCGACTATGCAGAACCTGTGCGCTCTTATAAATGGTGGATAGGAGTGCGTACAATAGAACAGAAGTCGTGTTGATTGCGGCCGGAATATTCATCTATGTCGTTTTGTCAGGGGGCGTTAAGAAATATTAATATTACAAGACTACGCTGATCCGTAAAGAGAATCAGATGAAAATCCGAGACAAGTTATGAGCGCTACTTATTGAGGCTTGCATAAATGATGACATCACCACAACTCGGCCTGCTTCCAGCACGCGGCAATGATGTTGGCGCGTTGCTGTGCGCTACGCAGCCGATTGCGGGCGGTCGTTTTGAGTTCGGCGAGCGAGTGTGGGCAGAAGTTGGCGAGGGCATGGCGCTTGAGCCAGCCCCAGAGATATTCCACTGGATTCAGATCCGGGCTGTAGGGCGGGACAAAGGCCATCTGCACTGCATCACCAGTGCTATCGAGGTAGTCGCGCACGATGCGACTCTTGTGCTGCGCGGCGCCGTCCCAGATGATCATCAGGCGGCGCTTGAGGTGCGCGCGCAGTGCCTTGAGGAACTCCACGATCTGTGCGCTCTTGATCGCGCCGTCGTAAAGGCGGAACAGGCAGTTGCGATAACTCATT
>NZ_JAGIQB010000103.1:0-8221 GCF_017815025.1 Cupriavidus phytohabitans
ATGGCGGGCGAGACCGTGCAGATCCTGGGCGGCAACGGCTACATCAACGAATACCCGGCCGGGCGCCTGTGGCGCGACGCCAAGCTGTACGAGATCGGTGCGGGCACGTCAGAGATCCGCCGCATGCTGATCGGCCGCGAGCTGTTCGCGGAAACGATGTAACGGTGTGCCGGGTGCGCCGGAATCACCTCCGGCGCCCCCGGACATCCGGAGCGCTTCCCCGGAACCCATTTACAATCCCAACTACCCGTCGCAAGACCGTCACGCAGTCGCCCCCGTCGATCCATGTCCCACTTCCCCAAACTGCTCTCCTCGCAGATTGCCTTCGATGTGGCGAGAACGATGCTCGACGGGTTCGACAAGCACTACCGTCTGTTCCGCGAGGTCAGCCACCAGGCCAAGCTCAAGTTCGAGGCCGGCGACTGGCACGGCCTGCAGCAGATCCAGCGCGACCGCATCGCCTTCTACAACGAGCGCGTGCGCGAATCGAGCGTCATCCTCGAAGACGAATATGACGCCGAGAACATCGACGACGAGATCTGGCAGCAGATCAAGCTGCACTACATCGGGCTGCTGACCAACCACCACCAGCCCGAGCTGGCCGAGACCTTCTTCAATTCGGTCTGCACGCGCATCCTGCACCGTTCGTACTTCAACAACGATTTCATCTTCGTGCGCCCGGCGATCTCGACCGAATACATCGAGAACGAGGAATCGCCGACGCGCCCGACCTTCCGCGCCTACTACCCGGGCAGCCGCGCGGGCATGGCGGCATGCTTCGAGCGCATCGTGCACAACTTCCAGCTGGAGCGCCCGTTCGAAGACCTGAAGCGGGATATCGGCTACGTGGTGCGCGCCGTCAGCGAGCATTTCGGCGACTTCCGCACCGCGCCGAATTTCCAGGTCCATACGCTGTCGTCGCTGTTCTTCCGCAACAAGTCGGCCTTCATCATCGGACGCATCCTGAACGGCGACCGCACCTTCCCGCTGGCGATCCCGATCGTGCACGGCCCTTCGGGCAAGCTGATGCTCGACACGGTGCTGCTGAAGAAGGAACAGCTGCTGATCCTGTTCTCGTTCACGCATTCCTACTTCATGGTCGACATGGAGATCCCGTCGGCCTACGTGACCTTCCTGCGCGACATCATGCCGCGCAAGCCGCGGGCGGAGATCTACACGTCGCTGGGCTTGCAGAAGCAAGGCAAGAACCTGTTTTACCGCGATTTCCTGCACCACCTGCAGCATTCGTCGGACAAGTTCATCGTCGCGCCCGGCATCCGCGGGCTGGTGATGCTGGTGTTCACGCTGCCGTCGTACCCGTACGTGTTCAAGGTCATCAAGGACTTTTACCCGGCACCCAAGGAAACCACGCGCGAGCTGGTGAAATCCAAATACCAGCTGGTCAAGCAGCACGACCGCGTCGGCCGCATGGCCGATACGCTGGAGTATTCCGATGTGGCCTTCCCGCTGTCGCGTTTCGACGATGCGCTGGTGCGCGAGTTCGAGCAGCACGCGCCGTCGATGATCGAATACCAGCGCGACAAGCACGGGGGCGAGGAGATCGTGGTGCGCCACGTCTATATCGAGCGCCGCATGACGCCGCTGAACATCTACCTGCAGGAAGGCACCGACGAGCAGGTCGAGCACGGCGTGCTGGAATACGGCAACGCCATCAAGGAACTGATGGCCGCCAACATCTTCCCGGGCGACATGCTGTACAAGAACTTCGGCGTCACGCGGCACGGTCGCGTGGTGTTCTACGACTACGACGAGATCGAGTACCTGACCGACTGCAACATCCGCCACGTGCCGCAGCCGCGCAACGAGGAAGAGGAGATGTCGGGCGAAGTCTGGTACACGGTGCGGCCGCACGATATTTTTCCCGAGACGTTCCGCACGTTCCTGCTGGGCGACACGCGCGTGCGCGCGGCGTTCCTGCGCCACCACGCGGATTTTTTCGACCCTGCCATGTGGCAGGGCCACAAGGACCGGCTGCTGGCCGGACATGTCCATGACTTTTTTGCCTATCACCCTTCCGAGCGATTCATCAACCGCTACGGCGCTGCCTCCGAACTGCCTGCCGCCGACCCTGCAAGGAGAGTCGCATGAATGAAGCCATCGCCCAGCTGTTCCGCAACAACCGCGATTGGGTGGACCGCGTCAACGCGGAAGACCCCGCTTTCTTCACCCGCCTGGCCAACCAGCAGGCGCCGGAATACCTGTGGATCGGCTGCTCCGATTCGCGCGTGCCGGCCAACCAGATCCTGGGGCTGGCCCCGGGCGAGGTGTTCGTCCACCGCAATATCGCCAACGTGATCGCGCACAGCGACCTGAATGCGCTGTCGGTGATCCAGTTTGCGGTGGAAGTGCTCAAGGTGCGCCATATCACGGTGGTGGGCCACTACGGCTGCGGCGGCGTCAAGGTCGCGCTCAAGCGCGAGCGCATCGGCCTGGCCGACAACTGGCTGCGCCATGTGCGCGACGTGGCCGACAAGCACGAGGCCTACCTGGGCACCATCCTGCGCGAGGAAGATGCCCACACCCGCCTGTGCGAGCTGAACGTGATCGAACAGGTCAGCAATATCTGCCAGACCACGGTGCTCCAGGACGCCTGGGACCGTGGCCAGGCCGTCACGGTGCACGGCTGGATCTACGGCGTGTCCGACGGCCTGCTGCGCGACCTGGGCATGGCGGCCAGCAACAACGACGAGCTGCACGAGCAGCTGGCCGCGGCCTACCGCCAGTACGGCGACCCGCCGCAGGCGTCGATCCGCTGAAATCGCGCGTAGCCGACACCTCACCCGACACCTCACCCGACAGCACTACCGCACACATACCCCGATCCAGGAGACCCGACATGGAAGAGATCGTCATCGTTTCAGCCGCCCGCACGCCGATGGCTGCGTTCCAGGGCGAATTCGCCAGCGTGACCGCGCCGCAGCTCGGCGCCGTCGCCATCCGCGCGGCGGTCGAGCGCGCCGGCCTGAAGCCGGAGCAGGTGGAAGAAGTGGTGTTCGGCTGCGTGCTGCCCGCCGGCCTGGGCCAGGCGCCGGCACGCCAGGCTGCGCTGGGCGCGGGCCTGCCGCTGAGCGTGGGCTGCACCACCGTCAACAAGATGTGCGGCTCGGGCATGCGCGCGGCCATGACCGTCTATGACGGCCTGATCGCCGGTTCGTTCGACATCGCGGTCGCCGGCGGCATGGAGAGCATGACCAACGCGCCGTACCTGATCCCGAAGGGCCGCGGCGGCTACCGCATCGGCCACGGCATGATTTATGACCACATGATGCTGGACGGCCTGGAAGACGCCTACGACAAGGGCCGCGCCATGGGCACTTTCGGCGAGGACTGTGCCGCCAAGTACGGCTTCACGCGCGAGCAGCAGGACGAATTCGCGATGGAGAGCGTGCGCCGCGCGCAGCAGGCCACCGAGAAGGGCGATTTCCGCTGGGAGATCGCGCCGGTGACGGTGTCGGGCAAGGGCGGCGATACGGTGATCGACACCGACGAAGGCCCGCGCCGCATCAAGCTCGACAAGATCCCGTCGCTCAAGCCCGCCTTTGCCAAGGATGGCACCATCACCGCCGCATCGTCGTCGTCGATCAACGACGGCGCCTCGGCGCTGGTGATGATGCGTGCTTCCACCGCGAAGCGGCTGGGCCTGCAGCCGATCGCCCGCATGCTGGGCCACACCACCCACGCGCAGGCACCGGGCTGGTTCACCACCGCGCCAGTGGAGGCCATCGCCAAGCTGTACCGCAAGCTCGACTGGAACACCGACAGCGTCGACCTGTTCGAGATCAACGAGGCCTTTGCCGTGGTGCCGATGGCGGCGATGCACGACCTCAAGATCCCGCGCGACAAGGTCAACATCCACGGCGGCGCGTGTGCGCTGGGGCATCCAATCGGGGCTTCGGGCGCGCGCATCATGACCACGCTGATCGGCGCGCTGCGCAAGACCGGCGGCAAGCGTGGCGTGGCGAGCCTGTGCATTGGTGGGGGCGAGGCAACGGCGGTCGGGATCGAGATCCTGTAACGCCTTTCCGCTTGTTTCTCCCCTCTCCCGCAAGCGGGAGGGGGGCCGGGAGAGGGGAGCCATGCAGAGGCAGATTGCTGAACCCGCCCATACCAGACCAAGGAGCAACCCTTGCCAACCGTCCTGATCCTCGGTGCCTCCCGCGGCATCGGCCTTGAGTTCGTCCGCCAGTACCGTGCCGACGGCTGGCGCGTCATCGCGGCGGCACGCACGCCGGAGGGCGTGGGCGCGCTGCAGGCGCTGGGCGCCGAAGCCCACCAGGTCGACCTGTCGGATCCTGGCGCTGTCGCCGGGCTGGGCTGGAAGCTCGACGGCGAAGCACTCGACGTGGCGATCTATAACGCGGGCGTGCTGGGTCCGCGCACCGAAGGCGCGCAGCCGGTGACGCCGCAGGAGTTCGACCGGGTCATGCACGTCAACGTGCTCGGCCCGATGATGGCGCTGCCGCTGGTGCTGCCCTATGTCGAAGCCGGCCAGTCCGGCCACGGCGGCGTGCTGGCGGTGCTGTCTTCGCGCATGGGCAGCATCGGTGGCATGGAGCACAACGGCAGCTGGCTGTACCGCGTCAGCAAGGCTGGCGCCAACGCCGCGCTGCGCGCGGTGTCGCTTGACGCGCGCCACGCCACCTGCATCGCGCTGCATCCCGGTTGGGTCAAGACCGACATGGGCGGCCAGGACGCCGACCTGACCGTGCAGCAGAGCGTCAAGGGCATGCGCCAGGTGCTGGCCGGCGTCAAGCGGCGCGACAACGGCACCTTCCACAACTACGACGGCACGCCGATCCCCTGGTGATCGCGGCGCGCACGACCAACCGACCATCGATATGCTGCTGACCCCCGAACAGGAAATGATCCGCGACGCCGTGCGCCAGTTCGCGCAGGAGGTGATCGCGCCGCAGGCTGCGCAGTGGGACCGCGACAAGATCTTCCCCAAGGACGTGCATCGCGAGCTGGCCGTGCTGGGCGCCTATGGCGTGGCCGTGCCGGAAGAATACGGCGGCGCCGGCCTCGACTACCTGTCGCTCGCGCTGATCCTGGAAGAGATCGCGGCCGGCGACGGCGGCACCTCCACCGTCATCAGCGTGAATAACTGCCCGGTGTGCAGCATGCTGATGTCGTTCGCCAGTGAAGCGCAGAAGCAGCAGTGGCTGGTGCCGCTGGCGCGCGGCGAGATGCTCGGCGCGTTCTGCCTGACCGAGCCGCACGTCGGCTCCGACGCGGCGGCGCTGCGCACCACCGCGGTCCGCGACGGCGACGATTACGTGCTCAATGGCGTCAAGCAATTCATCACCAGCGGCAAGAATGCCGACGTGGCGATCGTGCTGGCGGTGACCGACAAGGCCGCCGGCAAGCGCGGCATCAGCGCGTTTATCGTGCCGACGTCGACACCCGGCTACGTAGTGGCGCGGCTGGAGGACAAGCTCGGCCAGCATTCGTCGGACACCGCGCAGATCCTGTTCGAGGACTGCCGCGTGCCGGCCGCGAACCTGCTGGGCGATGAGGGCGGCGGCTACAAGATGGCGCTGTCGGGGCTGGAAGGCGGGCGCATCGGCATCGCCTCGCAGAGCATCGGCATGGCGCGCGCCGCGTTCGAGGCGGCGCTGGCGTATGCGAAGGAACGCGAGAGTTTCGGCCAGCCCCTGTTCCAGCACCAGGCGGTGCAGTTCCGCCTGGCCGAGATGGCGACCCGCATCGACGTGGCGCGCCAGATGGTGTGGCACGCCGCGGCGCTGCGCGACGCAGGCCGCCCGTGCCTGAAGGAAGCCGCGATGGCCAAGCTCTTTGCCAGCGAGATGGCCGAGCGGGTCTGCTCCGACGCGATCCAGGTGTTCGGCGGCTATGGCTATGTCAGCGACTTCCCGGTCGAGCGCATCTACCGCGACGTGCGCGTGTGCCAGATCTATGAGGGCACCAGCGATATCCAGAAGATCCTGATTGCGCGCGCACTTGCCTGATCATGGCTTAAACAGCGTACGATGATGCCAAGTGCCGCCGGCGCCCCCGGCAAGGGCGGCACGACCCCGACTCCCGACTCGGCAAGACAAGAACAAAGGCTCCCGACATGACCGCAGCGATCGATTTCTACTTCGATTTCTCTTCGCCCTACGGATATTTCGCCAGCACCCGCATCGATGAACTGGCGCAGAAGTACGGCCGTATCGTCGCCTGGCATCCGATCCTGCTGGGGGTCGTGTTCAAGACCACCGGCGCGTCGCCGCTGCCGCAGCTGCCGCTCAAGGGCGACTACAGCTGGCGCGATTTCGAGCGCACCGCGCGCTTCCACGACATCGAGTACAAGCGGCCCACGCATTTCCCGCTGCCGACCACGCATGCCGCCCGCGCCATGCTGTGGCTGCAGAACCATCACGGCGCCGATATCGCCGCGGCGTTCGCCAGGTCGGTGTACCGCGCACTGTTCGTCGACGACATCAATATCGCCGAGCCGGCCGAGATCATGAAGCTGGCGGAGCCGCTGGGCATCGACGTGCAGGCCATGGATGCCGGCGCCACCAGCTACCAGATCAAGGACCAGCTCAAGGCCGAGATCGACGTGGCGATGGCCAAGGGCGTGTTCGGCTCGCCCTTCGTCATCGTCGACGGCGAGCCCTTCTGGGGCTTCGACCGTTTCGACCAGGTCGAGGCGCACCTGAAGGCGCGCCGCCAGACCGAACTCCGGGCCGTACCTGGTGTAGCCAGCCTGGACAACAAGGAAAAGAAACCCGCATGACCGCAGTTACCCAGGGCCATTCCGGCCGCTTCGATTGCGTGATCTTCGACTGCGACGGCGTGCTCGTCGACAGCGAGCCGATCGTCAACCGCGTGCTCAACCAGATGCTGAACGAACTCGGCATCGAGATCTCGCTGGAAGACTCCACGCGCCTGTTCCTCGGCCGCGCCGTGCGCGAGGAACTGGACATGATCGAACGCATGCGCGGCGCGCCGCTGCCCGAGAACTGGCTGTCGACCTGGCTGGCGCGCCGAAATGCGGTGCTCGAAGCCGAAGTGGCAGCCGTGGCGCACGTGCGCGACGCCATTGGCAAGATCGCCGCCACCGGCATGCCGGTGTGCGTGGCGTCGGGCGCCGACCGTGTCAAGGTCAAGCTGCAGCTGACCAAGACCGGACTGGTCGAGCTGTTCCAGCAGGATGAGCGCGAGCATATCTTCTCCGCCACCGAAGTGGCGCGCAGCAAGCCGGCGCCCGACGTGTACCTGCTGGCCGCGCGCACCATGAGCGTCGAGCCGGCGCGCTGTGCCGTGATCGAAGACAGCCCCACCGGCGTCACCGCCGGCGTGGCCGCGGGCATGACGGTGTTCGGCTACGCCGCGCGCAACGACGCCGCGTCGCTGCGCGAAGCGGGTGCACACACGCTCTTCACCGACATGCGCGAACTGCCGGAGCTGGTGGGATGACAGCGCGCCGCCCGCCCAAGGCCGGTCCGGTGCCGTGCCCATGCGGCGGCGCCGACTATGCCGCGTGCTGCGGCCGCTTCCATCGCGGCGAGGCACTGCCGCCCAATGCCGAGGCGCTGATGCGCTCGCGCTACAGCGCCTATGTGCTGAACGACACCGACTGGCTGCGCCAGACGTGGCATCCCTCTACCTGTCCGGCGGACCTTGTGCCAGACACCGCCACGCGCTGGCTCGGCCTGTCGGTGAAGGCACACGCGCAGCAGGACGACACCCATGCCGAAGTGGAGTTCGTCGCGCGCTACAAGGTCGGTGGCCGCGCGTGGCGGCTGCATGAGCGCAGCCGCTTCGTGCACGAGCCGCGCGTGCCCGGCGAGGCCCCACGCTGGCTCTATGTGGATGGCGACATGATCGGGAAAGCGCCATGAGTATCGCCATGTAGCCCGGCCTGCAGCACCGCACGCAGCGCAGACTGGACGGATCCCCACCAAGACCCAAGCACGAAGAGACGATACGATGCCCACGCTGGAAACCAAACTGAACGCCCGCTCAGAATCGTTCAAGGCCAACGCCGACGCGATGCGGGAACTGGTGGCCGACCTCAAGGCGAAGATCGCAAAGCTGGCGCAGGGCGGCGGTGATGACGCGCGCAACAAGCATTTGTCGCGCGGCAAGCTGTTGCCGCGAGACCGCGTGCAGATGCTGCTCGATCCGGGCACCCCGTTCCTGGAGCTGTCGCAGCTCGCCGCCTACGACATGTATGACGATGCCGCGCCGG
>NZ_JAGIQB010000104.1:0-7845 GCF_017815025.1 Cupriavidus phytohabitans
GGCGTGATCGATCCCGCGCAGACGCGCACGGTGCTGGGGCTGGGCCTGTCGGCCAGCCTGAACGCGCCGATCGAGGATATGAAGTTCGGCGTGTTCCGCATGTAACGCCGTCACGGCATCGGCTCTATCTTCTTCATCGCTTTGTCTGGTTTCATCGGCTTCATCGGTTTTTTGGGCTTCCACTTCCATGCGTTGCGTGACCCGTCTGCTTTCCTGCCTTGCCACGGTGCTCGCCTTGCTGCCGGCCTTGCCGGCGCCGGCGCAGACGGGGGCCGGCGCCGGGCAGGCCACGCCGCGCATGCGCTTTACCGAGCAGGTGGTGATGCTGCCCAAGGCCGCGATCCCGTCGCGCATCGACCTGGAAGCCACGGTGTTCAAGCCGCCGGGAGAAGGGCCGTTTCCGCTGGTGGTGATCAACCACGGCAAGGCGCCTGGCCGCCCTTTCACGCAGGGGCGCGCACGTTTCGCGGCGCAGAGCGCCGAGTTCCTGCGCCGCGGCTACGTGGTGGTGCTGCCGATGCGGCAGGGCTTCGCGCGCTCGGGCGGCGCCTACGTGGGCGGCAGCTGCGACATCGAGTCCAACGGCATGATGCAGGCCGACGACGTGGTCGCCACGCTCGACTACATGGCCACGCTCCCCTATATCGACATGGAGCGCATCGTGGTGATCGGGCAATCGCAAGGCGGGCTGACCACCATGGCCTTCAGCACCATCGGCTATCCCGGCGTGCGCGGCGTGGTCAACTTTGCCGGCGGGCTGCGCAACCTGAACTGCGCGGACTGGGAAGGCCGGCTGGTCGACGCCTTCGCCAGCTACGGCAGCGCGGCGCGCTACCCGTCGCTATGGGTGTACGGCGACAACGACAGCTACTGGCCGGTGCCATTGCCCGGCCGCATGTTCAACGCATACAAGGCGCAGGCCAAAGGCGAAGCGGCCAATGCGCGGCTGTTCGACGTGGGCGAGTTCGCCAACGACTCGCACCGGCTGTTCAGCGCGCGCGAAGGCATCCCGTTGTGGCTACCCGAGGTCGCCGCCTTCTTCCACTCGCTCGGCCTGCCGTTCGAGACCGGCTCCTGAGCCGCACCCGCTAACCATTCAGACATCCGCCAACGGAGCGAACCATGGAATTCACCACCCTCACCGTCAATATCGCCAACCACGTCGCCACCGTGACGCTGAACCGGCCAGACGTGCGCAATGCCTTCAACGAGACCGTGATCGCGGAAGTCACCGGCGCCTTCCGCGCACTCGGCGACATGGACGAGGTGCGCGCCATCGTGCTGGCCGGCAACGGACCGGCCTTCTGCGCGGGCGCCGACCTGAACTGGATGAAGAAGATGGCCGGCTACTCCGACGACCAGAACCGCGCAGACGCGCTGACGCTGGCGCAGATGCTGTATACGGTGTGGTCGTGCCCGCGCCCGGTGATTGCGCGCATCCAGGGCGACACCTACGCCGGCGGCATGGGGCTGGTCGCCGCGTGCGACATCGCGGTGGCCGCCGAGCACGCGCATTTCTGCCTGTCCGAGGCGCGGCTGGGGCTGCTTCCCGCCACCATCAGCCCCTATGTGATCCGCGCCATGGGCGAGCAGGCGGCGCGCCGTTACTTCATCACCGCGGAGCGTTTCGACTCGGCCGAGGCGCTGCGGCTGGGCTTCGTGCATGCGGTGGTGCCGGCCGAGGCGCTCGACGCCAAGGTGGCCGAGCTGGCGACCGCGCTGGTCGGCAACAGCCCCAATGCCGTGCGCGAGAGCAAGCGGCTGGTGCAGGATATTGCGGGGCAGGTGATCGATGACGACCTGCTGGCGGATACGGCGGATCGGATTGCGAAGATCCGGGCGTCGGAGGAAGGGAAGGAAGGGGTGAGGTCGTTCCTGGAAAAGCGGACGCCGTCGTGGCGGCCGGCCTGAGGGGGGGCGATGATTTGGATGCCTTGCCTGCGGCTGGCATCTGGTAGTGCTTGATATGCCTGGTTCCGCCCTCCTGGGCGGGTCACTTTTTGTCCGAGCGACGAAAAGTAACCAAAAAGCGCGTTACTGCCCTGGGCGGGCGGCCACTCTTATCGTAGTGTGCCGGGGCTTTCGTACGGGGCTGCGCTTCCTCACATAGCAGGGCTGCCTGCCGCCGTGGTGCGCCATGGTGGCCCGGGATTGACGCAGTTTTTGGACCAGCCCCGAGCTGTGGATGGTCCCTGCTGCTGACGCCAACGTAGGGACGCCTACGGCTGCGCTGCGCGCCGTCAGCATCGCAGGTCATGTGCTCGGGCATGGAACGCATCGCTGCGCTCGCTTAGCGCTATCGCTGGCGAACCCTCCAACGGCTTCTCCCACGCTTGTTTGCTCCCCTCTCCCGCTCGCGGGAGAGGCGCCGGGGGAGAGGGCCGGAGCGTCAACGGAGCCAGGCCTCAAAAAAACCTCCATCCATTTTGCGTGGAGATCGCGGCACGCAACTCCCAAGTTCCATGCTTCACCCCTATAAAATCGTCGAAATCACGCGAACCGGCGCCCAAAACAAAAAAATCGCCTTCATTGCCAATCCCGCGCGGACGTTCCTAACATGACCCTTCCAACCGTCAGCCGCGTTGCAGCAATGCGCACGCAGACGGTCAACAAAGGAGGGCTACCTTGGATCACCTGTCCCTTTCCCCAGGCGGCGAGCAGTCGCTGGGCCAGCGCAGCCGCAATGCGGTCTGGCACCCCTGCACCCGCCTGCGCCCCGATGACGACGCCCTGCCGCTGGCGATTGTGCGCGGCGAAGGCCCGTGGCTGTTCGATGCCGACGGCCGCCGCTATTTCGACGCCACCAGTTCGTGGTGGGTCAACCTGTTCGGCCATGCCAACCCGCGCATCAACGCCGCGCTGGCGGGCCAGCTGGAAACGCTCGGGCATGTGATGCTCGCCGGCTGCACCCACGCCCCCGCGGTCGAACTGGCCGAGCGCCTGTCCGCGCTGAGCGGCGGCGCGCTCGGCAATGTGTTCTACGCCTCGGATGGCGCCTCGGCGGTCGAGATCGCGCTGAAGATGAGCTTCCACTACTGGCGCAACACCGGGCTGCCTGCCAAGCGCGAGTTCGTCTGCCTGCGCAACGGCTACCACGGCGAGACCGTTGGCGCACTGGCGGTGACCGACGTGGAAATCTTCCGCGACGCCTACGACCCGCTGATCCGCCGCGCGCATGTGGTGATGTCGCCCGACGCGCGCCAGGCCGTGCGCGGCGAATCGGCGGCCGACGTGGCCGCGCGCGCGCTGGCGGAGCTGGAAACGCTGCTGCGCGAGCGCGCCGGCCAGATCGCCGCGCTGATCGTCGAGCCGCTGGTGCAGGGCGCCGCCGGCATGGCGATGCATGACCCCTCCTATCTCGACGGCGCGCGCGCGTTGTGCGATCGCTACCGGGTGCACCTGATCGCCGACGAGATCGCGGTCGGCTGCGGACGCACCGGCACCTTCTTCGCATGGGAGCAGTCGCGGCGCACCGAGGCTGCGCTGCCCGCGCATGCGTGGCCCGATTTCCTGTGCCTGTCCAAGGGCATCAGCGGCGGCTACCTGCCGCTGTCGCTGGTGCTGTCGCGCCCTGAAATCCAGCGTGCCTTCGTCGCCGACGAACTGGCGCGCAGCTTCCTGCATTCGCACTCGTACACCGGCAACCCGCTGGCCTGCCGCGCCGCGCTGGCCACGCTCGACCTGTTCGAGCAGGACAACGTGATCGAACAGAACCGCGAACGCGCCCGCTGGCTGTCCGACGCGATGGCGCCGCTGGCCGCCGACGCGCGCCTGCAGCACGTGCGCCAGCGCGGGCTGATCTGGGCCGCCGACGTGCGCGACGATGTGGCAGGCGCCGATTTCTCCGCGCGCTTCCACCATGCCGCGCGGGCACGCGAACTGCTGGTTCGCCCGATCGGCAATACGTTGTACGTGCTGCCGCCCTATGTCTTCGATGCCGCCCAGGCGCACTGGCTGGGCCAGCAACTGCTGGCCACGCTCGACGATGTCACCACCACCAGCGCGGAGGTCCGCCATGCTGCTTGAACAACTGAAACAGGCCGCCGCGCAGCGCCAGCAACTGGCCCTGACGCGCCGCCGCCGCATCGCCCACACCGCGTGCGCGCCGCATCAGGCGGTGGGCGCCGTCGACGTGCAACCCCAATCGCTGCTGACGTTCTGCAGCAACGATTACCTCGGACTGGCCAACCATCCGCAGGTGATCGCCGCGCTGGCGGAAGGCGCGCACCGCTACGGTGCCGGCAGCGGCGCGTCACACCTGGTCAGCGGCCACTCGCTCGCGCATGCGCAGCTGGAGGAAGAGCTGGCACGCTGGTTCGCGCCGCATATCCCGCACGCGCAGACGCTGTACTTCTGCACCGGCTACATGGCCAACATGGCGGTGCTGACCGCGTTGGGCACGGCCGGCGCGACGCTGTTCTGCGAATCGCTCAACCACGCCTCGCTCATCGACGGCGCACGGCTGGCACGCGCCGACGTGCAGCGCTATCCGCATTGCGACACCGCCGCGCTGGAAGCGCTGCTGGCGGCGAGCACCAGCGAGCGCAAGCTGATTGTCACCGACAGCGTGTTCAGCATGGACGGCAACGTCGCGCCGCTGCGCCGGCTGCTGGAGCTGGCCGAGCGCTACGACGCGTGGATCATCGTCGACGACGCGCATGGCTTCGGCGTGCTGGGTGAGCAGGGCCACGGCGTGCTGGAAGCGCTGGGGCTGTCGTCCGAGCGCTTTGTCTATATCGGTACGCTGGGCAAGGCCGCCGGCGTGGCGGGCGCGTTTGTCGCCGCGCATGAGACCGTGATCGAGCATCTGGTCAACACCGCGCGGCCGTATATCTACACCACGGCCGCGCCGCCTGCGGTGGCGCATGCATTGCTGGCGAGCCTGGCGATCATCGAAGGCGAGGAAGGCCGGCAACGCCGTGCGCAACTGATGCGCTGCATTGCATTGCTGCGCGAAGGCCTGGGACGGCTGGCCGCCAGCGCCGGCTGGTCGCTGGGCGAGAGCCAGACCGCGATCCAGCCGCTGATCATTGGCGACAACGCGGCGTCGCTGGCGCTGTCGGCGGCGCTGGAGGCCGGCGGCATCCGCGTCGGCGCGATCCGGCCGCCGACGGTGCCGGAGGGCACGGCGCGGCTGCGCATCACGCTGTGCGCTGCACACGAGGAAGCCGACGTGCAACGGCTGCTGGACGCACTAGCCGGTGCGATCGCGTGCAAGGAGGCTGCATGATTGCGCCGCGCAATTTCGCGTGCTTTGTGACCGGCACCGATACCTGCGTCGGCAAGACCCACGCCAGCGCCACGCTGCTGCATGCGCTCCACGGCGCCGGCTACCGCACCGCGGGCATGAAGCCGGTCGCCAGCGGCAGCGAATGGCGCGACGGCCACTGGCACAACGACGACGTGGCCCAGCTGCGCGCCGCCAGTTCGGTGACGGTGCCGCTCGGCCATACCTGCCCGTTCCTGCTGCGCACGCCGTGCTCGCCGCACCTGGCGGCGGCGCACGAAGGGGTGCGCATCACGCGCGCGCCGATCCGCGAAGCGTTCGACGCGCTGCGCCGCCAGGCCGATGCCGTGGTGGTGGAGGGCGTGGGCGGGTTCCACGTTCCGCTCGACGCCGGCGCCGTGCGCTGGAGCACCGCCGACCTGGCCGTGATGCTGGGCCTGCCGGTGGTGATGGTGGTCGGCATCCGCCTGGGGTGCCTCAACCACGCGGTGCTGACCGCCGAAGCGGTCCGCGCGCGCGGCCTGGTGCTGGCCGGCTGGATCGCCAACCGGGTCGACCCCGACATGCTGCTCGCCGACGAGAACATCGCCACGCTGCATGCATCGCTGGACGCGCCGTGCCTGGGCGAGCTGCCCTGGCAACTCGACCCCGCCGCCGCCGCTACGCGCCTAGACCTCGCGCCGCTGTTTGCCGCCACCGCCAAATCCCGGGCCGAGGCCGCCAGCCTCGCTGCCTGAACCAGAATCCGACTGAAAACAACATGACCCAAGCCCACACCGTTACCACCATCTCCGCCGAATCGCTGCGCCAGACCGCCCGCCAGCACGCATTGCCCGACGACGCCAAATGGCGCGTCGACGACGTCGCCGCACTGTTCGCGCTGCCGTTCAACGACCTGCTGTTCCGCGCCCAGCAGGTGCATCGCGAGAACTTCGACGCCAACACCGTGCAGTTGTCGACGCTGCTGTCGATCAAGACCGGCGGCTGCGAGGAGGACTGTGGCTATTGCCCGCAAAGCGCGCACCACGACGCCGGCGTCAAGGCCGAGAAGCTGATGGCGCTGGACGAGGTGCTCGACGCCGCGCGCGCCGCCAAGGCCAACGGTGCCACGCGCTTCTGCATGGGCGCCGCCTGGCGCAGCCCCAAGGACCGCCACCTCGAGCCCGTGATGGACATGGTGCGCGAGGTCAAGGCGATGGGCCTGGAGACCTGCGTCACGCTGGGCATGCTCAAGGCGGAGCAGGCGCAGCAGCTCAAGGAAGCCGGGCTGGACTACTACAACCACAACCTGGATACCTCGCCCGAGTTCTACGGCAAGATCATCACCACGCGTACATACCAGGACCGGCTCGACACCATCGGCCACGTGCGCGACGCCGGCATCAACGTCTGCTGCGGCGGCATCGTCGGCATGGGCGAATCGCGCGAGGCGCGCGCCGGCCTGATCGCCCAGCTGGCCAATATGGACCCGTACCCGGAGTCGGTGCCCATCAACAACCTGGTCCAGGTCGAAGGCACGCCACTGGCCGGCACCGAGGCGCTGGACCCGTTCGAGTTCGTCCGCACCATTGCCGTGGCCCGCATCACCATGCCCGGGGCGATGGTGCGCCTGTCCGCTGGCCGCGAGGCCATGGATGAGGCCTTGCAGGCGCTGTGCTTCATGGCCGGCGCCAATTCCATCTTCTACGGCGAAAAGCTGCTGACCACCGGCAACCCGCAAGCCGACCGCGATCGCGCCCTGCTGGCCCGCCTGGACATCCGCGCGGAGGGTTACGCGGGGTAATCACGCGGAATAGTCACGCGGCATGGTTGCGCGAGATAGCGACGCGGAATTAACCCATTGGACACCTCCCCGCCGTAAGATGCCGATAACGGCATAACAAGGAGGGAGCCATGTTCAGCAAGATCCTGATCGCCAACCGCGGCGAGATCGCCTGCCGTGTCGCCGCCACCTGCCGCCGGCTCGGCATCCGCACCGTCGCGGTGTACTCGGATGCCGACGCCGATGCGCGCCACGTCGCCTTCTGCGACGAAGCCGTCCATATCGGCGGCGCCGCCGCGCGCGACAGCTACCTGCGCGCCGATCACATCATTGAAATGGCGAAGGAGACCGGCGCCCAGGCGATCCACCCGGGCTACGGCTTCCTGTCCGAAAACGAAGCCTTCGCCGAGGCCTGCGTCGCGGCGGGGCTGGTCTTCATCGGCCCGCCGGCTTCCGCCATCTACGCGATGGGCAGCAAGAGCGCGGCCAAGCAGTTGATGGAGCGCGCTGCCGTACCGCTGGTGCCGGGCTACCACGGCGAAGACCAGGATCCGGCGCTGCTGCGCCGCGAGGCCGACCGCATCGGCTACCCGGTGCTGCTCAAGGCCAGCGCGGGCGGTGGCGGCAAGGGCATGCGCGTGGTCGAGTCGGGCGATGGCTTCGAGGCCGCGCTGGCATCGGTCAAGCGCGAGGCCAGCGCCAGCTTCGGCGACGACAAGGTGCTGGTGGAGAAATACCTGACCCGCCCGCGCCATATCGAGATCCAGGTGTTTGCCGACACGCACGGCAACTGCGTCTACCTGTTCGAGCGCGACTGCTCGGTGCAGCGCCGGCACCAGAAGGTGCTGGAAGAGGC
>NZ_JAGIQB010000105.1:0-7699 GCF_017815025.1 Cupriavidus phytohabitans
GGCTTACTTGCCGCTCTATTCCGTTCAGGCCTTCCGGCGTCGCCGCCGTACTATGCCCTATGCTGACTCCTGCCTAGCGGTCAATGGCCCTTGCGAGTCATTCAGTCCTGATTTCAGGACACCAAGCAGGCCTCCCGAGGTAATTCCAACCGCCTTCACCACACACCTGCCAGATTTACCATCCCGGCTCTTGATGGCTATGGACTTCGCGATCACTTGCTCGCTCGTCCAGCCAGGTAGGCCTCGTATCTGGTTTCTGTTCGTCAGGTCGTGGCTTTGTTCCACGCTTCCTTCAGACCCCGCCTCGCGACGACGCCCTTGCGCTTCACTAATCCTTCACCACCATCAGGTTGGATAGGGGACTTGCACCCCCGAGCTGTTGGACATGCTCGGCACACAAGAAAAAACCCGCCGTCAGGCGGGTTTGTCGTTGTTGCGCGTGGCGCCTGTGTATCGGCTGTCAGGCAAAGGTCAGCGCGTCGCGGCGTTCCGGCCGGTCCAGGTGCGGGATATTGTTGAAGCTCAGCAAGCGCTGCACGCCGCGGCCGACGATGATCTCGCAGAACGCGGTGTTGCGGAACTGCAGGTTCATTTCGATGGCAGTAGCTGCGGGGGCACCGAGCAGGTCGGCGGTGGCGCGACCGATGGCGCCGCCGGAACTGACCACGAGGATCGCGTCTTCACGCGTGGTGCCTTCACACGCTTGCGTCAGCGCATCGGCAATGCGCGTGCCGAAATCGGCCCAGCTTTCCGTCATGTCGGCCAGGCCATCCTGCGTCCAGGCATGGTACGCGGCGCGGAAAGTGCGCCAGTAATCGTTGTAGTCGCCGTTCTGGTGGGCGCGGTGGTCGGCGCCGCCGGTGTGGCAGCGGTACAGCGCCTCGCCGTCGTATTCATTCAGACCCGGATGCGTGGCAATTTCCGCTTGCGGCTGGCCCATCGCGGCCAGGATCTCGCGCGCGGTGTCCTGCTGCCGCACCAGGTTGCCCGCTGCCACGCGTGCGAAGCGCAAGCCGCGTTCGCTGAAATATTCGCCCAGCCAGCGGGCCTGCTGGCGGCCCGTCTCCGACAGGCAATCGTAGTTGGCGGCGCCAAACGAGGCTTGTCCGTGACGGACGAGGAAAAGCGTGGCCATGTGCGGTCTCAGTGTGCGTAGCTGCAGTCAGCGTGGACGCATTCTAGAGAGGCCTTGCTCCGCCGCCAAGCAAGCACTACGGAATTCATAGCGGCCATGGACGCGCTGCATTACCGCGCGAACTCAACCCTGGGCGTTGTCAGTGACGCCGAGGTACCCCGCCATCATGCGGCTCAGTTCGGGGATCATCCGTTCATCGTCGAGATGCAGCGGCCCGGAGTCGTTCAGCAACGCATTGACCAGCACGCTGAAGACTGCCTGCATGGCAAAGCGCACACGCAACTCGGCGATATCCGCCTGCAGCGACAGCCGTGGCACCAGCAACTGCACCATCCGCTCGACGATCGCTTCGCCGCTCTGGCGGTGCGGCTGCCATTCCTCCGGCTTTGTCGAGGCGTGGCGCAGAGAAGCGCGCATCACGCCGCGATTGGCGAGCGTGCCCAGCACCATGAAGCGCGCGGCTTTGTCCAGCAGCACGTTGGTCGGCACGTCGTCCCAGCGCTCCTGCGCGAGGTAGCGGTCGATCGATGCCGACGTTTCCTCCATGACCAGCGCGCGCAACGCCTCGAAATAAGCCATCTTGTCGCGGAAGCGGCCATAGAAGGCGCCCACCGACACCTGGCACGCGGCCGCGATCTGGGCTACCGAAACCGCGGCGAAATCGCGCTTCGCCAGCAGTTCGCGGCCCGCGCCGAGCAGGGCCTGCTCGGTCTCGCGCGCGCGCCGCTGCCGCGGCGGCTGCAGGATCGAAGGCGTGTCGATACGGGGAAAGGAAGAGGTGGCCGAAAGGCCGGACGACGTCGCTGACATAGGGATATTCCGTACTCGAATTCGGATTCGCTTTTGAAAAATACCGGTGCGCGCCGCGCGGCGTCAAGGCTTTTGTCGGGTGGCCGGCCGCTGCGAACGGGTGGGTGGCCACACCTGTGCGCATGGCACGCATGCGCGTTGCGCCGCGTCGCGGCGCGTCGCGAATGCACTGGCGGGCTGCATCAGAGCGAGCCGAATACCATGCCGAGGCCGTATGTGAACGAAGCGGCCATGCCGCCGATCAGGATCTGCCGCAGCGCCGAAAACCATCCCGGCCTGCCGTTGAATGACGACGTTCCCCAACCGACCAGGCCAAGTCCGCAGAGGCAGGCAATGATGCTGCCGAACTGAGCTGACGGCCCGGCTGTCACCAGGAAGGGCAGCAGAGGCACTAGCGCGCCGCTGCTGTACAGCACAAAGGAGATCACTGCGGCCTGCAGCGGGTTGCCGCCGCGCTCCTGCGGGTTGATGCCAAGCACGTCGCGCGCAAACGTATCGAGCGTGGCGCGCTGCGCGCAACGCATTGCCCCTGGGACGGTGGATGAGGCGCCGCAAGCGGGCACCGAAGCCGCTCGGAGTGGGGACGCTGGTCAGGGGCATGAGTCGACGTCTCAGCGAAAGCGCGGACCGAGGTCGTCGCGCATCCAGTCGATAAATGCGCGCGTGCGCGCCGGCAGCAAGCGCGCATGCGGATAGATCAGCGACAGCGGCCAGGCCGGCTGCTCGAACGTCTCGAGCACAATACGCAGCTTGCGCGCCTGCACCAGTTGCGCCACCTGGTACGAGAGGAAATTGCCGAAGCCGGCGCCTTCCGCGCACGCGGCAACGGCCGGCGCGGTCTGGTTGAACTCGAGATTGCCCGTCACCTGCACCTGGAACGGCTTGCCGTTTTCCTGGAACGTCCACCAGTGCGCGGCATTGCCGGTAAAGCGCACGCAATTGGCGCGCGCGAGGTCGTCGGGGTGGCGCGGCGTGCCATGCTTGCGCAGGTAGGCGGGTGTGGCCACCACCACGCGCCGGATATGGCCGACCGGCTGTGCCACCAGCGTTGAATCTGCCAGCGGGCCGATGCGTACGCCGACGTCGAGCTCTTCTTCCAGCAGGTTCACCACGCGGTCGGTGAATTCCATGCGGCAGCGCACGCGCGGATAGCGCAGCACGAAGCGCGTGACCGCCGGCGCGATGTACATCTGCCCGAACAGCACCGGCGCGGTCAGCGTGAGCTGGCCGCTGGGCTCGACATGGCTGGCGGTCAGGCCGGCCTCGACCTCATCGATCGTGGCCAGGATGCGCCGGCAGCTGTCCAGGTAGCTGCGCCCCTCGCCGGTCAGCGACAGCCGCCGCGTGGTGCGGTTGAGCAGCCGCACCTGCAACTCGGACTCGAGCGCGGCCAGCGTGCGCACAACCGCAGGCAGGGATGTGTGCAGCGTCGCCGCGGCCGCCGTCAGGCTGCCCGCGTCGACGATCCGAACGAAGGTCTGCATGGCTCGAAGCTTGTCCATGGCGCCACACATTACTCCGATTTCCGGAGTAGTCAAATATCAGGCGCCCCATTTATTGCATAGCGTTTCGCGTCCAGAATCCTGCTATCCCAACCCAACGAGGAGCGTGTCATGCAAGCCGCCAACCATCCCGCCGAGCCCCGTGTTCCGCTCGTTCTCTACCGTTCGCCGCTGTCCGGCCATGCGCATCGCGCCGAGCTGCTCCTGTCGCTGCTGGGACTGCCATACCGGCTGGTCGATGTCGACCTGCGCGGCGGCGAACAGCATCGCGAGCCGTTCCTGCGGCTCAACCCCTTCGGGCAGGTGCCGGTGCTGGATGACAATGGCGTGGTGCTTGGCGATTCCAACGCGATCCTGGTCTACCTGGCCACGCGCTATGACGATGGCCGCTGGCTGCCGCGCGACCCGGTCGGAGCCGCGCGCGTGCAGCGCTGGCTGTCGGTGGCCGCCGGCGAGATTGCCTTCGGTCCCGCCGCAGCGCGGCTGGGCGTGCTGTTCGGCCGGCCGGTGCCGCTGGATGACGCCATCGCGCGGGCGCAGCGGCTCTTCGTGCTGATGGAGTCCCTGCTGGCCGAGCAGCCATTCCTGGCAGCCGCCCATGCCACGCTCGCCGATGTTGCCGCCTACAGCTACATTGCCCGCGCCGAAGAAGGCAACGTGCCATTAGCGCCGTATCCTGCCCTGAACGCGTGGTTGCGCCGCATCGAGGCGCTGCCCGGCTTCGTGCCGATGATCGTATCCCGGGCTGGCCTGGCTGCCTGAGGCCGCACCACCCGACGCCGCCGCGCGAACGCCGGCTGCATCAGCCAAGGAGTCCATCATGGAACTGCCCGTCTGGCCGCATGCCGGCCTGCCTTTCCACGCCGGGGAACTGGCCGCGCAGGAGCGCGCCGGCAAGCGCGAGCGCATGGCGGCGGCCGGCGCGCGCGTGATCCGCGGCGAAATGCCCGAACAGCATCGCGACTTCTTTGCCCAGCTGCCATTCCTGCTGGTCGGCGCGGTCGATGCCGGCGGCCTGCCGTGGGCATCGGTGCTCTTCGGCGCGCCGGGGTTTGCTTGCAGCCCCGATGCCACGCACTTGCGCCTCGACGCCTTGCCGCTCCCCAGCGATCCGCTGGAGCAGGCACTGGAGCACGGTGCGCGCATTGGGTTGCTTGGCATCGAACTCGCCACGCGCCGGCGCAACCGGATGAACGGCATCATCGTCGCGCGCGACCATCGCGGGTTCACGGTCGAAGTCGAGCAGAGCTTCGGCAATTGCCCGCGCTATATCCAGCTGCGCGAAGCCACCGCGGCCCTGCCAGCGGCACCCATGCCGGCCTGGCATGGCACTGCGCTGGACGACGATGCGGCAGCCTGGCTGCGGGCGGCCGATACGCTGTTCATTGCCACCAGCCATGCTGCCTTGCCGGAGGAGGGCGAGCACACCGGGGGCGTCGATGTGTCGCACCGCGGCGGCAAGCCGGGCTTTATCCGTGTGGACGGCGATGGCACGCTCACCTTCCCGGATTTCAACGGCAACAACTTCTTCAATACCGTCGGCAACCTGCTGGAGAACCCGCGCGCCGGCCTGGTGGTGCCGGATTTTGCCGCAGGCGCGCTACTCCATGTCGGCGGGCATGCCGAAGTGATCTGGGACGGCGCCGAACTGGCGGCATTTGCCGGCGCGGAGCGACTAGTGCGGCTGCATGTCGAGCGGGTGGTGCGGCGGCAGTCAGTGCTGCCGCTGCGCTGGCAGTTGCGCGAATACTCGCCGGTACTGGCTGCCACCGGCGCCTGGGCGGCGGCCTGAGCGGCGCGCCCGCTCCGCGGTGGGCGGGCAGGCTCAGATGATGGCGGACTCGATCCCGCTGCTTACGCAGTGCCTCAAGGCGCCGGGCCGCCGGGCCGCCGGTCAGCCGCGCCGCGGTATTTCAGTGCGGCACAGTGGCCGACCAGCGTGCTGAGGCAGCAGGCATCGCCACTCCATTCGCCGCCGATGACGATGCCGTCCGGGCCCGCGATCAGCTTGCGCTGGCAATGGCCCGGCGTCGGCGTGCGCTCCATGCCGGCATCGCGGGGGCCGCTGCCTGGCGCGCGGGCTGCCGGGATGGTCTCGTTCCAGACATAGGCGGTGCCGGACGGCATCGCCTGAACCGCCTGGGGTGGGCCCCACTGGCGCTTGGCCTCGTCGACAGAGACGTTCTTCCAGGAGTCGAAGATGTCCTGCATGGCGCCGCCGCCCAGGCCGGCACACGCGCCGGTGAAGGCCCCGGCCCAGAGAACGGCCAGGCACGCTCGCACCCGCGCGGCGCCGCGGGCCGTTTTGGCAGGACGGAAGAATTTGGCAGGCATGGACACTCCGCATCGGCGCGCCCGGCGGCAAGGGCGGTCCGTCGAGACTAACGGAAGGGCGCTCTTGCCCACAAGCACGGATTGCGCGCCAGCCCACACATGGGGCAGGGGCGGCGCGGTTCAGTCGGCGAACAGATCCAGGACATGCTGACCGGCCACGCGGATTGGCCTGCGTGGGGCGGTCCCCGATGCGGCACGCACCTGCCGCACCGCATCCTGCGGCATGGCCGGCGGGGTCAGTTCGAACAGGCTCGCTATCGGCAGCGGGACCGATTCCGGCATCCACTGTGCCATGCGTGGGGCCAGGATATGGTAGGTGTCCAGGTCGAAGTGTGCCGGGGCAACGGCCAGCACGCGGGCCTCGTCGAGCGTGGCCGAGCAACCCAGATAGCACCAGTCGTTGGCGACATGCCACCACGCGCGTCCGGCATGCTCCTCGCGCCATGCCACCGGACCGTCAAAAGGCCACGGCACCAGCGCCAGCGGCGCCAGTGCGGTGGCCAGGCGGGCGCGGTGCGCGGCGGACGGCTCGGCGCCGATGCAGGCGCCGGCGCAGCGGTGGACCTGCCGCGCGAAACAGGGGTTGCCCCGCCGCGTGGTCTTTTCCAGTGACAGCGTGGCCATGCACAATCCGTGTTCTTCGGCCAGCGCACGCAAGCGCGCCTCAGCCGCGCCGCGGCTGCCAAAGGCTCCGAACAGATCTCGATGCCGGCAGAAATCAGTGTCGCGGCTGGTGCGCAGGCGCGGCACCGGCAATTGCGGCGGCAGCTCCCATGCGTAGAGCCGGGCATTGCTGCGCAGCTGCTGGTTGTGGACAGGCTGCATCGCCTTGACCAGTCTGGCCTCGAGCAGCAGCGCGCCGGTCTCGCCGCCGGTCTCGCGCCACTCTACCCGGCGCACCAGGCGCGCCAGCCGCATATCCTTGCCGTAGCGGTAGTCACCCGAGAAATGGGCGCCGATGCGCTGGCGCAGGTGCACGCTCTTGCCTACGTATAGCGGGACGTCGTCGTCGCCATAGAAGATATAGACACCGGGGGTGCCAGGCACGTCTTCCAGTGCGGTCTCGTCGAGGCCGGCCGGCAGGCTGGCGCGGCGGACCAGGGAGCGTACCGCGGACTCGACCAACTCGACCGAATAGGTGTCGTGGACCTTTTGCCAGAACTGCCATAGCAGCTCGGCATCGGCCAGGGCTCGGTGCCGGCCCTTGGGCGTCAGGCCGAAACGGGCGATCAGCGCGTCGAGGCCATGGCGTTCTACCGACGGGTACAGGGAGCGCGAAAGGCGTACCGTGCATAGCACATCCGCACGGAACGTGACGCCGGCGCGCCGGAAGGCGTTTTTCAGGAAGCCATAATCGAATCGGGCGTTATGGGCCACGAAAAGACGGCCCTGCAGGCGCTCGGCAAGTGGCTCGGCGAGTGACTCGAACGTGGGCTGGCCCCGCACCATCTCATCGGAAATGCCGGTCATGCGCTGGATGAACGGCGGGATTCCGATGCCGGGGTCCAGCAACGTGTCCCATTCGATAATTCCGTCCGGGCCGACCTCGACGACGCCGATCTCGGTGATGCGGTCACGCTGGGCGTCGGCACCGGTGGTTTCCAGGTCGACAAAGACGATCGGGCGCGACAGCGCCGCGGCGAGCGCCAGGGCGTCTGCAAAGTGTTTGCCGTCCGCGGGCATGCGCGACGGCAGGTAAGTGGGCATGTCCGGCATCAGCCGATTTTAAGCGCCTGCGATGGCGGCACGAAGAAGATTTCAGAAACCCCTTGCCAAGCCCCTCGGCGTCCCTTAATATTCGCCCCCTCGCAACACAACGCGGCGCTGCAAGGCAGCACTGACAAGGGTTGCGGGGTCGACCGGGAGGGTTGGCGCGGCGAAGTTGGCGCGCTGACTGCAGCAAAAAAAGATTGCTGAA
>NZ_JAGIQB010000106.1:0-7564 GCF_017815025.1 Cupriavidus phytohabitans
TTGGGTGGAGTCTTCAGATTAACGCGTCAGCCTCTCGTGACGCTGACGTTCGCTGGAGGTATTTCAGCGGCCTGCTAAGGTCATCAAGCGCCATGTCTACGGCTACCGAGACGAGGAGTACTTCTTCCTCAAAATCCGCGCGGCCTTCCCCGGCGTTCCTCGTTGAACCAAACAAAATGCCCAAACAGGACGGGAACCTTGGCATGTTTATCGCAATAGTGTTGCCATGGTTTCGCGGTCACGAACGGAGCAGCAAAGATCTGCTTTACGACAAAATCGTCATCTTTCCCACCAATAGTCGCCGCTATTGACCATATAGCGACACACCAAGAAATAAAGTAAAGAGTGTCTTTGCTATATCAGCAAACGGATCATTGCTACTTGTCTCGATCAAAATTCGCACAGCCTATCGAGATCCAGCCAAAGCCCGCAGCCAGTACCGAAGGCCCCAATAGTCCAGTCATGCCAGGCGCGTTGAAGATCCACACCAACCCGCATAGACATTCAAGGGGCCACGACCCCCTTGTCATTTCCTTCAAAGTCCCCGCTCTCAATCAATCCATTGAGTTGTGAGTATTTATGTTTTTAGGTTTGGCACGCATGTTGCTCGAGGTACTTACAGAGCGTCGATGTGTAAATTAAGTAATGCCACATAATTTCGCTCTATTCGGAGGCGTTGTTGCATAAATTGAGATTGAAAACAGGGGCTCCTCGGTGAGGCTGAACTCAGGTGATACAGACGGATTGCGGGCGAGCGAGCGCGACCATGCGGTTGAGCACGCCCGCACGGATGGCCACTTCGGTGGCCTGCGAGCCGATTTCGCGTGCCCACAGACTGTGTACCGTCAGCGTCTTGAGGCGGTACATCAGGGTCTCGGCCAGCGAGCGCCGGTGATAGCCGCTGGCGGCTTTCCATTCGCGTCGACTGCTCTTCTCGATGACATCGATGGCCTCGTTACGCCAGGCTGCACCCGGCGTACTTTCGGACCATGGCTTCGCTCCATCGCGTGGTGGAATCGAGGGCTGTGCATCCCGCGCGACAATCGCCGCGTGGCACGGCTTGCTGTCGTAAGCGCCGTCGCCTCCGATGGTATCGATCGGTGTATCAGCGGGGATCTGATCGAGCAGGTCGGCCAACACTTCGCCATCGCCAACGTCCTGATGGGTCATCAGCGCGGCACGGATTTGGCCGGTGTTCGCATCCATGGCGAGATGGACCTTGCGCCAAATCCGGCGCTTGGACCAACCGTGCTTGCGAACCTTCCACTCGCCTTCGCCGTAAAGCTTCAGCCCAGTGCTGTCGATCACCAGATGCAGCGGTTCGCTGGTACGCGAGGCGAGCAGCACAACGTTCAGATTCTGCGCGCGGCGGCTCAATGTCGTGTAGTTCGGCACTGGCAGCGTTGGGAAGGCCAGGGTGCGCAAGCTCTGCGCGAAGCCTTGCAGCGCGCGCAGCGGCAGGTGGAACACCTGCTTGAGACCGAGCAGACCCTGGATCAGCGCATCCGTATAGACGAGCGGGTGGCCACGCTTGGGCGACTGGGCTTTAGCCGGTGGCACGAGCAAGCTCTCTTCGACCCACATCGTCACGTCTCCTCGGGCTATCAGCCCCTTGTTGTACTGCGCCCAGTTCTTGACGCGGTAGACCCCGTTGGGCTCGGCTTGCTGTCGGTTGTTCTTGCGCATCGTCCCGGAAAAAGTCCGAGACACTACGCCGCTTCGTCAGAAGTTAACAGAGCCAGCGGTCCAGCGCGTTGCGCGTAAACGTCAGCCCAACCGACCCCGGATCTATGCAACAACGTCCTATTCGGACCACAAATCACACCCAAACACGGAAACATATTATTAGCCTGGAGATCAATAAATTGGACAAATCGACTTCCTCCATGGGCATTTTCTCAGACGCCGCCCCCTTCAAAAACACAAAAGCGAAAACATTAATCGCACTTAGATCCGCCGCCTCGAAATTCGACGTTTATCCGCTTCATCGTGTGACGCATGCACAATGGAGCACGAATTCCACAAAGATTGCCAAACTAATCAAGATATCTTTTGGAATATCGGAGCCTCTAGCAGTTCGATCTAGCGCAGCATCCGAGGATAGTCTGGAGCAATCTAAAGCCGGCCAGTACCTTTCTGTCTTAAATGTCCGTACCGATGAGCAACTGATTCAAGCAATAGATGATGTGTTCTCTTCGTACGGCACCCTATTGCCATCCGACGAGGTGTTCGTCCAACCGATGGCCAAAGATATCGCAGTAAGTGGCGTTGTCATGACTTGCGACCCTGAATCTGGCCTTCCATACTATATTGTCAGTTACGATGAGAGCGGCGATACCACAGTTGTGACTTCCGGTGGAAACGGCACCCGCACTTACATATTTGTACCGGGCCACGATGCACCGGAGCCTCTCCGCTGTTTGGTGCCAGCAATAGAAGAAGTGATCGAAATTGTTGGCATTAAAGAGGTAGATATCGAATTCGGGATCTCGAATAATGGAACCGTGGTGATCTTCCAGGTACGGCCCATCACAGCCCCGCGGAAATGTGGATATAGCGTAGGCCACCTTGACATGCTTCTCCAATCACTGACTTGCGTTGAAGCGTCGATCGAGGACGTCAACAGCTTCAATAACGGCCAGGGACTCGTAGGGGAAGTTCTTGGAGTCATGCCGGATGTGAACCCCGCCGAGTTGATAGGAACTAAGCCGAGACCATTGGCCGCCTCCATCTTTCGTCACCTGTTCACTAATACCGCGTGGGCTTCCGCGCGGGCAAATTTCGGGTACCGAGATTTGCGCGCAGTTCCCCTCATGCATATGATTGGCGGCACACCATATGTTTCTGTATCAGCAAGCGTCGCCTCCTTTTTACCGGCCACATTGCCCCATTCCATAGGAAAAAAAATCATCATCGAAGCTCAACGCAATTTAATTCTTATGCCAGAGCTTCATGACAAAATAGAATTTCGCGTTGTTCCAACTTGCCTCAAACCAAGAATGAGGGACGGCCATTGGCGCGAGCTATTTCCAAGCCTTTCTGAGAACGAATGGGCATCGTACCTGGACCTGCTACGTACCTTAACGAACCGCATTATCACTGGCGACGACCTCTTTGATCGTACTAGACACGGCATCGAAGCATTGGAATCCGCTGCAAGATCTATAAATTGGGATGAGGACCACGGATTGCTAGATGTCCTATCGTTGATCGAAAAAGTGCACGTGCATGGCACAGTGCTATTCTCTGAGATTGCGAGAGCGGCCTTCGTAGCCACGGACATTCTCAAGTCATTAGAGTCTGAAAAATTGCTTCGCCCGGGGTTCCTGGATGCCGTCGTGCGCGCCTCCGACTCCGTTGCAGCCCAACTAGTAAACGATTTTTCAGCACTACAGCCTGCAGAATTTCTAAATTTACACGGCCATATTCGCCCTGGCACATACGAGATCACCGTTCCTCGATACGACGATCCTATTAGTAAATACTTCGACTGGATGAATCGCACCATCAAGGAGGAGCCGACAGAAGTATCCGCCATCGACTTAGCTCTGTCACCTGCTCAGATATCAGCCCTTTCTTCCGAGTTCGATCGAACCGGCTACGCTTTCGATTGGCCGATATTTGAAGCCTTTGCAATGAAGGCGATTCAGGGCCGTGAACGCGTCAAGCATTCTTTTAGCCGTCTAATTTCGGACGCCTTGGAGATGCTCGCACTCGTCGGAGCAAATCTTGGTCTTAGCAGGGACGATCTGTCGTTCCTTACGATGCCCGACATTGCATTCTCTTTAGAGATTCGCTCCAATCATTCGACCTTTCTGCGGTCTGCAGTCGAGAGAAATCGACAGCACTGGGAAACAACCAGATATCTGCGCCTGCCTGATCTGTTGTGCTCACCGAAAGACATCTTCGGCTTCCATGTCTTCCACTCCCGCCCGAGCTTCATTACCGAGATCACAGTTGAGGGGGTTGTCACGGATGTATATGGTTCGTCTTTCAAGGACAGCATCGTATTTATGGAAAATGCTGACCCCGGTTTTGACTGGATATTCACGCACGGCGTCAAGGGATTCATCACGAAGTACGGTGGCGAAAATTCACATATGTCAATCAGAGCGCGCGAACTTGGTGTTCCCGCCGTTATCGGCGCCGGCAGCCGCTTTGAACAATGGCGGAACGCACGCGTTATTCGACTCGAATGTGCAGCTCAACGCGTCCAAGTTCTCGGTTGAGCTATGTTTCGTAAAAAATGAGGAAATAGAAGCGATGTCTGAACACGGAGTACGGCGATGCCCTCGCCGCATTAGAACGCTCCCACGAGCGGCCTTACCGAGACTCGTGAGGACCTCATAGCCAAGTTGCTTCGCTTGGCCCTCGGCAGGCACACCGATCACGGTCCTGCCGAGGGCGGTCAGCCCTTCGACATCCATATTCCAGGATGATCTTGCGCAACAGGGGACCCTGATGCTCTTATAGGGTAGGAGGTAACCAGCGTGATAGATCCGATACCATGATCCAACTTACTCAGCAAGGCGACCAGTCAATACAACTGTAATCGCTAGGTGATGAGAGGGTCATGTTGACATCATGAGCGTCGCCAACTGGCGTGCCCGTTTGATTTGGAAGCGCGTGAAAATGAACAAATCGATGCGGCGATGATCACTCAGCCATTAAATGAGTGGATTCTCGTCAGGCACGGGGGGCGAGCCCATAAACACTTGGAAATTCATAGCTGTGTCCCGCCGTTCTCCATACCGGATCCTGAAGCGGCTAACTTTATCGAAAACTTCATAGAATGGAGAATCACCTCACCGGAACTGGTCAATATTTGGCATATCCCCCACGCTGACTTCGATCACCGTCGGTACACTCGTCGTTGAAATGGCCCGACGTAATGCGAACCGCAGTCCTTCGGGAAAGTCCGTTCAGAACGCTTGTGCACCAAAGCTTTCCGACAAACGGCAGAAATCTGGATTTCGAAGATCAGTTGCTATAATTCTACCGCCGTAGTCGTTGGCTTGCATCTGGCGGACATTTCCAAGACAGTTGTTATTTAAAAGCAGAACGATCAAAGGAATCTTATGCTGAACAGCAGTGGCTATCTCTTGAACGGCAAACATGAACCCGCCGTCCCCCGTAATAGAAACCACGGGTACGTTAGGCTTTGCAACCTTCACTCCGAGCGCAGTAGGAAAGCCATATCCAAGTGTTCCCTGATAGCCGGTAGATATGTAAGTGCGGGGACTGTATACAGGATAAACGATGCGAATCGCAAAGCCAACCTGGGTTAATTCGTCTACAAATATTCCATGTTCACCTATTTCTTCACGGATAACCTTCAGATCGCTCAATTGTGGTTCGAGCACCGCTGAACGCGCTTCCCATGCGGCTTTGACTTCCATCAATGCAGTTTCTCGTGGACTTCGAACTGCATTGTATTTTTCAAGCGTTCTCAGCAAGAGTGGCAAGGCTTGCTCTGCCCGAGCCGTAGTTTCGCATTTCGGCGTGAAAAATCTACGATGGGTGGTCGGGTCAACGTCAATGCGAATAATATCCGGCCGATGTGTCCGAATCCATTTTTTGGCTGGGATTCGTGTTGGTACCGATGGCCAAAACAACATCGGTTTTCTCCAAAGATCCTTCGCGGCAGGCAGGTGAAGGGAGAGATAGCTACGGGCATCCACAACCCCCATACCGGTACGATATGCCACGACCGGTGCCTGTAAGACCTCCGCTAACTGCCGGACCAGTGTGCTCGCGCCTTGCGCACCGCCTCCGACAAATATCATTGGAGCAACTGAGGCACCTAGCACTTTGGCGACCTCTTCGATAGCTTCCTCGCCCAGAGGAGGTTCATAGGGAGTCCGTAGTTTGAGTTGGGGATCGGCGGGAGCCGTGCTGGTCAACACGTCCATTGGAATCTCCAGTCCAACGGCGTTGTTGCATAAATCCGGGATCGGATGGGCTGACGTTTACGCGCAACGGCTGGAACGCTGGCTCTGTTAACTTCTGACGAAGCGGCGTAGTGTCTTGGACTTTTTCCGGGACGATGCGCAAGGACAATCGACAGCAAGCCGAGCCCAACGGGGTCTACCGCGTCAAGAACTGGGCGCAGTACAACAAGGGGCTGATAGCCCGAGGAGACGTGACGATGTGGGTCGAAGAGAGCTTGCTCGTGCCACCGGCTAAAGCCCAGTCGCCCAAGCGTGGCCACCCGCTCGTCTATACGGATGCGCTGAGGGTTGCAGGAAATAGCTAGTTGTTGGGGTGTCATAATCAAATGCAGGGCTATTCGTGAATTGATGAAATGATGGCGGACGAAGAAAGAATGAAGATTACGAACCTCTCCTCAAACGAAAACCCATTTGGTCCATCACCCAAAGCAGTTGATGCCGCGAAATTAGCAATTGCCTCGGCGAATCGTTATCCAGAACGCACCGACAACAAGCTCTGCGACGCCCTAGCTGCGTTTCATGGTAGAGGGCTTACAAGCGCGCAATTTTTCTCGGCAAACAGCGGTGTCGAGGTACTGTCTTTAGTGGAAGATGCGCTGATTAAGCCTGGTCAACGTGCCATCATATGTCCGCCCTGCTTTAGAGAATACTCAAGATCCCTTGCAAGTAAGGGATGCGAGATAGACAGAGTGCCTCTTATTAGACCGGATTTCCGCTTGGACGTCGATGCAATCCTGCGCAAGATAAACAAGGATACCAGGCTCCTATATCTTTGTAATCCAAATAATCCGACCGGGACCTGGTTTGGGGAAAATGTCTTGGATGCAGTGTTGGATAAAATTCCGGATTATGTCACCGTAATTTATGATGAGGTGTATTATCAATTTGCTACGGAAGAAGGCCTTCCTGACGCTATACGGCATGTCCTCGACGATCAAAATGTCGTGATTGTTCATAGCTTTTCCAAGGCTTATGGTTTGGCTGGTATGCGCATCGGTTATGGGATCGCGCCGCAACGGATAGCACGGAATGTGAAAAAGCGGAAACGAAATTTTCACCTAAGCACAGCAGGAATGGAAGCTGCGATTGCCGCTTTGGGGGATAGGGTTCACTTGCAGCGCACCGTCGATAACAACCATGCCGAGCGGCTCAGGCTCGCGATCGGGCTGAAAGCCCTGAATCTGGAGGTGACACCAAGCCAGGCAAACTTTCTCATGGTTCGCTGTCCCAAAGGCTTCAACGCTGAGGAACTGGCGGGGCTCTTAGTTGGGCACGGGGTGATGGTACGTCCCGCATTCGATCTGCCGCACTGCATAAGAATAACGGTCGGTGCACCAGGTGACAACACGAGATTACTCGCATTATTGGATACGCTTCTGGAAGGTTGAAGACTATGAGAGGGCGTCCTCAAATCTGAAGTGCAACACCTTGCCATTTGGTAAGGTGTAGTGGATGACGAAGAAGAAGTACTGGCAACAGCAACCCGAAGAGCGCATGCGCATCGAGATTTGGAAGGCGGAGCAAATCGGCGTGAGGGACATGGCCTTCCGGCTGGGGCGCTCGCCGTCCACCATTTCGCGTGAGCTTGCCCGCAATACCTGCCATGGGCACTC
>NZ_JAGIQB010000107.1:0-7516 GCF_017815025.1 Cupriavidus phytohabitans
CTGCTTGAACAACGCCTCCTGCGCTCTGCTTGAACAGGGTGCCGCCGTTCGCCCCGGGTTATTGAGCAGTTACCCAAGTGACGCTTCAAGTCGTTGAAAGTAAACGATTTTTTTAGGCGCTCTGGTCGCTTTGGTTGGTCAGAGATGTGTAAAACCGCATGCGTTAAACCAGCACCTCCGAACTGCACCACTACCGTTAGAACTCGATGATGCGAGGCGACAGCAGAAAGAGTCGCTCCATATGACTGCGCCGGTCTTCGCGATAGCGGAACAACGCGCCGATGAGCGGGATCTTCGAAAGGCCCGGCACGCCGGTCTCGCCATTCGTCGACGTATCGGCACGATAGCCGGCAATCAGCAGGCTCTCACCCTGGCCGACGAACGACTCGGTATTGATCGTGCTGGTCGTGATCACCGGAAGGTTGTCGACCTGCTGCGACGTAATAGTGCCGTCCTCGATATGAACCCTCAGCTTGATATCCGTGCTGCCGTTCTTTTCCACGACGAGTGGCAGCACGCGCAGCGACACGCCGGCCGACACGCTGTACAGATCTGCCGATGTATAGCCCGCCACGCGCACGAAGAAACGCGTCTTGTGGTCCATCACGGCTTCGACATTGTTAAGCGTGGCGACTTTTGGGCTCGCGTCGATCTTGGCAAGATCTTTCTCCTGCAGTGCATTCACGTGCGCGAGTAGATACCGTCCCGCGTTACCGAGCACGGCCGTGAGCGACGCACCGACTGGCGTCGCGTTGCTCACAGTCGTGGCGTCCGAAAGGGCCTGCGTACCGATGTTGCCGTCGTCGATATTCTGCTGCATCGTCCTGTTGCCAGTCTGAATATTGATGTGGCTGTTGTGTGCGCCCCAGCTCACGCCGATCTGCTTGAGCGCTTTGTCGTCGATCTCAATGATATGCGCCTCAATCTCGATCAGACGCGGTCGCACGTCGAGTTTTTCGATCAGGCTTTCGTACTGCGTGAAGCGTTGCGGCACGTCACGGATCAACACGGAATTCGTGCGCGGATCGGCTTCGATTACGGGAAGCGTCTGGCTGGCGCTCACCGACGCATCGCCGCGGCTACCGCCCTCGTTGATATCAGAGGAGCTGATCGACTGCATGCCAGGGCCACCGCCGGCCGCCATGCCCTTCAGCAATCCGTCCAGGCCCGGCGCGACGCCGCTCGGCAACGGAGGATTCACACCGCTTTCGTGACCACCTTCAGCGTTACCAGTAACGTCGCGCATCGGTTGTAGGCGGCGCATCGTCGGTTCGCGTGCGGCGCGGTCCGCTGCCTGCTCGTCGCTGCCCGAGCCGCTGCGCCCGCGCTGGTCGCGCGGTTCGTACATGGCCGACAGTACTTTGGCAACGCCGGACACTGTTACCGTCTTGCCGTCTATCTCGACGTTGTGATCCACGGCCCACGCATGGCGCAGCGGGAACACGCGGATTATCGAGCCGGAGCGCTGTGCCGCATTGTCGTCGAGCCGTCGCGCGACTTCCGATACAAGCTCCACATACGCTTGCGGGCCGCTCACCAGCGCGGTGCCATGGCTCTCGTCGAAAGTGATCGGAAAGCGAGAATTCTCGATGCGCAGTTGCGTGAGTGCCGCGCGCAGATCGGCGAGGCTCGCATGATCGAGCTTGATCACACGCCGCGTGACGGTGTTCACGTCGCTGACCGACAGCACACCGGCGTTGTAAAACCACACGAAGCCAAAGCTTGACGCCAGCGTGTCGAGAAACTGCGGCGGTGGCATGTCGAAACGGCCGCTCACCGTGCCGTGCACGTCGCCGGCAATGGTGGCGGATACACCTTGCCCGGCGGTGAAATCGCGTAGCACGTCTTTCACGTCCTGCCCTTCGGCGGTGACGTGGACGACGGCGCTACGCCAGGGGATGGCCTCGGCTTTTGCCGTCGCCGCGAGCATGGCGGATGATGCTAAGGCGAGAGACGCTGCCAGCCGGCCAGCAAGCTGGAGTCGTTTGTTGTTCATGGGTTCCATGATGATAAAGGGATTGACCTCGCGTCATGCAACGTGGGCCGACAATATATCAAGGCGTGTGAAGCACATCCTAAACAAGTATGACGGCTCCATGTGCACGTGATGCACGTTGAGAAATTGGGGCCGCTCGCCTCCCATTATTTGCGCACAGTGCCGGCGATTGAGCGCAACTGTTCGCCGAGACTCGATAGAACGAGTTGGTCGCGAATCTGGTCGACGAAAATGCCAACAAACAGCGCGAGCATCATCACCGTAAGCGCACCTTTGACCGGCTGGCTGAGCGTCATCGGTTCGAGTTTTTCCGACGACTTTGCCATGAAGCCGAACGCGAAATCAACGAGCAGGAGTATCAGGGTCATCGGTGCGGCGAGCTTCGCAGTCGTCTGCATCAGCAAGTCCGTCTGTTGCAGCACGAAGCTTTCCAGCACGTTGGCGGGCACCGGCGTCGCCGCGCTAAGCGGCCACCAGTGATACGATTCGTAAAGCGCACCGAGCAGGAACGTCATGCCTCCGAAGGTCCAGAACGCGACGCTCGCTATCTGCGCGAGTAGTGTGCCGGTGGGCGTGGACTGTTCCTCGCGCAGCGGGTTGGCGATCTGCACATTGGTGTAGCCGGCCAGATTGTCAACGTAAATGCCGGCTCCTTCCGCCACCCAGAACACCGTGGATGCTGAAAAACCCAGCACCAGCCCGATGGCCGCCTCGCGCAGGCCAATAACGACGAGCGACGTGCCGGTCAGTGACGTATACAGCGAAACGGGCTGCCCATAAGCGATAAACGCGCTAAACAGCAGCACGATGCCGTTACGCAGCACGCCTTGCAGGATGCCGTCAGCAGTGGGCGGAAATAGGTAGAGCATAACGAAGAGCCGCACCGAGCACACGCCTAGCATAGTTAGCGAACGAATCAGCGAGGCGCCAAACTGCGGCAGCGTGATGAGGGCGTCGTACATATGGATGTTCAACAGATCGAAAATCGCTGCGTCGACGTCGTTACACCATCGCGCCATGCCCACGCGAGGTAAAACGCAGACGGGCCAGCGCAGCTTCTTCGGCGTCCTCGTCGCCTGCGTCCGTTACGTGGCTGTCTAGCGCGACGCGCAACCCGGCAATGCGCTCGCTGCATATATCGATGCGGCTGCGATTCAGGGCATGCGCGCGCGTGGCCACGGCGAGGTCGTCGGCCTTGCTGCGCAAGAGCGTGTCGAGCGCGGCGAGTTCTCCTTCCATCTGCTGGACACGCACGGCGACGAAATCGGCATGGCGCATCGTCGCATTGAGATCCGTCAACTGGAAGGCGTTGCCGCCCGTCATCATGTGCGCGATCTTTGCGTGGAAGCTGCGCAACTGCTCGCGTTCCGCTTCGGTGCGTGCGAGTTGCGCGCCTCGCTGCGCGACTGCCTTGGCATGCGCGTCACGCGCGGCCAACACGCCTGCCTGCAGGCTACGCTCGAGCCGCTCGCGGCGGCCGAGCGTCAATTCAAGCGCGGCCACGCGCCGACGTGCCGTCTCCGGACTTTGCCGCACACTCATCGGGTTAGCTGTTCGCGAGTTGGAAGAGCCGCGCCTCGGTGTCCTGCGGCGCGGCGAATTCGTTTGTCGCCTGATTAAAGAAGGTGCGGATCGCGTCGATCTTGCGAATCGCCTCGTCGACAAGCGGGTCGCCGCCAGCCTGATATTCGCCTATCTGCAACAGTAGCTCAACCTCGCGATGCCTGGACAGCAGATCGCGCAGCCGGGCCGCCGCGCGAACATAGTCGTCGGTCATGACTTGCGGCATCACGCGCGAGAGACTCGCGAGCACGTCGATTGCGGGATACTGGCTTTTTGCGGCGATTTCGCGCGACAGGATCATGTGTCCGTCGACAATTCCGCGGACTTCCTCGGCGATCGGATCGTTGCCCGAATCGTCTTCGGCGAGCACTGTGTAGAGCGCCGTGATCGAACCGTGCTCGCCCATGCCTGCGCGTTCAAGTAGCCGCGGCAACTCGGCGAAGATCGACGGCGGAAAGCCGCGCCTGGCGGGCGGCTCGCCGGCCGCCAGGCCGATCTCGCGCTGCGCGCGCGCAAAACGCGTGAGTGAATCCATCATCAGCAGCACGCGCTGCCCGCGGTCGCGAAAGTGCTCGGCAATCGCTGTCGCTACGTACGCGGCCTTCGCACGCTCGATCGACGAGCGGTCCGACGTCGCGCAGACAACGACAGACCGTGCCATGCCATCGGCACCGAGAATCAGCTCGACGAACTCGCGCACTTCGCGGCCCCGCTCGCCGATCAGCGCGATCACGGTCATGTCGCATTGCGCGCCCCGCGCGAACATGCCGAGCAACGTACTCTTGCCGACGCCGGCCGGCGCAAAAATGCCCATGCGCTGCCCTTCAGCGAGCGTCATCATGCTGTCGACGGCGCGCACGCCGGTAGCAAGTGGCGTGTCGATCATGCGCCGCCTCATCGGCGAAGGCGGATTCGCAAACACCGGGCGGTCTTCGTTAGTGTAAACTGGCCCGAGTCCGTCGATCGGCTCGCCGAGGCTATCGATCACGCGCCCCAGCAGCGCGTCCCCCACCGGAACCGTCAGTGAACGACCCAGTCCCACGACGCGCGTGGAACGCGAAATGTCAGCGAGCCGCGAGAACGGCGACAGAAGCGCGACATGCTGCGTGAAGCCGATTACTTCTGCATGCTGAAGTAGTTCGCCGTCCGGCGCGCGCAGCTCGCACAGCTCCCCAAGCGTCACATCAAGCCCCGCTACCTTGACGAGCATGCCGATAACCTCGAGGACCTTGCCGGTCCGCGCGATGCTCTGTGTCGACAAAATTTCCTGTTCGATCGCATCGGCGAGGCGTTGCACATCGTGGCAGTTGTCGACGTCGTACTCATGGCCAATGCGGGACATGCTGGCCGCACGCGGCGAGGTCATCGCCAGCCCTCGTCGTAGCCGTGGCCTGCATCGGCGAGTTCAGCGGCGTGGCGGCACGCCGTTGCTTCTTCCGGTGCCGTCGCATTGCCCACCGCTGTGGCGACATACGACGCGAGTCCGCTCAGTTCGCCCGCCGAGTGCTTGAGCGCGCGCGCGACCGCAAGCCGCATAGCTCGAACTTGCGTCGCAAGGCTTGCATCGATCGCGCCGAAATCGGACTCGCACAGGCAACTGCCGGGCGCGAGCCGCTTGTCCGCGACAACCGACAGGGGAAACGGCCTGCCGAGATCGCGCCAACGCGCGCAGAGCCGTTCGAACGCGACGCAGGCCTTATCGTAGTCGAATGGGCTCACGGCGACGCGCAGCCACGTCGCGCCTTCGACGATGCGGTCCACCGCGGACAGCGCCCGCTCGAACAGCTGATCAGCCCGCTGGACCTGGACAATCTGCTCGACGGCCATGGTGACGATGCTCGCAATCCGCTCGCGCATTTTCAGTTGTGCCAGGCGTTGCACGGTGCCTGTATCGGCAAGCCGCTCCATCCAGTCCGCGAGCGCTCGCTGCTCGCCGTCGCGGTAACCGCGCGTGGCGGCATGATCATACTCGTCGCGCGCGGCGGCGCGAATCGTTTCAACTTCTGCTCGGGCCGCGGCGATGATCGCCACCGCCTCGTCGCGCGCGGCGGCGAGTGTGGTGCCGCGATCGGTGGCAAGCTGCGAGTAGGCGGCGTCTAGCTCCATCATCGCCCCGAAGGCGGCACGCGGCACGACATCCGCATGCGCGCCGACATGCCCACCGCCGCGTCGCTCGTCGTGGCTGCCGCGGTCCGCACAGAGCAATCGGTCTGATCTCAGCCAAATAGCCATGCCCACTCCGGAAGCAGTTCGGGAAGTCGCGCAAAGAGAAGCGCGGTGCCATTCACGTCGAGTTCGCGCACGCTCCCCGCTGGCCACGGCGGCATGTCGCGCGGCAACGCGAGGCGCAACAGTGAGCATGGGGGAGTAGCGCGTGCTGGCATCGCGGACTGTGCCGCCTCATGCATGTCCCGCGCGATCAGCGTATAGCCCTCGCAGGCCAGCCGCTCTTCGTCGATTTCTTCAAGGGGCGGCAGTTGTCCGCTGGCGACAAGACGCGCTAGATCGGTCGCGTTAGCTGAAAGATGCTCCGTGCCATGGAGAGATGCGGCACTCAGCCGCTCGAGCGGTACGCCGCCCCATTGCGCGAGCCGGCGGCGGATCCGCTTGTCGACCAGCCTCCTCACTTCGGCGCGGCGCGTTAGCAGCGCGCGCAGGCGCAGCACGCGCAAACCGTCGTCCACGGGCAATGCGTCGAGCACGGCTGGATCAAGCGCACGCCAGCTGTCAAACTCGGGCGTTGCGACGTCCGCTGCACGCAACAGCGCTCGCGAACAGGCGGCGAGCGAGCCGGCGCTCGTGCTGGCCAGCGCTTCACGCAGCCCGTCGAATGACGCGGACATCAGGGCGGGCTTCACATCGAGCGCTGGCGCCCAAGACGACGGATGTGCCCAGCGCGCGGCCTCGATTGCGTTGCGCCGCCACGCGGCGAGCGCGGCAGCAGTGCGCGCAAACGGAAATGCTGCGAGGGACGCGACAGACGAGACCGCACCAAACGCCACGGACTCCGATGCCGAAATCGTGGACAAAGAAACCATGGATGATGCCATTACGTGGCAGAAGAAGGTTTCGCTCGCCGCCACCTGCCGACGAGCGCATTCACTCGCGCGTGAATCCGCGAATAAAGCCACGCGCTTGCGCGCTCGGCCGGCATGCCGCGCCGCAGCCACAGAAACAGACTCACCGCGCCGATGAGCAACACCAGCGCCGCTGCGATCAACGTGGGCAACCGCGATACCTGCGTCTGCGCCGACTTCGGCAGATCGATCGGATCAGCCGCTACCGCAGTCACGCTCACAGCGTCGTAGGTCAGTCCTTCGACGCTGTGCATCACGAGCGTCTTGATCTGCGGCACCAGCGCGTTCGCGTCGGAATCCGACCGGTACTTGACGAACACCGATGCTGAAGAAGGCTTCTTCTGCTGCGCAAGCGGATCGTTGTTGGGAAGCATGATCTGCACGCGCGCGACGATGACGCCGTCGATCTTCGAAAGCGTCGCGGAAAGTTCCTGCGACAAGCCATAAATGAAGCGCACGCGTTCCTCTGTCGGCGTTGCCACGAGGCCGTCCTTCTTGAAGAGGCTGCCAAGATCGTCATACCGGCTGTGGGGCAGGCCGCGCTCGCGCAGAGCCTGCATCGCGCGAACCAATTGCCTGTCGTCGACCTCCAGCGTCCAAGTCTTGCCATTGTCGATGGTGTTTTTCGACGCGTCGACGCTCTGCTCAAGCAACGCCACCAACATCTCATTCGCATCCTGTTCGGTTAGGTTGCGATACAGCTCCTCCTGGCAGCCTGCCAGCGCGATGCAGCCGGCAAGCGCATGCGCTAGCGCGACCGCGCGGATGGTGCGAGCGGCTCGCATAGTGCGCATGAGCGGCCCGGCTGCTGCATTCTTCCCTTGCGTGGCTTTGCGCATGACCTATTGATTCTTCATCAACGTTTCGACCGACGACTTCG
>NZ_JAGIQB010000108.1:0-7307 GCF_017815025.1 Cupriavidus phytohabitans
TCCAGGACGCCGCGTACGGCACCGGAACAGGTACAACGTAAGCCGTTGCCAGAACACCTGCCGCGCGAGATCCAGACTCATTGGCCCGAATCACGTGACACCTGCACGGCATGCGGTGCGCCGATGAAGCAGCTTGGCGAGGACGTCTCCGAACAACTCGAATATGTGCCGGCGAGCTTCCGGGTCATACGCCATGTGAGACCAAAGCTGGCATGTTCGTGCTGCGATCACATCACCCAAGCTGCTGCGCCGAGCCGTCCCATCGAGCGAGGCATGGCAGGCCCGGGACTGCTGGCTCACGTGCTGGTCTCGAAGTTCGCGGATCACCTTCCGCTCTACCGACAGTCTGTGATCTATGCGCGTGAAGGTGTCGAGTTGGAGCGCTCGCTGCTGGCGAAGTGGGTTGGTCACAGTGCGGCGCTGCTGCAACCGCTCGTCGACGCACTGCGTCGTCACGTCATGGCGGCGACGAAGCTCCATGCCGACGATACGCCAGTCCCGGTGCTCGCACCAGGTACCGGCAAGACTAAAACCGGACGCCTGTGGGTGTACGTACGTGACGACAGGTCGTCGGGCGACGCAACTCCGCCGGCCGTCTGGTTTGCCTATACTCCGGACCGCAAGGGCATCCACCCGCAGCAGCATCTCGAATCGTTCAACGGGACGTTGCAGGCCGATGCCTACGGCGGCTACCAGGCGATCTACGAAACGGGACGTGTTGCCGAAGCAGCATGCTGGGCCCATGCCAGACGGCAGTTCTACGAATTGCACGCGGCTCGCCCGAATGCCCTGAATACCGAGGCGCTGGAACGCATCGGCGCACTATACAAGGTCGAAGAGCAGATCCGGGGCAAACCACCCGACGAACGCCGCGCGTATCGACAGGCGCAAGCACGTCCAGTACTCGATCAACTCCACGCGTGGCTGAGCGCCACGTTGAAGACGCTCTCGCGCAAATCTGACACGAGTCGGGCGATCCTGTATGCCCTGAACCGGTGGGAGGCGCTCACGCGCTATTGCGACGACGGACGACTGGAGATCGACAACCTGCCGGTCGAGCGTGCGCTGCGCGGGGTGGCCATCGGAAGACGCAATTACCTGTTCGCGGGTGCAGACTCAGGTGGGGAACGCGCCGCTGCAATTTACAGCCTGATCGGCACGGCCAAACTCAACGGCGTCGATCCCGAGGCTTACCTACGCTTCGTGCTCGCACGCATCGCGGATCACGCGATCAACCGCGTCGACGAACTCACGCCGTGGGTCGTCGCTGAGAAACTGGCTACGCCAGCGTAACTGCTGCCGACGTCAACACGGCACTGGCTACACGCTTACCGTCTATCTGCTAGATCGCAACATGCGCGACATCAACAGGTTCGGAGGGGGGAGGCGGCCGCCGCAAGCAATGCCTGCTTGCCGACGTCAGTCAGCGCGAACCACAGCAAGTTTTCCTGCTGTCGCTGAGCGCGCCCAGCGAGAACCTGTTCTGCATTGGCCTTCCTGTGTTAGCCGCGCCGTTTTCCACTCACCAACGGGCAACACGGCTTGGATGGCGCCTCACCTCCCAGCGTCTCCCCACGGCAATGCCGCGTATCACGGAGAACGCGCCAATGCGAGTGCACTTGTGTCAGCGCGGTTGCCATCGGGGGCCTGGGTTGTGCCATTCGCTTCCTCAGAACACGATTGTCTCCCCTTCCCGCTGGGCTTGCGCCTTCGAGTACGTGACGACATGGACCGTATGGCCGGAACGATCCACGAGCCGTATCTCGCCCCCCTTGTTGGAGAGCTGGATAGAATTGCGCGGTAGCAGAACTGTCGATGCGATCCCCGGAGGAAGCTCAAGATCTTCGATGCTGAAGCGGTTCTTCATCTTGTCCACCAGAAGCCAGCCATCCAGCCGCACGGAATCCCGCCGCGCCGGCAGGACCCAGATAGATAGGATAGAACGTGCGGAAATCCGCCCTTCGGCTTGGTGAGCGGCCGCACCTGATTGGCGGCATAGTCCGGCGCACCCACTTGTACGAAATCGTCACGGATTCGGGAAAGCGCTCTTGACCATCTTCATACTGCCCCCCGCAGATAGACGATGCGGTCGTCCCTGAAGCCTGGAAAGCAGTCCCGATCGATGGTGCCGGCGAGGCCGTCGTCCAGGTAGTACTTGTACCAGAAGTGGTAGCCTTGGACCTTCGGACCTTCCTGCTCGCCGACGAATACATGCTCAAAGCCGGACAGGTCGCGATCGCCGCCTTGGTTGAAGCGCCGGAACCAGAGTTCCATTAGCCTGGCATACCACCGATCGCGCGACACTGGCGTACCAGTTTCTTCGGATATGTAGGCACGCGCGACCTGCATCGGAGCGGTATCGACCACCGCTTCCAGGAGTTCGTGGACTTCTGCACGTTCCTCCGCCGTCTCGACTTACTGCGATCGTTCGTCCAAGGCGTAGTTGTCGAACAAGGCGCGCACCCTTTCGTAGGTGACGCCCTTAGAAGGCGGGATGACCACTTCCGGCAGGACTCTGGCTTCCGGTCTCTGACAGAGTCTTGCTGTTCGCCACTTTGACGTAGCCTTTGTTCCTGTCGCCGTCGTCGGTGGCCAGGATAGAACGCACACCGTTGCCGCTCTGGTCGGCATCCCAAATTTCTTGGTAGATGTTCATTGATCGTCGTTCCTTAAAATCTGTTCCGCACGTTCTGCGCAGCATAGGTGTCCGCCTGATGAACGTCCCCGTTGACACAGTAAAATCTGTCCCCCTCACGCTTGCCAAGCCCGTGAACGAGTCCATTTGCAACGTGTAGGCGGCGTTGACGACAACATGCGCGCTTCATGCTGCGGGCAAACTTCATTGATCGCATGAGCCAGAACACCTTTGGCTCATGCGCTCAGGCGGTGGTCTTTCCTGCCAACTGCACACAGCATCGCAGAAAATCCGTGACACCGCTGTGAAACCTACGGAAATGACCACCATTGAGAAGGTCCTTGATCGCAAATGCGTCCTCCGGATCGACAGCAGATATGCTGCTACACGCGCATCGCTGGCCGAGCAGCGCGATTCGGCTCGGCACGATGAGGTCGCCGAGGTATCCAATGGATTATCTGAAGATGCTTGCGAACCCTGCCATCCCAGTCCCGCAACAATTTGGAATCTCGGAAGGCTGGACTGGGAGGAGGAAACTCAACATGCGATCGGCCGGTGGATTCTCTAGTGTACACGTTGGTGCAACTATGCCCGGTTTCTGGTCCCCGGTGCTGGCCGCAACCAGTGGTACGCCAGATCATTGAGGAAGAGAACGTACTGGAGAAGAAGTCGATCTCAGCAACCACACGGCAACCGTGCCTTGGATGGCGACTTTCGCATGGCGTCCTTGCTTCCGGCTGTCATCTCGGACGACGATTTCCCGCAAAACTATCTTGCGAGTGGTGTCGACGCCGATGCTTCGGCAGAGTGGCATTCCACACCAACGCCGTGGGCTTGGTCACCCAGCTCGTTGCAAAGGAGCGCTTCGAGGAGGAGACAACCGCAGCCTCGGCGTAAGCGGTGGCGTCACCGCGTTAGTCGCCGCTTTGCTCGGCCATTGATGCACCTTTACGCAACTCAAGTATGAAGCGACGCATATCGCGGAGCAGTATGTGAGCCTCATTCTCAGAAAATGGCCGCTCGGGCTCCGTATAGAACTGCTTGGCTTGGTTAGATAGCCTGCGGATCAGGCTGCGAGCCCAAGTCGGCTGCGTTCGGACGTAGATATCGTCAAGGCTTCGAAGGGTCGCGTAGTTGCGACTTGGCCTCGTGTTGCGATCGATCAGAGCTTCTAGTTCTGCGGCTATTGCGCTCACGTGTTCAGAGGTTCTCATGATTGACGTAAATCTGCAAAGCGTTAGCTATAGTTCTTCGATTCATTCGCCTTTCTTCGAACTCAGTCCCAACCTTCTCGTTATTGATCGTGACGCCACTGAGCCCGTTCCTGAACGGCGTAATCGTCCATTCTATTTGAGATGCGCGAGGTCGTACCCAAGGATGGAAGAGGCTCAGTCTGCGTCTAAAATCCAGAAAACCGAAGACCGATCGAACCGTATCCGTAATATTTGTCCATCTTTCCTGCAGTCGCGGCGTTGTAGAGGAAGGGAACGGTTCCGACAAAATTATGCAACGACGCCTGCCCTCGCAAAAAAAACTCCACGTTCTTCACCACAGCGTACGAAAGCTCCAGCCCCAAGGTATGGTTGGATCGCACTGGCGACTGGCCGTAGTTGCGCAAGTTGTTGTCGACGTTGCTACGCAGGAGATACTGGAACTGGTAACCCAATCTGGCGGCGAAGTTTTGGTACTTCCAGCGCCAGGAACCACCCAGGCTCAGGTAGCCAGCGGTGTAGCTAAAATCGTCGTTGATGTTCATGCCGAACTGACCCGCATCGACCGCAAACGTCGCGGACTGAACGGAGGTATTGCCGACCGCGCACGGGGCAGCGAGCGCACCGCGCGCAATGTTGTCCGAACCGATGGCAACATTGAAATTGCAGTTACCGCGCTGCAGTCGCGTATTGATACTACCTAACGACACATGGCTCACCCCCAACCCAACGAAGCCCGTAAGTTGGTTTCGCTCGGTCAGTTCACCAGCGAAGATGACGTCGGCTTGGGCTTGGATGTCGTTTGCGCCTTTCACCGTAACGCTGTTGAAAGTGGTGTTGCGTACCGTGAGTGGCGATGAGCGCGTCAGGCTGCCACTGTAGTCACCCCAAAGCGAGAATCTCGTAATGATGCGATCGCGGGCGCCCGGCTCGGCAAGCGGATCGTAGTGCAAGGCCAACATCCAGCTGTCGATGTGGTTCGTGTCCGAACCGTAATCGATACCTCGACGCCAGTATGTCGCGGAGCCAGACCAATGTGGCGAGAACTTATAGCCGAGCATCAGTTTGCCACCGCGATAGTCACCGGCATTGTCAGGTACCGCGCCTTGCTTCTGACGTAGATGCAGGACATCCAGCGTATCATTGAGCACATCATAGCTGGCTTCCACTCGCACAGAGGTGAATTCACCCGTGGTGGGCTCGGCCTGCAAAAATACGTCGTCTGGCGCTGCGATCGCCGACCCAGAGCATGTCAGACCCAGCACCAGGCCCCAATACGGGCGCAAGCTTTGCTTTTGAAACCACTGCATAGAATCTCCGAGGCCACCGAATATGCCTCATGGATGCGTGCGTGCTCGAAGAACTCCACGCTGGCACAAAGAAACGCCCGACCACCCTCGGCATTGCTGTCGATAATGCATTGGATGGCTCGGGCGTTGGCCTTCCCCCATCCTGGGAGAAGGCGTTACTACGCGCCCTATTACGGGTTGAGCGTCACTGCAGTCTCGAGGCCATCACCGGTGACCTTGGCTGCGTCAGTCTTCACCGACTCAGTCTTGGTTTTTTCCACGCTTCCATCCACCAGCGCACCCACCGTCACATCCTTGCCACTGATACCGTTTGTGGCAAACGTCACGGGGAACGTGTTAGTCGCCTTCGGTGTCAGCGCATCAATCTGGGCCTGGCTCAGCGAGCCGGCAGACTTGAGCTTGCCGAGGAACACAGTGAACGGCAGGTTCAGCGAGCCGCCATTAGCGCTGGAAAACAGATTGTCGGCTGTGACATTGCTCAGGGTAGCCGCGGCCGACTGCGAGCCGCTGATGCGGAACGAGTAGGTCGTGCCGGCCGGAACCACCGCATTGGTCAGCTGCGTGCCGCTGAACGTCAGCGTCACGTTCTCGATGATGACGTCGACCTGGTTCCCGCCGTAAGTGTAGCTGAGGCCGGCGCGCACCTGCGATGCCCCCCCGTTGAAGGGGTCACCGTTCTTCGTGACTGCGACCTGAATCGAGCTCAGCGTGCCACCCGTGGCGGTAATCGTATCGGTAATCGGGTAAGACGCCCCGTTAATCATCAGGTTGGACAGTAGCAGGTAGTCTTTCAGCTTGACCGCGGCGGCCACATTGTCGATGGCGGTACTATCCACGGCGCTGCCCAAGCTACTGGTTGCCTGCTCAATCTTGGTGGTATTGCCAGTGGATACGGCGTCACCAAGTTGAGCCAGTTTCGAAGCGTTCGAAGCATCATTCAGCGCGGTCGGCGTGACAGCCTTAACCAGCGCCGTGGTCGTCGTTGACAGAGCGCTCTCAGTGACTGCGTTAAGCGATCCGCTTGCCTTAAGCGCGGCCAACGTATCGGCCGGGCTCCCGCTCAGCGTAATTTCGCTAAGGGACGCGTCCACGCTCAACACTTGGCTGGCGATCACCGGCCCGGTCAACGCCGCCACGTTCGCAGCTACTGCAGCAATATTCGTCTGCAGGTTTGCCGGCAAACCACTCTTGGCGTTCTGCACAGCGCCCGACACCACGTTAGAAACCAGCGTGCTATTGGAAATGTCAGCGGTGCCAGAGGCGCTGGTGATTGCGCTGGCGAGCGCCTTGGACGCTGCTGCCGCTGCATCCTCTGCGCTCAGCGTGCCACCGGTGGCGAGGCCGGTCAGCGTTTTCGCTACTTGGTCAACCAGTTGCTGTACCACCACCGCTGCCTTAAGCGCGGCTGCGTCCTGCAGCGGGTCTAGCGTGGCCAGGTCCTTGCCTGCCAGACCTAGCTTTGTAGCCAGTGCCGCGGCTTGGGTCGCGCCGAGTTGTGCCACCAGCGTAGTCAACGGAGAAATCACAGGCGTTACACCCGCCTTATACTCCACCGCGGGCGCCTGCAACACGCCGGTGAATTTCTGATTGGTACCAATATCCGTACCCCCTGCCACCTTCAGCGCGCTCTTGGTGCAGCCGTCAGGGAAAGTGAAGTCACCGGTTGCGTTTGTTGTTGTGGTCTTGTTGCCGCAATCTAGGAACGTGACCGTCGCGCCGGACAGGTAAAAGTCAACTGCCTTCCCCTGCACCGTAACGGAAGGTTGCGAAGGGGAATCGTCACCACCACCGCAAGCAACCAGCGTTGCGGCGGCGGCAGCTATGATGCCGAATGTGAGGATGTTCCGGGTCTTGGTTTGCACGCTTCTCTCCTGAGATCGAACTTCGGTACGTCAATGTTTGGTTAAGAACATTCCGACGTGGCTTCTACTGCTTACAGACTTTTAAGCGCCATACAGTGGCGTACAGCCCTCGGATTTCGCTAGCGAATCTGCCGCAGCAGCTTTGCAGTTCTCGCCAGCGCACAGATAACCAAACCCCTATATCGGTGTCATCCCTACGTGGCGGGGGAGCGCTAACAGGCTGCTGAAGTACTAGCCGCGCAAAAAGCGAAGCTTGCCTCTACAAGGCTGAAGGGCTCGCTATTTTTCA
>NZ_JAGIQB010000010.1:0-167619 GCF_017815025.1 Cupriavidus phytohabitans
GAAGGCTCACCGGACATTTTAGCTTTGCTGGCGCCCGGACATTTTAACTTTGCCTGGACAAGATTTTTTCGCATAATAAACCTTATGTTAAATAGCGCCTAGCCGGACATTCCCCGCGTTGGCTTGATTACCCTGGTCACGCCACCATCAGCGGCTCGCTTTGGGCGTCATCGATACGGCAAAGGCTTCGGTGTAGACCGCCTGCACCTGGTCGCCGCGCCGGATGGCCTTGAGCTGCTGGGGATCGCTGACATGCACGTCCACCGTTTTCCCTTTTGGACCCTTGAGCGTCACCATGCCGGCCTTGTGGTTGACGTTCACGACATCCGCAGTCACGGTCACCTCCCGGCCGATGCTGCCGCCAGGCTTGGCTCCGGGCGGTGCGCGTTCGATCGTTTCCCGCTCGATAGCCGAGCGCACGCCGGTCTGCCGGGTCATGCTCACGGACAGCGCTTGCTTGTACTCGACGGTCACCACGTCGCCAATGCGGATCTGGTCGAAGTTCCGGACGTCGTCGCCGACCTGCAGGTCGGTAACCTTGCCTTGCTTGTTCCTTAACGAGACTGTGCGTGTGGCACTGTCGATGGCGACCACGGTCGAGGTCGTCTTGACCGTCTCCGTCTCCGTCGCCATCACCGCCCCGACGCCGGACGCGACATGCACGTTGGATTCTGGCTGGGCTAGCGCTACGCCACTGGCTGCGACGAGTGCGCAGGCGACGAATAGCTTGTCGAAATGCATGCTCGGCTCCATTGCGCGGAGAAACTTTCGGATACGTGAGGTTTAGTTCATCCACGCCAAAGTACAAGGCGTGCGACACGTCACAGGCATTCAGCAACGCGCGCTTGAATGACTGTTGCTCAAGCTTTCCCGGTGTTTCGAAGACTTGCCGGCCACGCCATCGTCAGGCAGTTTTCCAGACCTGAACTTGTGGGCTCGAAGCCACAGAACCTTACCTGCCTGTTTGGATCACCTAGACTACCGGACAGCGGCAAACATAGCGCGCGGTAAGGGAGAAGACATGGAAGCGACCTTCTTTCCCGCCACCCTGGTGGCGGCGGCAATCGCTTGTTTCGTATGGCAATTGCGAAACCGGTTTCTGCTGTACTGCAAATCCTATCTTCTGCTCAACGGACTCGTGGTAGCGCCGGTCAATGGTCGAGAAGTGTCCCTGGTCGGCCACTATGACGGTCGGGATATCAGTGGCGTGGTCCCGGCGGAGACCATTTTCTACAGGATCGAGTCGCCCTTGAAAAAGAAGCTTGTGCCCGCCGAACCCGCACAAGGCGATGAGCCGATCGTGCACGCATGGGATGCGCCAAAGTACTCGGTACAGATGTTCTGCCGGGGCGAGATGATATGGTCGGGTGCGGTTTCGCGACGCGAAGCACTACGGATACGCGAGGCAGTCGAGGCTTTCCGCAAGCGCGCCAGGGCGCCTCGAAGCGGAGACCAGGCGGTTCATGACGTGCAGCTGCTCTGGGTGGATTGAAGACTCCGGACCATCCCGCGCGCAGGATACTTGCCATGGATTTTCGCGCAATCGGCCAAAAGGATTAACCGCATTTAACCCTTCTCCTCGTTGCCAAGTCCTGGTTTGCGCTGAAGAATGCAGTCATGGACGAAGGGGGGGCTGACATGGAAATGCGTTGGGAGAAACTCTACTCTGGCGGCTTGGCCGAATTTCACAAGTCCGATTCCGAGGCCCGTCGTTCGGCGCGGCGCGCAAGCGCGTTTGAGGCAGTGTGGCTGGGAATGCTGCTGATGGTATTGATAATCGCCAGCGCCCTCCTCTTTCAATGAATCCGACACCGGGATGCCTGGATCCATGCCGTCCCCAGCCAGGGTGTCCGGCTAGGATAGCCGAGTCATGCACCTCGCAGCCGCTTGCGTCATGCCCCGCCTCGTAGGTATAGTCACCCGCGATGACTCCATCGCGGAGACTTGCCAATGAGCGCCTTCATTGCACGCAGCCGGGCCAGCGCAGTGGCGTACATCAACGCCTGCGCGAAAGGTACCGTCGAGCTGGACTATGAGACAGCGTGGGAGGATGCGATCGAGCTCGGGCGGCTTGGCCAGCGGCTGGGTGTCGATGTCCAGTACCGGACAGTCGAGCATATTTGCGTCGAGTCTGCCGACGCCTTGACACGCGGGCTGCGTGAAAAGAAGCTGACCTTCAGACAGCGATACCTCTATTGCAGGTTCGACATGGTTGCGCTGCCCGAGGCGGTCCTGTGCGAACTCGAGTCCCTTGCGATCGAGCATGGCGACTATATCTTGCCCGGCCATTTGCTCGGGGAAACAACCCTGGTCTGGCGCTAGCGATTTCCACGAGAGAACTGCGACCTGCAGTCTGGCGTCGTGACCTGATGTGACGCCTTGATATGGCGACGGATAGGCAAATCCACCTAAGGATCAATCCCTACAGGCAGCATGCCCCCTCGAAAGTAGGATAAGAGGACGAACTACGCGAGGGTTTCCTCTATGCGTCCTCACTATGCTACCGAGGCGGACTGGCCGGACATTAAAGCACTCCTGCACGCCTCATCATTATCCGTGGCCGGGGTTCAGGACCGGATCGGCCAATACATGGTAATTCGGGATAACGCCGGCCTGCTGGGTTGCGCAGGGTTGGAGCGCTATGCGAACACGGGCGTTCTGAGAGGCCTTGCGGTTGCACAGCGCGCGCGGTCAGCCGGCCTTGGCGAACTCCTCATTTCCGCCATCGTCGCAGACGTCCGCCGCGAGGGCGTCGAGTCGATCGTGCTGCAAACCAGCAACGCGTCCGGCTACTTCGCGCGAATGGGCTTTATGCCCATCAGCTACGCGGAACTGGCTCCGGCGGTCCTTGCCTCCCCGGCACTGCGCCGCGACCAGGTCGAAGCCGGAATGCTGATGCAGATCGCGCTGTGAGAATCGCCACAATCGCCACCTCTGCCATGGCCGCGCCCTCCCTCGCTAAGGTATGCTTTCGCCTTCAAAACGGTCCTGGCAGGGGAAGAAATGCGGCGCGTCGTATTCAATCAGAAAGGCGGAGTTGGCAAGTCAACAATCGTATGCAATCTCGCGGCGATCAGTGCCAGCGAAGGCTTGCGCACTTTGGTCGTCGACCTGGATGCCCAAGGCAATTCGACCCAGTACCTGATGGGCGCGCGCGCCGGCGAGGCGAGTCCGAGCGCGGCAAACTTCTTCGAGGCGTCCCTGGCCTACAGTTTCAAGCCGGTGGACCTGGCGTCGTTTATCCATCCGACGCCTTTCGAGAACCTCGACGTGATGCCAGCGCATGCCGACCTCGACGCGCTGCATGGCAAGCTTGAATCCCGCTACAAGATCTACAAGCTGCGCGATGCGCTGATCGAGCTGGAGGCAACCTACGATGCGATTTACATCGACACCCCTCCGGCCCTGAATTTCTATACCCGTTCGGCGCTGATTGCGGTGGAGCGCTGCCTGATCCCGTTCGACTGCGACGATTTCTCCCGGCGCGCCCTCTATACGCTGCTCGATAACGTGAAGGAAATCCAGCAAGACCATAACGACGCGCTGGAGGTCGAGGGCATCGTCATCAACCAGTTCCAGCCGCGTGCCAGCCTGCCGGCAAAGCTGGTCGAAGAACTGGTCACCGAGGGGTTGCCGGTACTTGAGTCGCGGCTGTCTTCCTCGGTGAAGATCAGGGAATCGCACCAGCACGCCATGCCGATGATCCACCTTGACCCGCGGCACAAGCTGTCGCAGGAGTACCTGGCGCTGCACCGCGAACTGGCAGGCTGAATGCCGCCGTTGCAACGCCGGCTCAGCGCATTCAGCGGAACCCGATACGCCGCGCTCCTTCCCGGAACAGCGCTTCGCCGTCGGCATCGAACGGGAACGTCAGCAGGAAGTCGTCGAGCGTATAGTGCGGCGCGACCTTGTAGATCGCCGCGGCCTGGGACCGCGCCTGCTCCAGCGAGTCGGCCAGCGCCAGCGTGCAGGCGGCGATGGCGTGGATATGCGGAAAGACATTGGGCCGCGCGGCAGCCTTGACGGCCCAGCCGGCGGCTTCCTCGAACTGCCCGAGCCGGACCAGCGCCATCGCCCGCGTCGCCAGCATGCCGAACAGCATCGGGTCGAACGGGCTCAGCTGGCGTGACAGGTCCGATGAATCGATAGCCGCCTGCGGGTCGCCGGAGATCGAGCGGACGAACGACAGGTTGTAGTGCCCCAACGCGAAGTTGGGGCTCAGGTCGATGGATTGCTCCAGCTCGCCGACGGACTCTTCGGGGCGGCCCCGCAGCCACAGCGCCCGGCCCATCGCCCAGTGCACCGCGGGGTCGCGGTCATCCGCCATCATGCCCTGCACCGCGGCTTCGTAGGCCTTGTCGATCTCCGGTCCGCGCTTCTCCCAGTTCTGGAATGCGTCCTGGAAATGCGTGAAGGACAGGCCCGCGTAGGCGCGCGAGAAGGTGGGGTCCATCCGCAGCGCCGTCTGGAAGAAATGCCGGGCCATCTCGTTGTCGGCCCGGCGATACCGGTACATGTGCCACAGGCCGCAGTGGTAGGCTTCCCACGCATCGAGCGAGCCCGGTGGCTTCAGGATGGCGCGGTTGCGCTCCAGCGTCTCGATTTCGCTGGCGATGGAGGCGACGATGCGGTTGCCGACTTCTTCCAGCACAAGGAAGGCATCGTCCAGCTTGTGGTGGAAGGTGTCCGCCCAGACGATCCGGGCGCTGCGGGTCTCGGCCAGTTCGACAGTCACGGTCAGGCGCCCTTCCCGCGTGTTGACGGTGCCGCCCACGACGTAGTCGACATTCAGTGTCCGGCCCGCTTCTTCCGCGCCGACGTGGCGCTCATGCAGCGCAAACACGGTTCCCTGTGCAATGACAAACAGGCTGCGCAGCTTGGCAAGCCGCGTGATGATGTCGTGCGCCAGTGCATCGGCAGCGCCGCCGCGCGCCAGCGCGGCGGTGGAAGGGTCGACGAAAGGCATCACCGCGATGGAGCCGTGCCGCGAAATTGCCGGTGAGGCGTCGGTGGCGGCAGCGACGCTGGCGACCCCGGCTACCTCGACGACCGCGGTGCGGCTGGCCGCCCCAGCCACCGACGCGGCCATGGCCGAGCGCCAGGCATTGCGGATCGGCCGGCTGTCCAGCCCTTCGGCCTCGAACAGCCTGGTGGTTGCGGCGACATGCTCTTCCCCTTCGCGAAGGCGGCCCTGGCGTGCAAGCGCGGCAAGGATGGTTGCGTGCACATGCTGGTCGAATGGCGCCAGTTCGCGCCACTTGTCCAGGTAGCCGAACGTTTCTTCGCCGGCAGCGCCCTGCGCGAGCTGCTCAAGCAGTGCGACGTGGCAGGCCCGGAGGCGCCGCCGTTGCGCGGTGAGCCATGTGCTGAATGCCGGGCAGCGCCCAAGCTCGAGGCCTTCCAGGAAATCTCCTTCGAACAGCACCGCCAGGTCGCGCTGCCGCTCCGCTGCCAGTGTCGTGACGCCTGCTTCCATCGCCTGCGAGACCGCCAGCGCGTCGACAAACCCGTCTGTCAGGTCCAGCCAGATCGTGTCCCCTCTGGTGCGCAGCCGCTGCCGTGCATCGGAATCGACGAGCTTGCGGATCCGGCTGAGGCACCAGCGTAATTCGCCGCGTGGATCGTTGGGCACCTCCCACAGCAGTTCGCACAGCTGGCTGCGCAATACAGGCCGTGGCGCAAGTGCCAGGTATGCGAGCAGTGCGCGGACTTTCCTCGACGCCGGCAGCGAAAGCGCAATGCCCTGCTGATGGACACGAAGCGGCCCAAGCATCCGGATCTGCACAGGCGGGATGCCGGGATCGGGCGGCCGGTGAGATTCCACGGCAATTTCCACGCCGGCTACCACGCGCCCTTCCACGCGCGCGGCAAAAGATCGGGACCGGAACGACCTGGAACAGACAGGAAAGGAGACAGGACCATGGACACCACCGTGCATGTGCGCAGCCGCAGTCATCTGACCATCGCCCTCGCGGCCGGAGCGGTCTTCGCGCTGGGGCTGGGCCTGCGCCAGTCGCTGCCGCTCTTCATCAGCTTACTCAACTCTCATACCGGCGTCGGCTATGCCACCGTCAGCCTGGCCTTTGGTGTCTCGCAGCTGATGTGGGGCGTGGCGCAGCCGGTCGCGGGCGCGATCGCCGACCGCTGGGGACCGCGGCCGGTGATGATCGCCGGTGCCACGCTGTTTGCGGCCGCGGTCGCGGCCACGCCGGCCGCGGACAATGCCATTGCACTGATGCTGCTAATCGGGGTGGCCGCCGCTGCCGGCTCCGGGGCGATCGGGCCGGCCATGCTGATGTCGGCAGCGAACCGGCTGATCCCCGAGGTACACCGCGCCATGGCGAGCGGCATTGTCAACGCGGGCGGCTCGGTCGGCCAGTTCACGATCCTGCCCCTGACCCAGTTGCTGATCGGCACCGCGGGCTGGCAGCCGGCCCTGGTGCTGCTGGGCGCCGCAGGACTGGCCGCGATCCCGGCAATCCGGGTCATCACCCGCGCGGCGCCGGCGCATGCCAACGCCCACGCCAGCGCCGCGGGCGACAGTACGGAGTGCGGGGCCAAGGTTGGCGAGGCCAGGGTGGGAGAAGCATTACGCGGCGCATTGCGCGATCCCAGCTTTCTACTTCTCAGCGCAGGCTTCTTCGCCTGTGGCTTCCACATTGCCTTCATTTCGACGCACCTGCCCGGCGTGGTCGCGCTTTGTGGAATGCCCGCCACGGTCAGCGCGTGGTCGCTGTCGCTGATCGGCCTGTGCAACATCCTGGGGAGCCTGTTCATCGGCAAGGTTATCCAGGCCGCGTCGATGAAATATGCGCTGGCCGTCCTTTACTTCGCGCGGGCCTTGCTGATCATGGCGTTCTTCATGGCGCCGAAGACGCCGGTGAGCTTCGCCCTGTTTGCTGCCGGGCTCGGTTTCACCTACCTGTCGACCGTTCCGCCGACCATCGGCCTGGTCGCCAGGCTGCGCGGGGCCCGCTATCTGGCCACGCTATTCGGCGTCGTCATGCTGTCGCACCAGCTTGGCGGATTTCTCGGCGCCTGGCTTGGTGGCAAGGCGTTCGAGATGACCGGCAGCTACGACTGGATGTGGCAGGCCGACATCGCGCTTTGCCTGCTTGCCGCGATGCTGCACCTGCCGATCCGCGAGGCACGCCCGCTGCCCGTCGTTGCCGGGCAGGTCCAACCCACCTGAGGAGACTGCCATGCGTTCATTTCACTCGGCATCGCTGCCTGTGCCCTATCAGCCCTTCTTCCGTGAGGCGGGGACCGGACCCGGCGTCGTCTGCATCCATGCCAATGCCGGCACCTCAGGACAATGGCGTGCGCTGATGGAACACCTCGCACCGAGGTTCCACGTCCTGGCGCCCGATTCCTATGACTCGGGCCAGGGTCCGCACTGGCCGTCGGACCGGGTCATTTCGCTGCGCGACGAGGTGACGCTGATCGAGCCGGTGCTTGGCAAGGCTGGCACGTCGCTGGCTCTGGTGGGGCATTCGTATGGCGCCGCGGTGGCACTGGTCGCCGCGCTGGCGCAACCCGGCCGCGTGCGCGCCGTCGTGCTGTACGAGCCCACGCTGTTCTCGCTGCTCGATGCGCAACAGCCCGCGCCGAATGACGCCGATGGCATTCGCCATACCGTCGCCGCCGCGGCCGCCGCGCTCGACGCCGGCAACGAAGACGCCGCTGCCGGGCACTTTATCGACTACTGGATGGGAGCGGGAGCGTGGCGGCAGACACCCGCACAACGCAAGCCACCGATTGCCGCGTCGGTGAAGAATGTCCGCCGGTGGGCGCATGCGCTGTTCACGGAGCCCACGCCGCTGCAGGCATTCCGCTCACTCGACGTACCGGTGCTCTACCTGGCCGGCAAGCGCTCGACGCCGTCGGCGCATGGCGTGGCGCGGCTGCTGACGGCGGCACTGCCGCGGGTGGAAGTGGTGGAGTTCGCGCAGCTCGGGCATATGGGCCCGTTGACGCATCCGGAGACGGTCAACCCGGTGATCGCGGCGTTCCTCGAGCGCCACCGGCAATGAGCCACGTCCATTCACCCATTGCTGCTACAAGGCCAGCGTAAACGGCAACAACAGCGCATTCACCAACAGCAAGCCGAAGAAAAGGATCGCGATGGCCGCGGAGACGGCGCGAGGCCGTCCCTGCCCTGCACCCGCCGTTCGCCGCGTCCACAGGAAACCGGCACCCATCCCGAGCACGGCCAGCCCGGAAAATACGCTCTCCGCGGTCAGCGCGGCCGGGTAGGCCCGGGCGGGGGTGGTATTGAAGCTCTCGATGAACGGAAGCGACGCCATCCCAGAGTCTGGCCGCGGTGGCGCGGCGGCGGCAACCGGCGGCCGTGCGGGCACCTCCGGTTCCTGAGCCGCTTGCGTGGCAAGCAACGCTGCCACCGGCAATGCGTCCGGAGCAGGCTGCGCCGGCGGGTCGTCGGGTACGCCGACCAGTGCAGGGGCCACCAGTGGAGGGGCCACCAGTGCCGGGGCCACCAGTGCCGGGGCCGGCGCTGGCGTGGCTGCCGGCTCCTGGAGGGGCAGGGTTGCCGGAGTTGCCGGGACTATCGGCTTTATCGTGACTTTGGCCGTGGGCGGCGTCGATACAGGCCGTTCCGACGCACTTTTCATCGAGTCCCGTTCCCGCCAGAACCGGGCGAACAGGCTTTCCAGGCAGCGTGCCGACTCGCAGGCATCGCGCCGCGCACGCCACGCCGTGATGTCGGCATTGTCGATCCTGCCCTTGCGCAACATCCGTTGCTGCTCGGCGTAGATGCGCTCGTAACGGTCGGACAGCCTGGAGGAATCGCAGATCAGGGCCTGCCGCTGGCGCGGCCTGGGCTCGTCGGTCGCCAGCGAGCATCGCACGCCGGAACCATCCGGATTATTGCAGCGGACCGTGGATTCGCCCGCAGGCGACCTGCATGCGATGTCGGAGGCCCATGCGCCGCCGACGGCGAAAAGGCACGCGGCAACAGCCGCGGCAACCAGCGAGGGCAGGCGCCACAGGATCCTTTTCATCATGATGCCCCATCGTGAATCGGTCCAAGGCTTCCAAGCTAGTCGCTAGTTGGCGCGTCATACAAGTGCTGGTTTTCGCAAGCCTGCGTCAGCGCACATGACGCGAGGCTTGCGGGCGGGAAAGCGCGCTGTCGTTCTCTCGCGGCAACCCGTTGCGGGCGAAACGCGTTATTCGACCGCGATGCCCTTGTCGCGGATGACCTTGCCCCACTTGGCATAGTCCGAGCGGATGCGCTGGCCCATCTGTGCCGGTGCCTGGTAGCCGGCGATGGCGCCCGCCTTCAGCAGCTTGTCCTGCACGTCCTTGTCAGCCAGGATCTTGCCGACTTCGCCGGAGATGCGGTCGACCACGTCCTTGGGCGTGCCCGGCGGCGCCAGCAGCCCGCCCCACGACACCGCGTCATAGCCCTTGAAGCCCTGCTCGGCAATGGTCTTGACGTCGGGCAGCATGGCCACGCGCTGCGGCGAGCCGACGGCGATGGCGCGCAGCTTGCCGGCCTGGATGTGCGGCAGCGCCGCGACCAGGTCGGCGTACATGATGGGCACCTGGCCGCCGATGGTGTCGCTGATCGCCGGCACCCCGCCCTTGTAGGGCACGTGCTGCATCTCGAAGCCGCCCATCTGCTTGAGCAGTTCCATGCTCAGATGGCCGAAGCTGCCGGCGCCGGAGCTGGTGTAGTTGAGCTTGCCCGGCTGCGCCTTGGCCTGCGCGATCAGCTTGGACAGGTCGGTCACGTTGGGCAGCAGCGTCGGGTTGACCACCACCACGATCGGCAGGTCATAGACCGTCGCCACCGGCGTGAAATCCTTGGTGGTGTCGTATCCCGCCTTCTTGTACAGGAACGGTGCCAGCAGCGTCGGCGTGGCCAGCATCATCAGCGTGTAGCCATCCGGCGCGCTCTTGGCGACCTGGGCCGCGGCGATGGAGCCCGACGCACCGGCGCGGTTTTCCACCACCACCGGCTGCTTGAGGGCTTCGCCCAGCTTCTGGCCGACGATGCGCGATGCGGTATCCGTGGGCCCGCCCGGCGGGAATGGCACGACCAGCTTGATGGGCTTGGCTGGCCACGATTGGGCGAAGGCGCCGCTGACCAGCAGCGGTGCGGCGGCCAGCGCCAGGATCGCGCGGCGGCGGGAGTGAACCATACGGGTAATGTCTCGAATACGCACTTTCTTGTTCCAGTTGAATCAGCGCAAGGCAATCCAGCCCCCTTGCCGGGCGCGCTGCGCGTGCGCCATGGGCCTGCCATGGGCACCACGCGCGGCGCGAATGCTCAGGCGGACGCGTCCGGCAGCGTCAGCACGCCGCTGGCCTGCAGCGCCTGCAACTGCTCGTCGCTCAGCTGCAGCAGGTTTTGCAGCACGGCCCGCGTGCCTTCGCCCAGCGTGGGCGGCGCGCTGCGGATCGGCAGGCGCTGGCCATCGAGCCGGTAAGGCGGCGCGAACACATGGGTGGTGCCTGCGACCGGATGCGGCATCTCGCGCAGCAGGCCGCCCTGGCGGGTGCGTTCGCTGGTCAGTGCCTCGTGCAGCCCTGCCACCTTGCCGCACGGAATGCCGCAGGCGCTCATGCGCTCGAGCAGCAGGTCGCGCGCAAAGCTGCGGATCAGGCCCGTGATCAGCGGGGTCAGCGTCTCGCGGTTTCTGGCGCGCTCGACATTGGTGGCGTAGCGCGGATCCTCGACGATGTCCGGGCGCTCGATCACCTGGCGGCAGAACTTGTCGAACTGGCTGTTGTTGCCCACCGCGATGATCAGCGGGCCATCGGCGGCCTCGAACATGCCGTAGGGCACGATCGACGGATGGGCATTGCCGTAGCGGGCCGGATCGCGCCCCAGCAGCATGGCGTCCAGGCCGTAGTAGCCGGTCACCATCAGGCCGCAGTCGTACAGCGCCATTTCGATCAGCTGGCCCTTGCCCTTGCGCTCGCGGCGGAACAGTGCCGCCAGCACGGCCTGCGCGGCGTACATGCCGGTCATCAGGTCCACCACGGCCACGCCAAACTTCAGCGGCGGCGTGTCGGCTTCGCCATTGAGCGCCATCAGCCCGGCCTCGCCCTGGATCACCAGGTCATAGCCAGGGCGCTTGGCCTCGGGGCCGCTGCTGTTGTAGCCGGATACCGCGCAGTAGATCAGTTCGGGCTTGATGGCCTTGAGCTGTTCGTAGCCCAGGCCCAGCTTCTCGGCGCCGCCGGTCTTGAAATTGTGGATGACCACGTCGAACTGCGGCAGCAGGTCGTAGACGATCTGCACGCCTTCCCTGCTCTGCAGGTCCAGCGTGATCGACCGCTTGTTGCGGTTCATGCTGTTGAAGTACGTGGTCTCGGTCTTGCCGATGCGCATGCCCCAGTCGCGCGTATCGTCGCCGCGTCCGGGGTGCTCCACCTTGACGACTTCTGCGCCGAAATCGGCCAGGACCTGCCCGCACAGCGGGCCGGCAAACACACGCGACAGATCGAGTACGCGCACCCCCTCAAGCGGGAAGTCGATGCCTTGGGATGATTCGGGCGTCTGCAAGTCTTGTCTCCTTGGGCTGTTTCGAGGTACGAGCCGTCTTTGGGAAATCGTAGCCCATGCCGGGCTGGCGGCACGCATGGCAGGCGTGGCTGCGGTGTGGCGCTGAGGTGTGGCGCGGTCAGCCCATCATTCTTGCTTGGATAAATAGCCTATACAATCCCAATCGACATTGACAAAATGTTCAATAGAATTTGACAACGCTCCGCGCAGGAGCCCAAATGCGTGGCGCCCGGGCATCCGACTGGAGTCGAATGCCCGGGCGCCACGTTGACTTCACATTTACCGGAACGGTACTGCCTGCTTCAGTGGCTGGCTCCCTCCACCGCGCCGATGCCGGTCTCGGAACGCAGTTCCTGCGCCTCGAAGCCAGCCTTGTCCACGCGGGCCCGCGTCGACTTGTCTGTCACCGAGAAGAACCAGATCCCCAGGAAGCCGGCAGTCATCGAGAACAGCGCCGGCGACGTGTAGGGGAACGGCGCGCTGCTGAAGTGGAACACGTCCACCCACACCGCCTGCGACAGGATGGTCAGCACCACCGCCGACAACAGCCCGATAAAGCCGCCGACCGTGGCGCCGCGGGTGGTGCAGCCCTTCCACAGCACCGACATGAACAGCACCGGGAAGTTGGCCGACGCCGCCACGGCAAACGCCAGCGACACCATGAAGGCGATGTTCTGCTTCTCGAACACGATGCCGAGCACCACCGCGACCAGGCCAAGGATGATCGTGGTGATGCGCGAGACGCGCAGTTCCACCGAACTCGTTGCCTGACCCTTCTTGAAGACCGTGGCATAGAGATCGTGCGAGACGGCCGAGGCACCGGCAAGCGTCAGGCCCGCGACCACCGCGAGGATGGTGGCAAAGGCCACGGCGGAGATGAAGCCGAGGAACACGTTGCCGCCCACCGCGCTGGCCAGGTGCACCGCCGCCATGTTGATGCCGCCCAGCAGCTTGCCGCTGCCGTCCTGGAAGCTGGCGTTGGTACCCACCAGCACGATCGCGCCGAAGCCGATGATAAAGGTCAGGATGTAGAAGTACCCGATCCACGTGGTCGCCCAGAACACCGACTTGCGCGCCTCCTTGGCATTGGGCACGGTAAAGAAGCGCATCAGCACGTGCGGCAGGCCGGCGGTGCCGAACATCAGCGCAATGCCGAACGAGATCGCGGAGACGGGATCCTTGATGAAGTTGCCCGGGCTCATGATCGAGTCCTGCTTGGCATGGACCTCCACCGCCTTGGCGAACAGCGCCTCGGGGCTGAACTGATACTGCGCCAGCACCATGAACGCCATGAACGAGGCGCCGCCAAGCAGCAGGCAAGCCTTGATGATCTGCACCCAGGTGGTCGCGGTCATGCCGCCGAACAGCACGTACACCATCATCAGCGCGCCGACGATGACCACCGCGACCCAGTATTCCAGCCCGAACAGCAGCTTGATCAGCTGCCCCGCGCCGACCATCTGCGCGATCAGGTAGAACGCCACCACCACCAGCGTGCCCGACGCCGCGAACGCTCGCACCGGCGCTTGCTTGAAGCGGTACGCGGCGACGTCGGCAAAGGTGAAGCGGCCCAGGTTGCGCAGCCGCTCCGCCATCAGGAACGTGATGACGGGCCAGCCCACCAGGAAGCCGATCGAATAGATCAGCCCGTCATAGCCGTTGGCATACACCGCGGCGGATATGCCAAGGAACGACGCCGCAGACATGAAGTCGCCGGCGATCGCCAGGCCGTTCTGGAAGCCGGTGATGCCACCGCCGCCGGTGTAGAACGCCGCGGCGGACTTGGTCTTGGAGGCCGCCCACTTGGTGATGTAGAGCGTGCCGAGGACGAACACCACGAACATGCCGATGGCGGTCCAGTTGGTCGGCTGGCGCACGGCCTGCCCCATGTCGCCGCCGGCGGCGAACACGCCCGCCGACAGCAGCAGCGCCGCGGCGCCGAAGATTGCGTGACGGGCGTTCATGCGACCTCCCGCTTGATACGTTCGGTCAGCTCGTCGTAGGTGCGGTTGGCATGCTGCACATACAGCCCGGTGATGACCACCGTGAAGACGATCACGAACAGCCCGATCGGCATGCCCCACGTCATCACGCCCTCGCCCATCTTCCTGGCAAGCAGTTCCTTGTCGAAGGCGATCAGCAGCACGTAGCCGTAGTAGATCACCAGCGTCGCCGCGGTCAGCAGCCAGCCGAGGCGCGAACGCCTGCGCACAAGCCGCAAGTAATTGGGATTGGCCTTCAGTCGCCTGACCAGATCTTCATGCATTCCTGTCTCCTGCCATCTATGCGTGGTCTTGCCCGGTTCACCCGTGGCGGGACGCCGCGAGTCCGTGCTGCATAAGTTAATGGCCGCCCCTTACCTGCTTCTTACACGGGCCAGAAATCGGCACCGGGTAAACGCTGAGGCGAGGCGAGGGGCAGGAGGCTCCCCGCGATGTCGGTTGTTGGTTGGCAAGGGCGGCGCATGCGCCGCAAGTCGGGCCGCGCCCAACACTCTTGCCGATGGACGAGCGGCATTTGCACGCGTGGCGGGACGCCGGCGGCATTTTCCTGCCACTGCATCCGGTGGCATGGCTCCTGCGTAAAAGCAAGCGGACGCTGCAGCGTTCTGCCCGCTTTCTCTGACCGTTTTTCTGCTTCTCCTTACCGTTTATCGGAGTACCGCCATGATTCGACAGTTCGCTCACACGTTCCTTGCCACCGCCGCGATCGCAGTGGCCTGCACCGCCAGCGTCGCCCATGCCGCAGCGCCGCGCGACAGCGGGCATGCCGGCGACAAGTACGGCTATTCGTTCCGGGTCGGCATGCACGATGTGTTCAGCGACGGCGCACGCGCCGGCCGCTTCGATGTGTTTGCCGAAGGCGCCAGCACCGAGGCTCCGGCCGCCAATGCGCAGTACATTTCGGGCCTGGACCGCAGCGGCGTATCAGCGGATCCGGCGCGCAAGTTCGACGTCTATTCCGACGGGGCATTGGCCTAGGCAATGCCGGAGAACAGCGCGTCGAGTATCCGCCTCGAATGACAATCAGCGGCGTGCTTGCGGCCGTGGCCTAGCCGTACTTTCCGCCCGGCAGCGCCATCTCGATCGCGCTCATCAGTTCCTGCAGGCGCAGCGGCTTCGCGCACACCGCATCGAAGCCGCTTTCCATCGCCAGGCGCCGGTCCTGTTGGCGCGTGAAGGCGGTCAGGGCGATGGCCGGCACGCGCGCGCGGGACCCGACCACCTCCTGCGCGCGCACTTCGCGGACCAGTTCATTGCCGTCGCGGCCCGGCAGGCCGATGTCGCTGATGATCAGGTCCGGCGTGGCGTTCGCCATCTGCGCCAGTGCGTCGTCGCTGTCGCGGGCGCTGCGGACATGGGCGCCAAAGCCGGCCAGGATGGCGCTCAGGGCGGCGGCCGCATCGCTGTCGTCTTCCACCAGCACGATATCGAGTCCGTCCAGCCGCGTCGCGGTGCCGGGTGCGCCGTGGTCGGTACCGCCGGCAGAATCTGCCTCCTCCGGCTCGGCGCTCGGGGTCAGCAGCGGGATGGCGATCTCGAAGGTGGCGCCATGGCCCAAACCCTGGCTGTAGGCCTGCACGACGCCGCCATGCATTTCGGCAAGGCGCTTGACGATCGCCAGGCCGAGGCCCAGCCCGCCCTGGGCGCGACGGTTGGCACCTTCGCTCTGGGTAAAGCGGTCGAACAGGAACGGCAGGAATTCCGGATCGATGCCACGGCCCGCGTCGACCACGGACACGCTCAGGGTCTCCGTATCGGACTTCGCGATCACGCGGACGGTGGCGCCTTCGGGCGAGAACTTGATCGCGTTGGAGATGAGGTTCCACAGGATCTGCTGGAAGCGCGCCGGATCGAGCCACGCAGCCTGCGCCAGGTCCGGGGCGATTTCCCCCTGAAGCGACAGCCGCTTCTCGCTGGCCATCAGTTGCATGCTGTCGAGTGCGGCGCGAATGACTGTGGCTGGGTTGGCCATCTCGCGCTCGAGCTTCATCTTGCCGACATTGAGCAGCGACACGTCGACCAGGTCAGCCACCAGCCGCTGCTGGATGGCGACATTGCGTTCGACCGCGGCCAGCCCGCGGCGCCCTTCGTCGGTGCTGACATGGCGCCCCAGCACATGGGTCCAGACCGAGATCACATTGAGCGGGTTGCGAAGCTCGTGCGACAGGATGGCGATGAACTCGTCCTTCATGCGGTTCACGCGTTCAACGCCGGCACGTGCCGCCTGCTCGCGTTCGATCAGCTGTTCCTGCTGGCGCTCAAGGTTGAGCCGCTCGGTAGCGTCCGTCACGACCGCGACCCGGTCGCCCGATGGCGTGCTAGGGGAAATTCTCCAGTCGAGGTGGACCGGCTCTCCCGCCGCGTCGAGCAGCGGGAACGATCCCTGCCATCCCTCGTCCGCTGGCACGGTGGCTTCGGCGGCGCGCTCGGCAAAATCGCCGGGCGCCAGCGCGGTGACGGACTGCCCGAGCAGATCCGAGGCCGGCCGGCGCAGCAGTGTCAGCATGGCGGGATTGACGTCAATCAGCTGGCCGCGGGCATCGAGAACGCAGATGCCGCTGGTGGCCTGCTGGTAGATCGCGCGCAGGCGTGCCTCGCTCTCGCGCAATGAGCGCTCGGCCGCGGCGGCACGCGCCAGCGCCGAGGCCGTGGCAATCAGCACTTCCGGTTCGGCGGGATGGATCAGGTAGGCCGTGGCACCGGCATTCAGCCCGCGCGCCTTGTCGTAATCCTGCACGTAGGTGGCCGACAGGTGGATCACCGGCAGCGTCGCGGTATCCGGGTCGGCACGCAGCCGTTCGCACACCTGGATCCCGTCGATATCAGGCAGGTTGACGTCGAGCACCATCACGGAAATGCCCGGTGCCCTTGCCAGGCGCAAGGCGTCCAGCCCGCAATCGGCCTCGGTCGTGCGGAACCCGGCGCTCTTGAGCACGCGCACGGTCGAATAGCGGGTGATTGGGTTGTCGTCGACGACCAGTACGAGCGGAGATGACGCGGACGGTGCCGCCTGCTGCGTGGATTGCGGGTCCATGATCATGCCTTTGCCGCGCCCGCCGCCGCCGGCGCTGCGGGATAGGTGAGCGGCAGCGTGACGTAAAAGCGCGAGCCCACATCGACTTCGCTTTCGAAACCGACCCGCCCGCCCAGCACCTCGGCCAGCCGCTTGCTGAGCGCAAGGCCAAGCCCTGAGCCGCGCAGGCGGCGCTGCAGCGGCGAATCGATCTGCACGAAATCCTGGAACACCGCGCCATGCATTGCCGCGGGAATGCCAATGCCAGTGTCCTTGACCGAGAACATGACCTCGTGCTCGCCCACCAGCTTCGCGGAAACACGGACTTCGCCGCGCGGCGTGAACTTGAGCGCGTTGGAGATGAAGTTGCGCAGGATCTGCGACAGCTTGCGGTCGTCGCTGTAGAGGCTCGGCACCTCGTGCGGTTCTTCAAAGATCAGCGCCACCTCTGGATTGGTCAGCACCGGCTTGAACATGCCGCGCAGCGTATCGAACAGCGCGACCATGTCGAACCACGCCGGCGACACATCCACCCTGCCCGCTTCGAGCCTGGCCAGGTCGAGCAGGTCGTTGACCATGTCGGCAAACTCCGCGGCGGTCTCGCGCACGAACATCACCTGCCGTTCCTGCTCGGTGGTGAGCGGACCGTCCACGCGATCGATCAGCAGGCGGGTGATGCTCTGGATCGCGACGATGGGAGTGCGGAATTCATGGCTCATGTACGTGAGGAAGCGGCTCTTCAACTCGGTTGCCTGGCGCAGCTGTTCCGCCTGGATGTCCAGTTCCGCGTACAGCGCCACCACGCCGCGGTTGGTCTCCTCAAGTTCCGCGCGCAGGCCGTCGCATTCGCGGATCTTGGTGTCCAGGGCCTCGCGCAGTTCGTCCGGGCTCAGCGGGGTGTCCGGCGGCAAGCGGGAGTCGTCGTGGCTGGCCATGCTCAACCCTCGGCGCGGCGGATCACCAGCACGGTGGCGTCATCCCGGCCCCGGCCGAACTTCCACACGATAAACGCCGCGATCAGCGTGGGATCGTGCCGCAACAGGCTGGCATCCTCCAGGCGCCAGCGCGACTGCACGCCATCCGAGAACAGGATCACCAGCGCATGGGCCGGCCATTCCATCACCTGTTCCTGGATGGCATGTACCTGGATCCCCGCGGTGCCGTGCTGCGGCAGCAGCGTGCGGTCCGCGGTGCCCGAGATAACGCGGCCCATCACATTGCCGGCCCCGGCGAAATGGATCTGGTTGCCGCGCAGGTCCAGCCGCGCCGCGCTGACGGCCGCGCCACGGGTGCTGCGCAGTGCCGCGTGAGCGCGTTCGAGGACCTGGGACGGGCTGCCGCAGGGCTTCTCCGCAAACGCCGCCAGCGCGGCCCTGGCTGCGTCGGCGGCCAGCGGGCCATGCCCGAGGCCGTCGGCCAGTACCACGTCGGCGCCGTTCTCGTGCTGCGCCACGCCCCAGCCGTCGCCGCTGACCTGCTCGCCGGGTGCGGCCAGGCATACCGCCCCGACCAGGCAGCCGCGCAACGGCGCCGCCCGTACCGGGCGGCCACCCGGCTCCCGTTCGCGATAGAACCGCGCCAGGATGACGCTGCCCTGGCCAAGGCGGCTGACGATATCGAAGTCGTCGGCCATGCGCTGCACGGCGCCCAGCCCCTCCCCGGCGCTGCCCGCGCTGGAATAGCCATCGCGCATGCATGCCTGCAGGTCGTGCATGCCGGGCCCGTTATCCAGCGAGATCAGCTCGATCAGCATGCCGTCGCCCACGGCGCGGGCGCCAATGTACATCCGGCCGCCCACCGCATGGCGTACCAGGTTGCTGCAAAGCTCGTTCGCGACCACGGCGATGCGGCCCGCCAGCACGCTGTCGAAAGCCAGCCGCGCGCACAGGTCGGCCGCGAGCCGGCGGGCTTCGCCGACCCGGCTGGCGTCATCCATGGGAAGCACGACGGCGGGACCCTGTCCGCTACTTCCACCGAGTGACACTGACACAGGTTCCCTCCCCGACTTGGGTACGGATGGAGAAATCGTTGACCAGCCGGCGGCTCCCGGACAGGCCCATGCCGAGGCCATTGCCGGTGGTCCAGCCATCGGTCAGCGCCAGGGAAACGTCGGGGATGCCAGGGCCCTTGTCCTCGAAATGCAGCCGCAAGCCCCGGCGTACGCCTTCGTCGATGAATTCCCAGCGCATTTCGCCGCCATGCCCGTGCACCACCGCATTGCGGGCCAGTTCGCTGGCCGCCGTAATCATCTTAGTCTGCTCGACCAGTGAAAACTGCAGCTGGGCGGTCAGCGCACGCACGACCGAGCGGGCCTGCACGACATCGCGCTCGTCGCGCAGCGGGATCGTCCCAGTGGTGCCAAGCGCGGATTGCGTCACCTGAGCTCACTCCGCTGCGCCTTGTCCAGCAGCGCCATGCCGCGCTCGACGTTGAGCGCGGTCCTGACGCCGGTCAGGGGCAGCCCGAGTTCCACCAGCGTGATCGCCACGGCCGGGCGGATGCCGACTACCACCGTGGCCGCGCCCAGGATGCGTGCGATATCGGAAATGCCGACGAGCATGCGGCCGATAAACGAATCGACCATTTCCAGCGCCGAGACGTCGATCAGCACCCCGCGCGCGGTGTTCTGCTCGATGCTTGCCGCCAGGTCTTCCTGCAGCCGCAGCGCGGTCTGGTCTTCCATGTCGATCTGGATCGTGACCAGCAGGTAGGACCCCATCCGCAGGATCGGAATTCGCTCCATGGTCTGCCTCCCGGTCAGGCCGGCTGGCGGGTCACGGCGTGCCCCGTCAGCCGCATGGCGGTGGCCAGCGCGTCGGCCAGCGTTGCCTTGGTCACGATGCCTTGCAGGTCGATGCCCAGATGCACGATGGTCTGCGCGATCTGCGGCCGGATCCCGCTGATGATGCTCTCCGCGCCCATCAGGCGGATCGCGGTCACCGTCTTCATCAGGTGCTGGGCCACCAGCGTGTCGACCGTCGGCACGCCGGTAATGTCGATGATGGCCAGTGCGGAGCCGGTTTCGACGATACGCTGCAACAGGGTTTCCAGCACCAGTTGCGCGCGGCTGCTGTCCAGCGTACCGATCAGCGGTACCGCCAGCACCCCTTCCCACAGCTTGATCACCGGCGTCGACAGCTCGAGCAGTTCCTGCTGCTGGCGACGGATGATGTCTTCGCGGCTGCGCTGGTAGGTAGACATGGTCCACTGCGCCATGCGGTCGACGATGGCGGACGCGGCCCAGATCACGTCGATCTGCGCTTCCGGGTTGCTGCGGTCACGCTGCAGCGCCTCGAAAATGGGCCGTTTGAGTGACAGCACGAAGCCGCTGGTCACGTCCGCGGTCTCGCCTTGCGCGGCGCGCGAGGCCGACAAGTGGGCGAGTACCTCGCGCAGTTCGGCGAACGGCGCCTGCTCGAAGCCGCCCGCATCGCCGTTGGCGCGCAAGGCGGCCTGCAGGCTTTGCAGGATGGAGCGCTGCTCGCTGGCAAGGTTGCCGGTGAAGCCCCGGCCGCCGGACAACGACTGGTATTCGGTGGCCCAGCTCTCGGCAATTTTTTCGACTTCGGCGTGCAACAGGCCGGCAAGGCGCTGGTTTTCTGAACGCATAGGGATGGCGAAAGTTGTAAGCGATGCACAGGAGACAAAGTACGCAGTGTCAGTGCATTCTAGGAGAGATTGATAGCTCACTCCACGTTACTTCGCGCCTCACGAAACAAAGTCGGGTGCAGCCATGTGCACTGCCGTGCACGGCTGCGCCCGTCCGGGCCGGTCGTATCCCGGATCGCTATTGCATATCGGCAAACCGCTTGCCGCGCGCCGCCAGGTCTGCCAGCAACGGCGCGGGATGGAATTCCTCGCCAAGCATTTCCTCGTACTGCCGCAGCGTCCGCACTACCTTGTCGAGCCCGATAGTGTCGGCATAGAACATCGGACCGGCCCGGTACACCGGCCAGCCATAACCGTTGTTCCAGATCACATCAATATCGGACGCCCGCAGCGCCTTGCCCTCCTGCAGGATCTTTGCGCCCTCGTTGATCATCGGCAGAACGCAGCGCTCCAGGATTTCCTGGTCGGATACCGCGCGGCGGGTGCGGCCCTGGCGCGCGGCAAAGTCGCGGATCATCTGCTCCACCACCGGCGACGGCCGCGCATTGCGCTGCGCGTCGTAGTCGTAGTAGCCCGCGCCGGTCTTCTGGCCGCGCCGGTCCATCTCGCAAAGGATCTCGCGCAGCGTCGAGCCGGTCGAGCGCTCGCGCACCCAGCCCAGGTCCAGTCCCGCCAGGTCGCTCATCGCGAACGGGCCCATCGGGAAGCCGAAGTCATGCAGCACACGGTCGATGTCCCAGGGCAGCGCCCCCTCCAGCGCCAGCTTCTGCGCTTCGCGCTGCCGCTGCGCCAGCATCCGGTTGCCGACGAAGCCGGGACAGACGCCGACCAGCGCCGCGACCTTGCCGATCTTGCGTGCCAGCTCCATCGAGGTCCGCACCACGGGCTTTGCGGTTTTCTCGCCGCGCACCACTTCCAGCAGCTTCATCACATTGGCCGGCGAGAAGAAATGCAGCCCGATCACGGCCTCTGGACGCGACGTGGCCGCGGCGATCTCGTCGACATCCAGCGCCGAGGTGTTGGTCGCCAGGATGGCGCCCGCCCTGACGATCCGGTCGAGCCGGCCGAACAGTTCCTTCTTGACATCCATGTTCTCGAACACGGCTTCGATCACCAGGTCGGCTTCGGCCAGGTGCTGCAGGTCCAGCGTGGGCGTCAGCAGCGCCATGCGCGCCTCGACATCGGCGGCGCTCAGGCGCCCCTTCTTCATGGTGTTGTCGTAGTTCGCGCGGATGGTGCGCAGCCCGCGGTCAAGCGCCTGCTGCGTGGTCTCGACGATGGTGACCGGCATGCCGGCGTTGAGGAAGTTCATCGCGATGCCGCCGCCCATGGTGCCTGCGCCCACGAAGCCGACTTTGGCCACGGGGATCGGCTGCACATCGGCGCCGATGTCGGGCACGTTCCAGACCTGTCGCGAGGCAAAGAAGACGTAGCGCTGCGCAGCGGACTGCGTGCCCGCCATCAACGCCTGGAACAGCTCGCGCTCGCGCCGCAGGCCCTCGTCAAAGGGCAGCTCGACCGCCGCCTCGATGCAGCGGATATTGGCCTCGGGCGCCTCGAAGCCGCGGAAGCGGCGCGCGTTGGCCTTGCGGAAGGCGGCGAACAGTTCGCCATGGCCGCGCGCGGGCGCAATCCTGTCCTCAAGGTCGCGCACCTTGCGCAGCGGCCGCTTCTCTTCGACGATCCGGCGCGCGAAGGCGATGGCGTCCGCGCGCAGCGTGGCATCGTCGGCGAGCGCATCGAGCAGGCCCATCTCGGCTGCCTCGGGCGCCGGAACATGGGTGCCGTAGGCGACCATCTCCAGCGCCCTTTCCACACCGACCAGCCGGGGCAGCCGCTGCGTGCCGCCGGCGCCCGGCAACAGCCCGAGGTGGACTTCGGGCAGGCCGCATTTCGCACTGCGCGCGGCAATGCGGTAATGGCACACCAGCGCGACCTCCAGCCCGCCGCCGAGCGCGGTGCCATGGATGGCGGCGACTACCGGCTTGGGGCTGTTTTCGATGGCCGCCTGCACCTCGGGCAGCCCGGGCGGCACGAACGGCTTGCCGAACTCGGTAATATCGGCGCCGGCAATGAAGGTCTTGCCGGCACAGGCCAGCACGATGCCCTGCACCGCCGGATCGGCGATGCAGCGCTCGATCCCCTGCAGGATGCCCGCGCGCACGGCGGCGGACAGCGCGTTGACAGGGGGCGAATCGACGGTCAGCACGGCGATATTGCCGTCCACGGCCAGGCTGGTGACTGCGTTGATGGCGGTCATGCAAGCTCCTTGTACTTTCGGGGAGAAAGGGAAAAGGGGAATCGGCCGACCGCGCATGTCTCAGTCAGGCAGGCCGGCCACATGCTCGACGGGCGTGACAGCGCGGTCCGGGCCGGCCCGGCGCGAGCGCGGATCGGCAATGCGAAGTGCCAGCACGAAGGCGGCCAGCTTGACCGCGATGGCAACGACAAAGACCAGCGGGAAGTGCACCGACTGCGCCAGCAGCCCGCCGATCACCGGCCCGACGGCCATCATGCCGAACGTGGCCGTGTCGGAAACCGCCAGCAGCATCGGCCGGTCCTTGCGTGCGCCGAACTCCATCACCAGGTTGTCCGCCGAGATAAAGAAGCCGCCGAAGCCCGCACCCAAACCGCAGAACGCCAGCAGGAAGCCCGGCAGCGTGGCGCACGCCAGCAGCCATGCCGTGGCGGCGATCCACGTGGCGATGCTGGCCAGGAACACCAGCCGGTAGCCATGCCTGTCCGCGACGCGGCCCCAGGCGAGGTTGCTGCCCGTCTGCGCCAGCAGGTAGGCCAGGCTCAGGTACCCGAGCGTGGCGCCATCCAGCCCCAGCAGCCGGCCGGCGTAGATCGCATAGAACGGCATCGCCATCATGCCCAGCGCCACCAGTGCCCGCGCCGCGAAAAAGCGCACGAAATCCCCGGTCGGCTGCCAGCAGCGCCGGCAACTCACGCACGCGCCGGCCAAAGCCGGCGCGCATGCGCACGTCGTGCAGCGCCGGCTCGCGCATGCCCGCCAGCGCCGAGATCCCCAGGCTGGTCAGCACGAAGGCAGCCAGGAAGGTGGCGGCATAGCCATTGCCGAACACGTCATTGCCGACCAGGTAGCGTCCGCCCATCCACGCCACCGCCGCCGCGGTGAGGCCGCCGAAGAAATTGCGCAGCGCCGTCAGGCGCCCGCGCCGCGCCAGCGGGATGATCTTGGAGGTCAGGTAGTTGAAGCTGACGTTCTGCACGCCGTTGAGCAGCCCGAACAGCAGCAGGAACGCTGCCGCGGCCATCAGCGCGCCGCGCCCGCTCAGCAGCAGCGCCGACAGCGCCAGCCCCAGGATCTGGCCGCGCACCAGCCAGCCGACCAGGTAGATCAGCGGCATCACGCGCTGGCGATGCTCGATCAGCGTCGCGCCCCAGATCGACGAGGCGGCCATGCCGGCATATTGCGCAGCGAGCACGAGTCCGACCGTGAGTTTGGAGCCGGATAAGAGGTACAGGTAAGCGGGCACGAAGGTGGGTGCGGTCACCAGCCGGAAGCCGGTCATGCCGAGCATGCCGTGGATCAGGAATGCCCTGGCATTGCGCGGCAGGTGGCGGTCGACATGGTCGCGGAAATTTTGCTCGGCCCGTTGCTGCTCCACCTCCGCGGCTTCGCCCAGCAGCGCGCCGCTCATGCCGGCCTGCGTTGTCACGTCGTCTCCCGCTATGGGTCCGGCCCCAGTGCGATGCCGGATGCATTTTCGTGTTTTTGGTATGGCTACGATAAATGCTAGCACAAGCGTTCGTTTTTCGAGGATGAGGACTTGGCGTGCTTTCGAAATTTCGGCATTGAGACGGCGAGCTGGCGCCGGCAGCGAAGACGCGAGACCGGCCGGGAAGGTGGCAAGGCGGCACAAGCCCTACGATTCTCACCATACATGCCATGAAAATCTCGCATATTTGCCCCGATCTTTGCTGCACCGCATTAGTCCGGCCAGGCCTTGGCGGTGGCTGCCACCGTCCCATCTCCGCCTTGCCTTCCGATCCCCGATGACAGCGACCTGCCGCCCGGTTTAGGTTTTGGAGTATTGACGATGCCAAGTGCGGCTTGTATAAAAGTTCCTGCCGCTGCGTGGCCGTCGACGTTTTTCGAAAAACAAGACTGCTGATGCAGTGCCCCTGATCCTGCCGGCCGCCAGGCAACAGCGCAGGGCACGGGCCCACAGGCGCACAACAAGGAGACGAGCTTGGACGCACTGGAAACGTTCCGGCAGCAGGCACACGCCTGGCTGGAGGCCAATTGCCCCCCTGAGATGCGCCTGCCGATGCAGGACGAGGAAGACATCTGCTGGGGCGGCCGCAAGTTCCGCTATCAGTCAGAAGCGCAGCGGCATTGGCTGCAGCGGATGGCCGAACAGGGCTGGACCGTACCGGAATGGCCGCGCGAGTATGGCGGCGCCGGATTGAGCGCGGCCGAGGCACGGGTGCTGCGCGCCGAGATGCAGCGGCTGAACTGCCGCGTGCCGCTGCAGAGCTTCGGCATCTCCATGCTCGGGCCCGCGCTGCTGAAATATGGCACCGAGGCGCAGAAGCAAGAACATCTTCCAAAGATTGCCCGCGGCGAGATCCGCTGGTGCCAGGGCTATTCCGAACCCAACGCCGGCTCTGACCTGGCCGCGCTGCAGACGCGCGCCGAAGAGCGCGGCGACCATTTTTTGGTCAACGGCCAGAAGATCTGGACGTCGTATGCCGACAAGGCCGACTGGATCTTCTGCCTTGTGCGCACTGATTTCGCGGCGCAAAAGCACACCGGCATCAGCTTCCTGCTGTTCGACATGGCGTCGCCGGGTGTCTCGACCCGTCCGATCGTGCTCATCTCCGGCAAGTCGCCCTTCTGCGAGACCTTCTTCGACGACGTCAAGGTGCCGCGCCACCAGCTCGTCGGCGAGCTCAACGGCGGCTGGGCCATCGCCAAGTACCTGTTGACGCATGAGCGCGAGATGATCAGCGCGATCGGCAGCCGCGGCTTCCGCCAGCCGCTGGGGCGCCATGCCGCCAGGGTCATCGGCGTGGACGAGCGCCATCGGCTCGACGACCCGATGCTGCGCGCGCAGATCGCGCGCTTCGAGGTCGACGAGGCGGCCTTTGCCGCGGCCGGCGAGCGCGCCCGCGACCTGGCGCGGCAAGGCGAAGGCATGGCGGCGTTCTCGTCCGTACTGAAGTACTACGGCGCGGAACTGAACAAGCGGCGCTACGAGCTGCTGATGTCGGCAGGCGGCACCGATGCCCTCGAATGGGAAGGCGCGCGCAGCCAGGAAGGTGCGCTGGCGCGGGCATGGCTGCGCACCAAGGCGAACTCGATCGAGGGCGGCACCAGCGAGGTCCAGCTCAATATCATCGCCAAGCGCCTGCTCGGCCTGCCCGGCGCCTGAGCCGCCGCGTAATCCTCCATGACCCCACATCTGCCAGACGCCGCCATGCCTATCGTACTGACCGACACGCAGGAGATGCTGCGCGACAGCGCCATGACGTTCCTGCAAGAGAACGCCCAGATCTCCGCGCTGCGCACGCTGCGCGACACCCGCGACCCCGTCGGCTTCTCGCGGGAGCTGTGGCAGCGCTGCGCCGCGCTGGGCTTTGCCGGGGTGATGATCGACGAGTCGTACGGTGGCAGTGGCCTTGGCGCGGTCGAGGCCGGCGTGATCGCGGAAGCGATCGGCACCACGCTGGCGCCGCTGCCCTTCCTGTCCACCGCCGTGCTTGGCGCCGCGCTGGTCGGCTTGTACGGCAACGAAGGCCAGCGCAGGGCGCTGCTGCCAGAGATCGCCGCGGGCCGGCACCTGATGGCGCTGGCGCTGGATGAAACCGCCCGGCACCGCCCCGAGCGCATCGCCACGCAGGCGCGGCGCGATGCGGACGGCTATGTGCTCGATGGCGGCAAGGTTTTCGTGGTCGACGGCCACGTGGCCGATACGCAGGTGGTCGCGGCGCGGACGGGCACTGGCGCGGGCGACGGCATCTCGCTGTTCCTGGTCCCGCGCGACCATGCCGGCGTGCAGGTGGAGCGCTGCGTGCTGCCCGATGCCACCAACGCCGCGCGCATCGTCTTCCACGCCGCCAGGGTACCGGCCGATGCGCTGCTCGGCAGCGTGGGCAGCGGCGCGCAGATGCTGGAGCGGGTGCTCGACATCGGCCGCGCCGTGCTGTCGTCCGAGCTGCTCGGCATCGCCGATGCCAGCTTCGCGCGCACGCTGGCCTACCTGAAGGAGCGCAGGCAGTTCGGCAAGGCCATCGGCGAGTTCCAGGCACTGCAGCACCGCGCCGCGCACCTCTTCGCCGAGATCGAGCTCGCCCGCGCCGCCGTGCTGCGTTGCCAGCAGCGGCTCGACGAAGGCCATGCCGATGGCCCCGAGCCGCTGGTCTGCGTGGCCAAGGCCAAGGCCGGCGATACCGCCACGCTGGCGGTGCAGGAAGGCGTGCAGATGCACGGCGGCATCGGCATGACCGATGAATTCGATATCGGCTTCTTCATGAAGCGCGCCCGCACCGCGCAGGAATGGCTGGGCGACGCCAACTGGCAGCTCGACCGCTGGGCCACGCTGCGCGGCTACTGAGCGACTGAGCGACTGAGCGACTGAGCGACTGAGCGATTGAGACAGGCGGCCCCATCCGCAGGGGCCTGCAGGACATCACGCAACACCGAGGCGACAACGGATGCCCCGGTTGCGGCGCCATGCGCCCGCACCGGTCCGACCGCCAGCAAGGAGGCAGCATGTCGGCAAGTCCCTGGGCACCCGTATTCCCGATAGCGACCGCAACGGCTGGCGTCAGGCAGCATTGCCGGCCTCCGCACGGAGGCCTGCAATGAGCGCCTATGTCTTGCGCCGCCTGCTGGCGCTGCTGCCGACGCTGGTCTTCGCCAGCATCATCGTGTTCGCCATCGTGCGGCTGGTGCCGGGCGACGTGGTCGACCTGATGCTGAGCCAGAACGACATCAGCGCCGATACCCGCACCCGCGAAGACCTGGTCCGCGCGCTCGGCCTCGACCGCCCGATGTGGGAGCAGTACCTGCACTGGGTCGGCAATATCGTGCTGCATGGCGACCTGGGCCAGTCGCTGTGGCAAGGCGAGCCGGTGCTGAGGATGGTGATGGCGCGCATCCCCGCGACCTTCTCGCTGGGCGTGCTGGCGCTCGCCGTGGCGCTGACGGTGGCGCTGCCGATCGGCGTGCTGTCGGCGATCCGCCAGGACACGGCGGCCGACTATGTGGCGCGTTCCTTCTCGATCCTGATGCTGGCGGTGCCCAGCTTCTGGCTGGGCACGATGGTGATGGTGTTCCCGTCGGTATGGTGGGGCTGGTCGCCGGAAGTGCGCTACGTCCCCTTCCTGGAAGACCCGGTGCAGCATGTCAGGCAGATGCTGGTGCCGGCCATCGTGCTGGGCATGGCGCTGTCGGCGATCACCATGCGCATGACGCGGACCATGATGCTGGAGGTGCTGCGCCAGGACTATATCCGCACCGCCTGGGCCAAGGGCCTGAACGAGCCCCTGGTGATCCTGCGGCACGCGCTGCGCAATGCGCTGATCCCGGTGGTGACGCTGATCGGCCTGCAGGCGCCCCTGCTGATCGGCGGCGCCGTGGTGATCGAGCAGATCTTCGTCGTGCCGGGCATGGGCTTGCTGCTGCTTGATGCCGTGCACCAGCGCGACTATCCGCTGATCACCGGCGTCTTCCTCGTGGTCGGCGTCGCGGTGATGCTGATCAACCTGCTCGTCGACCTGAGCTACGGCCTGTTCGACCCCAAAGTGAGGCACCGCTGATGGCACCCCCGACCGTCGATCCGCAAGCCGCTTCCGCCACCCTGCCTGGCACGCTGCCTGGCGCCCCGCCCCGCTCCGCCCGGCAACGACAGCCCCGCTTTGCGCTGCTGCGGCGGCTGTTCCGCGACAAGCCGCTGGGCGCCGCCGGCGCGGTGATCTGCGCGGTGTTCCTGTTCTGCGGCGTGTTCGCCGACCTGCTGGCGCCATATGGCATGAACCAGATCAACATGATGGCGCGGCTGCAGCCGCCCTCGTGGGCGCATCCGTTCGGCACTGACAACCTCGGCCGCGACATGTTCTCGCGCTGCCTGTACGGCGCCCGGCTGTCGGTGGTGATCGGGCTGGCGGCGGCGACGCTGGCCACGGCAATCTCGCTGGTGCTGGGCATCCTGACCGGCTACCTGGGCGGCAAGTTCGACCTGGTGGTGCAGCGCATGGTGGACGCGTGGATGAGCTTTCCCGACCTGGTGATCCTGATCGTGGTGGTGTCGGTGCTCGGCCCGGGCAGCTGGCAGATCGTCTGCACGCTCGGCCTGCTGCTCGGCATCGGTGGCTCGCGCATCGTGCGCAGCGCGGTGGTGTCGGTGCGCGAGAACATGTACGTGCATGCGGCGCAGTCGATGGGCGCTTCGACCGGCCGCATCCTGTGGCGCCATATCCTGCCCAATGTGCTGCCGCCGGTGATCGTGCTGTTCACCACGCGCGTGGGGACCGCAATCCTGGCGGAGTCCGGCCTGTCCTTCCTCGGCCTCGGCGTGCCGCCGCCGGCGCCGACCTGGGGCGGCATGCTGTCCGGTGACGGACGCACGTTCATGTTCCAGGGCCCCTGGCTGGCGCTGGCGCCTGGCGTCTGCCTGACGATCGTGGTCTATGCGATCAACGTGTATGGCGACGCCCTGCGCGACCTGCTCGACCCGCGCATGCGGGGCAGCCGCTGAGAACAGCAGATTGACGAGCCGCCGGCGTATCGGGTATCGAGCCGGCACATCATGATCCCCAAAGGAGCAGACGATGGTGCGCAGCGTGAAGACGGACGGCAGGATGACGAGGCGGGCTTGCCTGGCGATGGCGGCGACGGCAATGGCCGCGGCCTTCGCCTGTGGCACGGCAGCCGCCCAGGCGGAAGCGCCGAAGTATGGCGGCACCATCGAAGTCGGCTCGGTCTACCCTACCATCTCCGCCTTGTCGTGGGACCTGGGCGACTGGAACTGGAAGCAGAACTACGACACCGGCCAGGTCTATGAACAGCTCTTCGCCGCCGATCTGTCCAAGGCCCGCCGCAACGGCGGCAAGTACGCCTTCCAGGCCGACGCCTGGCTGCCCGAGGATGCCATCCGCGGCGAGCTGGCCGAGAGCTGGAAATGGACCGATCCGCTCACGCTCGAAGTCAAGCTGCGCAAGAACGTGCGCTTCCCGGCCAAGCCGGGCGTGATGGAAGAGCGAGAGCTGACCGCGGAGGACGTAGTGTTCAGCTACAGCCGGCAGAACGCCAGCGCCAAGAAGATCCCCACCTACTTCGACCACCTGAGCAAGGTCGAGGCCGTGGACAAGCACACGGTCGTGTTCCGCTTCAAGGAGTTCAATGCGGAATGGGACTACCGCTTCGGCTGGGGCTACTACTCCGGCATCATGCCCAGGGAGGTCGCCACCGCGGGCGCGGCGAACTGGAAGAACGTCACCGGCTCCGGCCCGTTCACGCTGAGCCAGTTCGTGCAGGGCAATTCCAGCACATATGCAAAGAACGCGCAGTACTGGGACACCGAGAAGATCGGCGGCAAGGACTACAAGCTGCCCTTTGCCGACAAGGTCATACTGCGCACCGTCAAGGACGAGGCCACCCGCAACACCATGCTGCGCACCGGCAAGCTCGACGTGCTGGAAATGGTGCGCTGGACCGCAGTCGATGAACTGAAGAAGAGCGCGCCGCAGCTCAAGTGGTCACGCTGGCTCTCCTACACCGGGCAGTACCTGGCCCTGCGCGTCGACACCAGGCCGTTCAACGATATCCGCGTGCGCCGCGCCCTGAATATGGCGGTGAACAAGCAGGAAATCGTCAAGCAGTACTACGGCGGCAATGCCGAGCTGTTTGCCTATCCGCAGCACCCGGACTACACCGGCTATTTCGAGCCACTGAGCGCGATGCCGGAATCGGTCAAGGAGCTCTTCACCTACAACCCGGAGAAGGCGAAGAAGCTGCTGGCCGAGGCCGGCTACCCGAAGGGCTTCAAGTTCAAGGTGCAGGTCTGCGCCTGCAGCCAGGACCATATGGAAATGCTGCCGCTGATCGGGGCCTACCTGGAGCAGGTCGGCGTGCGCATCGAGATCCAGCCGATGGAGTACGGCGCCTTCCTGTCGGCGATGACCACCAGGACCAATGCGCCGGGCTACATGATGAGCAACGGCCATACCAACCCGACCACGACGATCCGCAAGAGCTTCGTCGCGGGACAGGTGTGGAACGCCTCGCAATGGAACGACCCCAGGTTCGATGCCCGCGTCAACCAGGCCTTCCAGATGCGCGACCTGGGCAAGCGCCAGGAAGCGTTGCGTGCCATGACCCGCGACATCCTGGCCGAAGCCCCGTATATCTGGCTGCCCACGCCCTACCTGTTCACGGCGTGGTGGCCGTGGGTCAAGAACTACGACGGCGAGCTGCGCGCCGGCGCCGTGCGCAACGGGCCCATCTATGCCAGGGCATGGATCGACCAGGAGATGAAGAAGAAACTCGGGTTCTGACCTCCGCAACGTCAATCCGCACCGTCAACCCGCACTGTCGACAGGAAAGCAACCATGACAGAGCCAATCCTGCAGGTGAAAAACCTGACCACGCGCTTCCGCACCGACCGCGGCGTGGTCACCGCGGTGGACCGGGTCTCGTTCGACGTGGCCGCCGGCGAGACGCTGGCGATCGTCGGCGAGTCGGGTTCGGGCAAGAGCGTGACCGCGCTGTCGATCCTCGGCCTGATCCCGCAGCCACCCGGCGTCATCGAGTCCGGCGAGATCCGTTTCGAGGGACAGGATCTGCTCAGGCTCAGGCCGGCGGCCATGCGCGCCATCCGCGGCAACCGCATCGCGATGGTGTTCCAGGAGCCGATGTCGTCGATGAACCCGGCGCTGACCGTGGGCAAGCAGATCGCCGAGCCGATCCGCGTGCACCAGGGCCGCGCCTGGCGCGACGCCTACGAAGAGGCCGCGGAACTGCTGGCGCAGGTGCAGATCCCGGAGCCGCGCAGCCGCGTCCATGCCTATCCGCACCAGTTCTCAGGCGGCATGCGGCAGCGCGCGATGATCGCGATGGCGCTGGCCTGCAAGCCGAAGCTGATCATCGCGGACGAACCGACCACCGCGCTCGATGTCACCGTGCAGGCGCAGATCCTGGATCTGCTGAAGGGGCTGGCGCAGCAGGCCGGCACGGCGCTGATCCTGATCACGCACGACCTTGGCGTGGTGGCGCGCTATGCCGACCGCGTCGCGGTGATGTACGCCGGGCGGCTGGTGGAGACGGCGACCGCGGACGAACTGTACCGCCATCCCGCGCATCCCTACACGCGCGGCTTGATGGCGTGCGTGCCGCGCCTGGACGGCGACACCAGCCAGCCGCTGGTGCCGATCGACGGCCAGCCGCCAGACCTTACCGCGCTGGGCCCGGGCTGCGCTTTCCTGCCGCGCTGCCGGCTGGCGCAGGACCAGTGCCGGCAGGCGCCGCCCGAGCTGCGCGCGGTTTCCGACCAACATCTCAAGGCTTGCTTCCTCCATGACGCACATTGACACGCCCCTGGCGCGCAGCGTCGCGGCGCCTGAGCGCGCCGAACGCACGGATTGCACGCATGGCAGCGCAAGCGCCGAGGCCCCGGCCAATTCTCAATCGCGCCAACCGCTCCAGTCTGACGACGTGATCCTGAAGGTCGAAGACCTGAAAGTCCATTTCCCCGTGACGCGCGGCGTGCTGCTCAAGCGCCAGGTCGGCTCGGTCAAGGCGGTCGACGGCGTCTCGTTCACGCTGCGCCGCGGCGAGACGCTGGGGCTGGTGGGCGAAAGCGGCTGCGGCAAGTCCACCACCGGGCTGGCCATCATGAAGATGCTGCCCGCCAGCGCGGGACGGATCGCCTTCGACGGCGAGGACCTGGCCGGCTTCAGCGGCGCGCGCGAAAAACGCTTCCGCCGCAGCGTGCAGATGGTCTACCAGGATCCGTTCGCGTCGCTGAACCCGCGCATGAAGGTGCGCGACATCATTGCCGAGCCGCTGCAGGTGCATGGCCTGGCCGGCGACCGTACCGCGCTGCAGGCGCGCGTGGCCGAGCTGCTCGACATGGTCGGCCTGCTGCCCTACATGGCCGACCGCTACCCGCACGAATTCTCGGGCGGCCAGCGGCAGCGCATCGGCATCGCGCGTGCGCTGGCGTTGAAACCGAGCCTGATCGTCTGCGACGAGCCGGTGTCGGCGCTGGACGTGTCGATCCAGGCGCAGGTAGTCAATGTGTTCATGGCGCTGCAGCGCAGCCTGGGCCTGTCCTACCTGTTCATCGCCCATGACCTGGCTGTGGTGCGCCATATCAGCGACCGCATCGCGGTGATGTACCTGGGGCGCATCGTCGAGATCGCGACCCGGCACCAGCTCTACGCCGAGCCGCGCCATCCGTACACACGCGCGCTGCTGTCCGCGGTGCCGGTGGCCGACGTGCGCGCCGAACGCCAGCGCCAGCGCATCGTGCTGCAGGGCGAAGTCCCCAGCCCGATGCATCCGCCTTCGGGCTGCCGCTTCCATACGCGCTGCCCTTCGGCAATGCCGCAGTGTCGCAGCGCCGACCCGGTGCTGCGCGACCACGGCGACGGGCAGATGGTGGCCTGCCATCTGTACGGCTGACAGCAGGCAGGCGACAAACACGGCTCAGCGCAGCAGGCCCATCATCATGGGCCGCACGAACAGCTCGGCGGCGTTGTCAGAGGTGGCGTCGCGGACCCAGCGGCGCAGCTCGACCGCGGCGTTGATCATGCCGTGCACCTGCAGCGCGGCGATCGACTGGTCCAGCGGCCGGATCGAACCGTCCTGCATGCCTTGCACCAGGAAGCGGACAAAGCGCGTCGACAGCCGCGCCATGTCCTGCATCTTGGCGACGCGCATCTCTTCCGGCAGCGCCCCGTAGATGGTCAGCCGCAGCAGTGGCCCCTGGCTGGAGAACTGGTAATGCACCAGCGCGCGCGACACCGCGCACAGCTTGTCCCAGCCGGTGCCTGGCATCTCGTCGGCCAGCGTCTGGGTATCGCGGATCACCGCCGACATGCGGTCGAAGCAGGCGGAGATCAGGTCGTCCTTGTTCTCGTTGTGATGGTAGAACGCGCCCTTGGTCAGGTTCAGCCGTGCCGAGATCCGGTCCGCCGAGGCGCCACGGTAGCCCTGCTCGTTCAGCAGCTCGGTGGCGGCGCGCAGGAATGCCTGCTGCGTCGTTTCCGGCTGGCCCAGCGTGGGCAGCAGCGCTTCGACATCCAGATCCGGCTGCCATGCGGTGCCGGGCGCGGCAATGCCGTTTAGCACGATGTCCGCCAGCGTCTGCGCGACCTTGGGATAGTCCGCGGGTTCGTAGCGTTCGATCCAACTCATCGCGCCGCTGGTCAGCGACAGCAGCAGGTGGGCCCGCGCGCTCAGCGCGCTGCGCTGTGCCGGGTTCTGTGCCGGATCGGCGGGCGGGGCATCCCGCAGCAGCCCGCGGATCTGCCGGAACATGTCGTTGTAGGCGGAGAACGCCACGTCGGCATGGCTGGCCGGCAGCGCGCGGATCTCGCGGAAACTCATCAGCTCGGGCCGCTCGCCTGCCGCGGTGCGCGCCAGCCGCGCGACAAACAGCGCGATGAAGGCGGCAACGCGCTCGCCGGCGCTGCCGTGCCGCGAAGCCGCGCCGGCCAGGCCGCGCATTTCCTCGATGGTGCGCATCAGGCAGGCCAGCACCAGGTCTTCTTTCTTGCGGAAGTAGTACGTGATGCTGTTGGTGTTCAGCCCCACCAGCTGGCCGACGTCCGACAGCGTCGTGCCGCGCACGCCCTTGCGGTTGAACAGCGCCGCGGCGGCATCGAGGATGCCTTCGCGCTTTTCGACATAACGGCGGGTCTGCCTGGCTTCCGACTGGTCCGTGAGCATGAGCGGTCCGGCTACGCGGATGGGCGAACCGGTTTTTCGAAGATACGGTGCCAGGGATTATAGGTGCGGGTATAGCGCGAGAGATATTGGGATGTTCCCGCTTTGCCGCACGTACCGTATTGTTGAAGCGATCAGGACGACTACGAAGCCGCCTTCGGCCGCGCCCTGGCCGCCCGCTGCACCGGCGCCAGCATGGCCGCGGCAGGCCCGATACCGTCCGCATTGACCAGCACGCCCGCCGACACGATGTAGGCCGCCGCGCTCTCGATATCGCCGCGCAGCGCCGCGCAGGCCGCTTCGCTGTCGTGCCCGCGCAGGGCCTCGACCAGCTTGTCGTGATGCTTGACGGCGACGCGCTCATCCACGCGGCGCGATCCGGAACGCAGGTCGTGGTTGAGGATCGGCCCGATGCGCAGCCACTGCGACTCGATCATCTGCAGCAGGATCGGCATCCTTGCCGCCGCATAGACGGCAAAGTGGAACGCCTGGTTGGCGGCGATGACCGCGGCGCCGTCGGGCCGATCCTTCGACATCTCCGCCGCAAACCGGCTGCGCAGCGACTCGACCCGCGCCAGTTCGGCATCGGTGATGCGCTCGGCGGCGGTGGCCGTCGCCAGCCCCTCCAGCTGGATCCGGATCTTGGTGATTTCCTCGAACTGGCTGACGCTCATCCGCGGCACGCGCAGCGCCCGGTTGGGCGTCAGTTCCAGCGCCTGCTCGGCGACCAGGCGGTGGACCGCCTCGCGCACCGGCATCACGCTCACGCCCAGCGCTGCCGCGATATTGCGCAGCGAAATCTGCTCCCCCGGCATCATCTGGCCAGTAATCAGCAGCTCGCGCAGCTGTGTGTAGACATCGCGGCTCAGCGTCTGGCGGGTCAGCGGCGTTACGAGTTCGTTCAGGGGCATGCGGCGAAGCATACCACATAGGGTAATCCGCTATATGCGATCTGTGATCACAGTTTTAATCTTGCTTCCGAAGGCAGGCACTGGCCTGTCGCATGGACTTGTAAGCACTGGAAGCAAGGAGAGCGGATACATGTGGAAGGATGAATCGCTGGCGGGCAAGCGCGTACTGGTGACCGCCGGGGCGGATGGAATCGGCCTGGAGGTCACGCGGGCCTTCGTCGAAGCCGGTGCCCGCGTCGCGGTATGTGATGTGTCGGGCGCGAGCCTGGAGCGGATTGCGGCGGAACTGCCCGGCGTGCTGGCGGTCAGGGCCGATGTGTCCCGCGAGGACGATGTCGAAGCGCTGTTCCGGGCGATCGATGCGGGGCTGGGCGGCCTCGATGTGCTGGTCAACAACGCCGGCGTGGCCGGCCCGACCGGCGGCGTCGAAACGCTGTCGCTGGCCGACTGGGAGCGCTGCCTCGCCGTCAACATCACCGGCCAGTTCCTGTGCACCCGCGCCGCGGTGCCACGCCTGCGCAAGGGGCACGCGCCGGCGATCGTCAACCTGTCCTCGGCGGCCGGCCATCTCGGCATGCCGGGCCGCAGCGCCTACTCCGCGTCGAAATGGGCCGTGGTGGGCTTTACCAAGTCGCTGGCGCTGGAGCTGGGCGCGGATGGCATCCGGGTCAACACGGTGCTGCCCGGTGCGGTCGACGGCCCGCGCATCCGCGCGGTGATTTCAGCCAAGGCGGAATCGCTCGGCAAGCCGCTCGACGAAGTCACGCGCAACTACACGTCGCAGGCGGCGCTGGGCCGCATGGTGACGATGCGCGATATCGCCAACATGGTGCGCTTCGCGTGCAGCGACCAGGCGGCGAACGTACACGGCCAGGAACTGGTCGTCGACGGACTGACCCAGGCCCTCAGCTAAGGCGCCCTGCCCTGCACGGGCTGCCTGCATTTCCGAACAACGCCAGACCAGGGAACCACCATGGCCAAACGAGCCAAAGCCATCATCACCTGCGCGCCGACCGGCGCCATCCACACCCCGAGCATGTCGCCGCACCTGCCGGTGACCGCCGACGAAATCGCGCAGGCGGCCATCGACGCCGCGCGCGCCGGCGCCGCCATCCTGCATCTGCATGCGCGCGATCCCAAGGACGGGCGCCCGTCGCAGGATCCCGAGCTGTTCCGCCCCTTCCTGGCAAAGATCAGCGCCGAGACCAATGCGGTGATCAACATCACCACCGGCGGCAGCCCGCACATGACGGTGGAAGAACGCATGCTGCCGGCCACGACCTTCAAGCCGGAGCTGGCCTCGCTCAACATGGGCTCGATGAATTTCGGCCTGTTCCCGATGCTGGAGCGCTTCAGGGACTTCCGCCACGACTGGGAACGCGAACACCTGGAGAACAGCCGCAACCTGATCTTCAAGAACACCTACCAGGATATCGAGAACATCCTGCGCATCGGCAATGCCAACGGCACGCGCTTCGAGTTCGAGTGCTATGACATCAGCCACCTGTACAATCTGCGGCACTTCTTCGACCGCGGCCTGGTCAAGGGCCCCGTGTTCATCCAGTCCGTGTTCGGCATCCTGGGCGGCATCGGCCCCGATCCCGAAGACCTGATGCATATGCACCGCACCGCGCAGCGCCTGTTCGGCGACCAGTTCCGCTGGTCGATCCTCGGTGCCGGCCGCAGCCAGATCCCGCTGGCAACGATCGGCGCGGCGATGGGGGCCAATGTACGCGTCGGCCTGGAAGACTCCCTGTGGATCGGCCCGGGCCAGCTGGCGGCATCGAGCGCGGAGCAGGTCACGCGCATCCGCACCGTGCTGGAAGCGCTGAACATCGACGTGGCCACCCCGGACGAAGCCCGCGACATCCTCGACCTCAAGGGCGCGGCAGGCACCGCGTTCTGAACGCCGGCGGGGCCGCAGCAGGCAGGCTACGGCCACCATCGACACCCGCCATCCACTGGCGGGCACCGAAGACATCAACCAGGCAGAACGGCAGCCGCGCGACCCGCGAGGCGCAGCGCCGTATCCGCCCAACGGAGACCACGTTCATGCAGACCGTACCCGCCCCCGGCGCGCCATCGCTGGCCGCGCCGACAGACCGCCCGCTGACCGGGCTGCTGTTCCGCAAGCTCATGCCCCTGCTGGTGCTGTCGTATGTGATCAGCTTTCTCGATCGCACCAACATTGCGCTGGCCAAGACCCATATCGCCGTCGACCTGAACATCTCGGCGGCCGCCTACGGCCTCGGCGCGGGCCTGTTCTTCCTCAGCTATGCACTGCTCGAAGTCCCGAGCAACCTGATCATGCATCGGGTCGGGGCGCGCTTCTGGATCACCCGCATCATGGTGACGTGGGGCCTGCTGTCCGCGGCGATGGCCTTTGTCCAGGGCGAAACGTCCTTCTACATCATGCGCGTGCTGCTCGGCGCGGCCGAAGCGGGCCTGTTCCCCGGCGTGATGCTGTACCTGACCTACTGGTTCGGCCGCGAGGACCGTGCGCGGGCGGTCGGCTATTTCCTGCTGGGCGTCTGCATCGCCAACATCGTCAGTGGTCCGCTCGGCGGCGCACTGCTGGGCATGGAAGGCATCTGGGGCTTCAAGGGATGGCAATGGATGTTCGTGCTGGAAGGCCTGCCGGCCGTGTTCCTGGCCGCGGTGGTGTGGAAGAAGCTTCCCGACGGCCCGGAAAGCGCGCCGTGGCTGACGACGGCGCAGGCGCAGCAGGTCCGCCGACAACTGGCCGCGGAAGCCGCCGACGGCAGCGCCGGCACGGGCGGCCACTCGTTCCTGGGTGCCATCCGCGATCCGCAGGTCTGGCTGGCGATCTTCATCTACTTCTGCCACCAGATCGCGATCTACACGGTGATCTTCTTCCTGCCGGGCATTATCGGCACGTACGGCAAGCTCACGCCGCTGGAGATCGGGCTGCTCAACTCGCTGCCCTGGATTGCCGCAGCCATCGGCGCCGCCTGGCTGCCGCGGCATGCCAACACCCCGCAGCGCGGACGCCGCCTGCTGTGCCTGGGCCTGGCCGTGATGGCGGCCGGCCTGCTGGTTGCCGCGTTCGCGGGCCCGGTGCTGGCACTGGTCGGCTTCTCGATGACGGCGCTGATGTTCTTTGTGGTGCAGTCGATCGTGTTCCTGTTCCCGTCGTCGCGGCTGACGGGCGTGGCGCTGGCGGGCGGGCTGGCGCTGATCAATACCTGCGGCCTGGTCGGCGGCTTTATCGGGCCGTCGACGATGGGGCTGATCGAGCAGGCGACCGGCAGCACGCGCAACGGGCTGGTGATCATGGCCGTACTGCTGCTGGTGGCGTGCGCGGTGGCGCCTCGGCTGCGCCAGGGGCAGGAGCGCTGAGCCCGCGGTGCACGGGCCCTCAGGGGTTCAGGGCTCGTGCGCTGCCGCCGGCCCTGCCGGTGCCGACGGGTGGAGCACCGGCAGCCGGAACATGAACTCGCTGCCGCCGCCGCGGCGGCGCCTGGCTACCAGCGTGCCGCCGTGTGCCTCGACGATCGAGCGGCAGATCGCAAGCCCCATCCCCATGCCGTCGCCCTTGGTGGTGAAAAAGGCGTCGAAGATCCGCGGCAGCACGTCTTCGCCAATGCCGGTCCCGCGATCCTGCACGCTGACCACCACCATCTCCTGCTCCTGCTGCTCGCGGTATGAAGCCACCAGCAGCTCACGCTGCTCGACCGGCGTGTCGGCCATGGCGTCGAGCGCATTGGTGACCAGGTTGAGCACTACTTGCTGGAGCTGCACGCGGTCCGCCTCGACCTGCGTGGCGCCGGCAGCCAGCCGGGTCACGATCCTGACGTTGTGCGCGTCCAGTTCGGGCCGCACCATCACCAGCACCTCGCGCAGCACCTCGTCCGGCGAAAGCGGCGCGAGCGCCGCGGGGGCCTGCCGCGCCAGCGAGCGCAGCGCACGCACGATGTCGGCGGCGCGCAGCGCATGCTGGCGGATAAAGGCAAGGCCCTCCAGCGCCTCGCCGAGTTCCGGCTGCGGCCGCTGCAGCCAGCGCGCGCTGGCATCGACGGTCGCGACAATGGCAGTCAGCGGCTGGTTGACTTCATGGCCGATCGACGCCGCCAGCGTGCCCATCACGGTCAGGTGCGAGGTGCGGGCCAGCTCGGCGCGCGCATCGCGCAGGCTGATCTCGGCGGCCACCCGACGGTTGTTCTCGCCGATCAGCTGCTCATACAGGCGCGCCGTTTCCAGCGAGATCGCGACCTGCGGCGCCAGCATTTCCAGTTCGGCAACGTGGTTCGCGCCGAACACGCCCGGGGCGTTGTTGTTCTCCAGGTAAACCGCGCCGATCAGGCTGTGTCCGCGCACCAGCGGCAGGCACAGCACCGAGCGCACCCCGCTGTCGATGGCGGCCCTGGTGCGGATCGACGGCGCGTCTACCATGGCGTCGGCGAGCACCAGCGTCTGGCGCGTGCGCAGCACGCTGCTGAGCACCGCCAGCGGCAGCGCGTGCTCGGTGGGCGGCGCCGAGCCAAGTGCCACCGTCACCTTGCCGTCGAGCACGCGGCCCGACGCTTCGATCATGGGCGCGCCGTCCCGCATCAGCACCAGCAGGCCGTAGCGGGCACCAGCATGCAGGATCACAGTGCTCAGCAGGCTCTCGACCAGCCGATCCATCACGATCTCGCTGGACAAGGCACGCGCCGCCTGCCTGCCGAGTTCCCAGCCGGCTACCGGCGACGTGGGGGGCGTGGGCGGCGCCGGCGTGTCGCCGGCAGCAGGCGCATCGAGTTGCGGATATTGGACGGCCAGCAGCGTCGCCTTGTGTTCGGCGCCCCAGCGCTGGTAGCACGCGCGCGCCACAGCCAGGTGCTGCCGGGCAGCCGTATGCAGGCCGTGCCGGGCGCACAGCATGCCGGCCAGTTCGTGGGCCAGCGCCTGCTCATGCACGAAGCCGGCCGCCGCTGCCGCCTCGGCCGACTGCTCGTAACAGGCCAGCGCGCGCAGCGGATCGCCATCCGCCTGCGCCAGCGCGGCATCGGCCAGCAACAGCTTGTTGCGGAACGTCAGCGGGTTGAGCGCTGCCCAGCGCGCGAAGCAGGCGCGGTGGGCAGCGATGTCGGCGGCGGCCTGCGGTGCCTGCGCGTGCGCCAGCGCAATGCTGAGGAACAGGCGGCAGTCGGCCACGTTGATATGCGCCGGCGCGGACCAGATCAGCGTCTCGGCGTGGCGCAGGCTGTGCACCGCTTGCGCCCACTGCCCCAGGAACACCGCGGCCATGCCGTCGTACAGGTAGATCCAGAAGCGGGTCGGCAGCGAGTTGCTGCGTGCCAGCCGTTGCGCGGCGGTCCCGCAGTGTGCGGCTTCCTCATGCCACCCGCTGCTTTCGCCGTCCTCGCCGCCCTTGCCGCCCTTGCCACCCTTGCCGCCTTCGTCGCCCACGCGCAGCCGCTGCACGAGATGCAGCTGCGAATGCAGGATCAGTTCGATGTCCCGGTACTGGACCTGGCGCGTCAGCGCCAGGCCGCGCGCGATCTCTTCCGCCACCAGGCACAGCTGCTCGCCCATGACCAGCAGGTCGGACGCGATATGGTTACAGGCATAGCAGGCCATGCCGATGTCGCCGGAGGCGCGCCCCAGGGTCACGGCTTGCTGCGCGTGGCTCAGCGCATACGACAGCGGACGCGTCCACGCGCTGACCTGGTCCACCGCGACCAGGGTGGCGATGCGTCCCGCTTCATAGCCATGGTGGTCGATCAGCGCCATCGCGGCCTGCCCGTACGCCAGCCCGTCCTCGTACTTCTCGTACAGGCTGGCGATAAACACGCCAAACCATGACAGGCCGTACGGAGACTCCGGCGTGGCGCCATGGTCGAGGGTCAGCTCGACCATCTTGGCCACGTGCAGGAAGCTGATGCCATCGCGCACGAACAGCGAAGAAATCAGCGTGGAGAGCAGCCCCATCACGGCATGGATGCGCGCGTCTCCGGTGGCGGGCAATGACGCCAGGCTGGCGATCGGGCGCGTGCCCAGCGCGGCGCGCACGGCGTCACAGGCGTCGCGCATGCGCTGCGCGGAAGGCGCGCGCTCCAGGTGTACATCGAGCAGCGCCAACCCGGCCAAGGCAGCGTTGATCGCGCCTTCGTAGTCCGAGCGCACGGTCTGCAGGCTGGCGCGGAGACGGTACACGGCGGCCTGGTCGAGCGCGTTTTGTGCGCGCGCCAGCAGCGCGTCGATCCCGTCCGAGGCGGCATCGAGCCGGGCCTGTGCCAGCAGGCATTCGCAACGCAGCAGGTCGACGGCGTAAGCCTGCGCGTAGTGCGCATCCCACCAGTCCGGCCGCATCAGCGCCTGTGCCGTGTCCATGTAGTGCAGCGCCTGGCCGATCGCGCCGGAGCGCCAGGCGCGCCGCCCCCCCACCAGCAGCACCTCGACGAAGGCGACGCGCTGCGGCATCGGCAACGCCTGGCTCGCACGGACGGCCACGCGCTCGATCTGGTTGCAGATCTCGAACGCATGGTCCGCCAGCGCGCCGCGCCAGTGTCCGATCATGATCTGCGCGATGCGTGCGTGCTCGGCGGGACGCGCGTGCGGCTCGATCATCGAGTACGCGGATTCAAGCACGCGGTCATGCTGGAACGCGTAGCCGCACGGCGCCTGCACCAGCAAGCCGGCCTCGACGAACGGTTGCAGCCGGCTGGCCAGCTGTGCGGCGCTGACGTCGGCCACGCGGGCCAGCAGGCCGGCATCGCCGCGCAGTCCGACGCAGGCGAGCTGTTGCAGCAGTTCGGTTCCGGCGCGCGGCAGCCTGGCAAAGCGCCGGATCATCAGGTCGACGACGTTGCTGGTGTAATGCTGGTCGTCGACCTCGGCGGCATGCCAGTCCCAGCCAGTGCCGCCGGCCTGCCTGGTCAGTACACCGTCGTCGACCAGCGTGCGCAGCAACTGGTAGGAAAAGAACGGATTGCCCGCGGTCCTGTCGTGCACTGCGTGCGCCAGCGCCGCGATACGCGCGGGCGGCTCGTCGAGCGCGGCGCCGACCAGCTCGGCCAGGTCATCGGGTACCAGAGGCCTGACGGCGATGCGCGTGACCGCCAGCGCGCGGTTCGCATGCAGCAGCCACGAGAAGCGTTGCTCGACATCCTGGCCGTGGTCCCGGTACGCGGCGATCAGCAGGATGCCGCCGGGAGGCTGCAGGGTGAAGGTCTCCAGCAGCGCAATGGTAAATGCATCGGCCCACTGCAGGTCATCGAGGAACAGGACCAGTGGCATGCCCGGCGCGGCAAAGGCGGCAAAGGTTGCCAGCAGCGCGGCCTGCGCGCGGGCCTGTGCCTGCTGCGCGGGCACGTTGGCCAGCGGCGCCGTGCGGCCCAGCACCTGCTCGACCTCGGGCACGAGTTCGGCCACCGCCTTGCCCTGCCCCGCCAACGCGCCGAGCCAGCGTTCGCGCATTGGCGCAATCGTGGCCGGCGGCGCGTCCAGCAAGCCGAGCGCAAGCGCGTGGATGGCCTGCGCCACAGGCGCATACGGAATCTCGAGCTGGAGCTGGTCGCTCTTGCCGGCGGCAATGCGGGCGCCGGTCTGCGCGGCGGCCTGGAGCGAGAAGGCGTTGGCCAGCGCGGACTTGCCGGTGCCGGCGGCGCCGGCAATCAGCACCAGCTCGGATTTGCCGCCCTGGCACACGCGGCCCAGCGCGTTGGTCAGCAGCGCCATCTCGCGGGCGCGCCCGACCAGGCGCGCCGGTGCCCGCAACGCCGGCTTGTCCGTCACTGGCCGGCCTGGCAGAGGCCGAGCTGCTGTGCCATCAGCACCAGTTCAGCAAAGGTGCGCGCCTTCATCTTGCGCATGGCCTGCCCGCGATGGATCTTGACCGTAACCTCGCTGATGCCGATCTCGGCCGCGATCTGCTTGTTCAGCAGGCCGGACACCGCCAGCCCCATGACCTCGGCCTCGCGCGGCGAAAGGGTTTCGTAGCTGGCGCGCAATCCGTCTGACTTGCGCGCGCCTTCGCGACGCAGGCGGTCCTTGGCCAGCGCAGCGCCCACCGCGTCGAGCAGGTCCTGTTCGCGGTACGGCTTGGGAATGAAGTCCACTGCGCCCGCTTTCATCGCGGCCACGCTCATCGCAATGTCGCCGTAGCCAGTCATGAAGATGATGGGCAGCGGCACGCCCATGCGGGCCAGCCGGCCCTGCAGGTCCAGGCCGCTGGGGCCGCGCAGCCTGACGTCGAGCACCAGGCAGCACGGCGTATTCGGCAATGGAAAGGCAAGCAGCTCCGCGGCGGACTCGAACAGCACCGCGCCCAGGCCGACCGAGCGGAACAGGTTGCTGAGCGCATGGCGCACGCCGGCATCGTCGTCGACGACCAGTACGGTCGCGTCATCGCAGGCACTGTCTTCGGCAGGCTCCAGGCTTTGGGATGTCACGGTCTGATCTCCAGTCCACGCGTGCGAGGCCGCACGAGCAGCGGATTATAACCGCGGGCCGTCATCGGCAATGGACCGCCTTGAGCCCAGGTGAGATGCACGGGTCACTCATACCATGGTGTTAGTCCCGCGCGCACCGGCGCCGGACCGCTCGCCCGCTTCCTGTGCAAGCGCCGCCCGGCCGACTAATACCTTCATGCAATGGCGATGGCTGCGCCTACAGTCTAGTCTTGTTATCCGGGCCGCGCTGCCGTGCCGTCTGCCGGCGGCCACCTCCCGCCTACGCCTGCTCAAACCCCTTGCCCCGAGGATCGACACCATGTCTAACCCGAAGCTCGAAGTCCTGACCCCGCAAAACAGCCAGCTGATCATCATCGACCACCAGCCGCAGATGGCCTTCGGGGTGCAGTCGATGGACCGACAGGCCATGAAGAACAACGTCGTCGGCCTGGCCAAGGCCGCAAAGATCTTCAATATCCCGACCACCATCACCACGGTCGAAAGCGAATCGTTCTCCGGCTACACCTATCCCGAGCTGCTCGACGTGTTCCCCGGGCAGAAGACGCTGGAGCGCACCTCGATGAACTCGTGGGACGACCAGAAGGTCCGCGACGCGCTCAAGGCCAACGGCCGCAACAAGGTGATCGTCGCCGGCCTGTGGACCGAGGTCTGCAACACCACCTTCGCGCTGTGCGCGATGCTGGAGGGCAACTACGAGATCTACATGGTGGCCGATGCCTCCGGCGGCACCAGCAAGGAAGCCCACGACTACGCCATGCAGCGCATGGTCCAGGCCGGCGCGGTGCCGGTGACCTGGCAACAGGTGCTGCTGGAATGGCAGCGCGACTGGGCGCACCGCGACACGTATGACGCCGTGATGAAACTGGTCAAGGAACATTCCGGCGCCTACGGCATGGGCGTCGACTACGCTTACACCATGGTGCACAAGGCGCCGCAGCGCACCGCCACGCCGCACGAGTCGGTGGCGCCGGTGCCGGCGCGCTGATCCCGGCATCCCCCGATGCCCGCTTGCGCGCGCCCACGACGGCCGGCGCGCAAGCCTGCTTCCCAGGCACCGGCAAGGTGCCTTCTTCCACTTCCTGGAGGGCCTGATCGATGAAAACCATCACCACCCAAGACGGTACCCGCATCTTCTACAAGGACTGGGGCGCGGGCCAGCCGGTCGTGTTCTCGCATGGCTGGCCGCTGCATGCCGATGCATGGGACACGCAGATGCTGTTTCTCGCGCGCCAGGGCTTCCGCGTGATTGCCCATGACCGCCGCGGCCACGGCCGCTCGGACCAGCCCGCGCAGGGCAACGACATGGACACCTATGCGGACGACCTCGCCGCGCTGATCGAAGCGCTGGACCTGCGCGACGCGGTGCTGGTCGGGCACTCCACCGGCGGTGGCGAGGTGGCGCACTACATCGGCCGTCACGGCACCAAACGCGTGGCCAAGGCGGTGCTGATCGGCGCGGTGCCGCCGCTGATGCTGAAGACCGACGCCAACCCCGGTGGGCTCCCGCTGGACGTGTTCGACGGCATCCGCAAGGGCGTGGCCGAGAACCGCTCGCAGTTCTACCAGGACCTGGCGGTGCCGTTCTTCGGCTTCAACCGTCCGGGCGCCAAGGTCTCGCAGGGCACGATCGATGCCTTCTGGGCGCAAGGCATGGCCGGCGGCATCGTCGGGCAATACGCCTGCATCCGCGAGTTCTCCGAGGTCGACTACACCGAGGACCTGAAGAAGATCGACGTGCCCACGCTGATCCTGCACGGCGACGACGACCAGATCGTGCCGATCGACGCCTCGGCCCGGCGCGCCGCCGAGCTGGTCAAGGGCGCGACGCTCAAGGTCTACCCCGGCGCCTCGCACGGCATGTGCGTGGTCAACGCCGACCAGGTCAATGCCGACCTGCTCGCCTTCCTGAAGGGCTGAGTTCGATGTCGCGAGGCCGTTTTACCCGCCGGCAGTTCATTGGCACCGCGGCCGCGCTCGGCGCGGCCGTTTCCCCGGAGATCTTCGGCATGCAGCCCAGCACCGCACCCAGCCTCATCCTCGTCAACGGCAAGTTCACCACGCTCGACAAATCCAACCCGCAGGCAGACGCCGTGGCTATCCGCGACGGGCGCTTTGTGGCCGTCGGCACGCGCCAGGACGTCATGAAGCTGGCCAGCGCGCAGACGCAGATCGTGGACCTGAACGGCCGGCGGGCCATCCCCGGGCTGATCGACAGCCACATGCACATCATCCGCGGCGGCCTGAACTACAACATGGAGCTGCGCTGGGACGGCGTGCGCTCGCTGGCCGATGCCATGCGCATGCTCAAGGACCAGGTCGCGCGCACGCCGGCGCCGCAATGGGTGCGCGTGGTCGGCGGCTTCACCGAGCACCAGTTCGCCGAGAAGCGGCTGCCGACCATCGACGAACTGAACGCGGTGGCGCCCGATACCCCCGTATTCATCCTGCACCTGTACGACCGCGCCATCCTCAACGGCGCGGCGCTGCGCGCGGTCGGCTATACCAGGGACACGCCCAACCCGCCCGGCGGCGAGATCGTGCGCGATGCGCGCGGCAATCCCACGGGCCTGCTGCTCGCCAAGCCCAACGCCACCATCCTGTACGCGACGCTGGCCAAGGGCCCCAAGCTGCCGCCCGAATACCAGAAGAACTCGACGCGCCATTTCATGCGCGAGGTCAACCGGCTGGGCGTGACCGGCGTGATCGATGCCGGCGGCGGGTACCAGAACTACCCGGAGGACTACAGCATCATCGAAGAGCTGCACAAGGACGGGCAGCTGACGGTGCGGCTGGCGTACAACCTGTTCACGCAAAAGCCCAAGGAAGAACTGAACGACTTCAAGACCTGGACCGCCAAGGTCAAGCCGGGCCAGGGCGACGACCTCTACCGCCACAATGGCGCCGGCGAAATGCTGGTCTACACCGCGGCCGACTTCGAGGACTTCCGCGTCGAGCGCCCCGACATGGTGCCGTCGATGGAGGCCGACCTGGAGCCGGTGATCCGCCTGCTCGCGGAAAAGCGCTGGCCGTGGCGGCTGCATGCCACCTACGACCAGACCATCTCCCGTGCGCTCGATGTCTATGAAAAGGTCGCGAAGGACATCCCGTTCAACGGCCTGAACTGGTTCTTCGACCACGCCGAGACCATTTCCGAGCGCAATATCGACCGCATCGCCGCGCTTGGCGGCGGCATCGCCGTGCAGCACCGCATGGCCTACCAGGGCGAATACTTCGTCGAGCGCTATGGCGCGCGCGCCGCCGAAGCCACGCCGCCGGTAAAGAAGATGCTGGAAAAAGGCGTCAAGGTCGGCGCCGGCACCGATGCCACGCGCGTGGCCTCGTACAACCCGTGGGTGTCGCTGTACTGGCTCACCACCGGCAAGACCGTGGGCGGCATGGCGATGTACCCGCAGGCCAACCTGCTCGACCGCGAAACCGCGCTGCGGCTGTGGACCGAGGCCAACACGTGGTTCTCCTCGGAAGTCGGCAAGAAGGGCCAGATCAAGGCGGGCCAGCTCGCCGACCTGGCGGTGCTGTCGGCCGATTACTTCAGCGTGCCCGGCGACGAGATCCAGGACATCACCTCGGTGCTGACCATCCTGGGCGGCAAGGTAGTCTACGGCGACGCCGACTTCAGCAAGCTGTCGCCGGCGCTGCCTCCCCCGATGCCGGACTGGTCGCCGGTGCGCCACGTCGGCGGCTACCAGCCGCGGCCGGAAGCGCGCAAGCTGGCGCTGAACACGGCGTGCGGGTGCGCGAGTTCGTGCGGCGTCCATGGCCATGCGCATGCCAGGGCCTGGACCGCTGGCGTGCCGGCATCCGACGAGAGCACGTTCTGGGGCGCGCTGGGCTGCTCATGCTGGGCCTTCTGACCGTGGCCAACGGAGACCGGCCATGCCTGAACCGATGACTTCCGTTCCCCAGGCGCCCACCGGCGCCACCGGGCTGCCGCGCTGGATGCATTGGCTGGCCCTGCTGCTGCTGTGCGCGGCCTACCTGCAGGGCGGCCTGTTCAAGCTGGCCGACTTTCCCGGCGCGGTGGCCGAGATGCGGCACTTCGGCCTGAATCCGCCGGTGCCGATGGCAGTCGCTACGATCGTCCTCGAGCTGGGCGCCTGCGCCATGATCCTGCTGGGCTGGCGGCGCTGGCTGGGCGCACTGGCGCTGGCGGCATTCACGGTCGGCGCGACTTTCATCGCCAACCGCTTCTGGGAAGTCCCGCCAGAAGCCCGCTTCATGATGACCAACGCGTTCTTCGAGCACCTGGGCCTGGCCGGCGGCTTCCTGCTGGTGGCCTGGCACGACCTGCGCGAGCGCGCATTCAGGCAGGGCTGACCAAGATGGCAGAGCAAGTGACGGACTCCCCTTCCCGCCCCGCCGACGGCGGCGCTTTCGCGCCGCTGGCGCAGGCCACGTTTGCCGTGCTGTGGGCGGCCACCATTCTCGGCAACGTCGGCAGCTTCATGCGCGACGTGGCCAGCGCCTGGCTGGCCACCGACCTGTCGTCGTCGCCGGCCGCGGTCGCAACGATCCAGGCCGCGGCGACCTTGCCGGTATTCCTGCTGGCGATCCCGGCCGGCGTGCTGTCCGACATCCTCGACCGGCGCCGCTTCCTGGTCGCGATCCAGGTCGGGCTGGCGCTGGTCAGCGGCACGCTGATGATGCTGGCCTGGCGCAACGCGCTGACGATCGAGATCCTGATCGGCATGGCTTTCCTGGGCGGTGTCGGTGCGGCCTTGATGGGGCCGACGTGGCAGTCGATCGTGCCCGAGCTGGTGCCGCAGCAAGAACTCAAGCACGCGGTTGCGCTCAACTCGCTGGGTGTCAACATCGCCCGCGCCATCGGCCCGGCTGCCGGCGGCCTGCTGCTGGCGGCGTTCGGCGCGGCCGTCACGTATGGCATGGACCTGCTCAGCTATGTCTTCGTGATCGCCGCGCTGCTGTGGTGGAAACGCCCGGCGCGCACCGCCGACCCGCTGCGCGAGCATTTCCTGGGGGCGTTCCGCGCCGGGCTGCGCTTTACCCGCGCCCACAGCAAGCTGCATGTCGTGCTCGCGCGGGCCGCGGTGTACTTTGCCTTCGGCAGCAGCATCTGGGCACTGTTGCCGCTGGTGGCCAGGCAACTGCTGAAGGGGGGCGCCAGCCTCTATGGCGTGATGCTGGGCGCGGTCGGGGTGGGCGCGATCCTCGGCGCACTGGTCATGCCGCGGCTGCAACGGCGGCTGGACGCCGACGGGCTGATGCTGCTGTCTGCCATCACCACTGCGGTGGTGATGGCCGGGCTATGCATGGCGCCGCCGGTCTGGATCGCACTGTTGCTGCTGCTGTTCCTGGGGGCGGCATGGATCATCGCGCTGACGACGCTGGGCGGCGTGGCGCAGGCGATCTTGCCCAACTGGGTGCGCGGCCGCGCGCTGGCGGTCTACCAGATGGTCTTCAACGGCGCGATGGCCGCTGGCAGCCTGGTGTGGGGCTTTGTCGCGCAGGCGCTGGGCACGCCCGGCGGGCTGCTGGTGGCCGCGGCCGGCATGCTGGCGGCAGCGCTGCTGCTGCACCGGCTGCGCCTGCCCCGCGGCGAAGAGGACCTGGGGCCGGCACGGCACTGGCCCGAACCCGAAGGCGCCGCCGATATCGCGCATGATCGCGGCCCGGTCATGATCCTGATCGAGTACTGCGTCCGCGCGCCAGACCGCGACGCCTTCCTGCGCGCGGTCCACCAGCTTTCCGAGGAACGGCTGCGCGACGGCGCCTTCAACTGGGGCGTGATGGAAGACCCGGCCGATCCAGAATTGCTGACAGAGTGGTTCCTGGTCGAATCGTGGGCCGAGCATTTGCGCCAGCACGAGCGCGTGCCCCATGCCGACGCAGATCTGCAGCGCGAGGTCGCCCGCTTCCATGTCGGCGACAAGCCGCCGCGCGTGCGGCACCTGCTCGGCGTCGGATTGCCTCCGGCCCCTGCGGCTCGCCACTGATCCTCGTGCATCTTCTATTGGAGTCTTTCCGATGAAGCTTTACCTTGTCTCCCTTGGCGCCGGCATCCTCGTCGGCATCATCTACGCGCTGATGCAGGTCCGTTCGCCGGCGCCGCCCGTGGTGGCGTTGATCGGCCTGCTAGGCATGCTGATCGGCGAACAGGTGGTGCCGCCGGTCAAGCGCCTGCTCGCCGGGGAGCCCGTCACCATTGCGTGGTTCCACTCGGAATGCGTGCCCAAGATCACCGGCGCCCCCGGCCCCACGCTGAACGCCGCCAGCAAGACGCCCGCGGACGACGCAACGCACTGACCGGCACCGGTCACGCGCCTGGCTCAAGGGCCTCAGGGAATCCGTGTGAATGCCACGCCGGTCATTGCCATCGTCGACGACGACGCTGCCGTGCGGCATGCCATGGGCGGGCTGGTGCGCGCCTTCGGCATGGCGGTGGAGTTGTACGCGGGTGGGCCGGCACTGCTGCAGTCGCCGTCGATCGACGGCATCGACTGCGTGATCACGGATGTGCAGATGCCCGGCATGAACGGCTTCGCGCTGTGTGAAGCGCTGCGCGCGCGCGGCTTGCGCATGCCGGTTATTTTCATGACGGCGTTCGACCTGCGGGACTTCGCGCAGCGCGCGCGGGACGCGGGCGCTGCCTGCTTCCTCGGCAAGCCGTTCGGCGATACCGATCTGCTCCGGTGCATCGAGCGTGCGCTGGCGATGCCCCGGAGGCCTTCACGGCCCGGCCGGGGTCAGGCCAGCGCCGGATAGTCGACGTAGCCGTGCGGGCCGCTTCCGCCATAGAGCGAAGCATCCTCGAACGGCTGGTTGAGCGGCTGGTTCTCGCGGAAGCGGCGCGGCAGGTCGGGGTTGGTGATCATCTTGCGGCCGAACGACACCATGTCGGCGCGGCCGCCGCGGATGGCTTCCTCGGCCATCTCCTTCGAGTAGCCGTTGTTGACCATCCAGACGCCGCTGTACAGCCGGTGCAGCGCTTCATAGTCGAACGGCACATTGTCGCGCGGTCCGCCGGTGTGGCCTTCCACCACATGGATGTACACCGGGTGCAGCTTTTCCAGTTCGCGCACGACATGCTCGAACAGCGGCTTCGGGTTGCTTTCCACCGCGTCGTTGACCGGCGACACCGGCGCCAGGCGCACGCCGACACGGTCGGCGCCGATCTCCGCGATCACCGCGGCCATGACTTCGAGCAGGAAGCGCGCGCGGTTCTCGACGCTGCCGCCGTAGGCGTCGGTGCGCTTGTTGGTGCCGTCGCGCAGGAAGGCATCGAGCAGGTAGCCGTGGGCACCATGCACTTCAACACCGTCGAAGCCGGCGCGGATGGCGTTCGCCGCGGCGGTACGGAAGTCATCGACGATGCCGGCAATCTCGTCCACCTCCAGCGCACGCGGCAGCGAGCATTCGACGTATCCCTGGCCGTTGATGAAAGTCTTGGCATTGGCCGCGATGGCCGACGGCGCCACCGGCGCCTGGTTGTCCGGCTGGAAATGCGTGTGCGACATGCGCCCGGTGTGCCAGATCTGCAGGAAGATCCTGCCGCCCTTCGCGTGCACCGCGTCGGTCACCTCCTTCCACGCGGCGATCTGTTCGGGCGTATAGATGCCCGGCGTATTGGTGTAGCCCTGGGCCGTGGTCGAGACCTGAGTGGCCTCGGCGATGATCAGGCCCACGCTGGCGCGCTGGCTGTAGTACTCGACCACCATGTCGGTCGGCACCAGGTCATCGTCGGCGCGGCTGCGCGTGAGCGGCGCCATGGCCATGCGGTTGGCGAGCTCAAGCTTGCCCAGCCTGACCGGCTGGAACAGCGCATTGGCGAGAAAGGCTTCGTTCTGTGCACCCATGAATGGCTTACTCCGAGGTTGGTGATTGGCCCTCCGCCGCGGCGGAGGGCTGGAACAGGTGGTTGAACATCAGGTCGACGCTGCGGCGCAGCGGCTCGGCCGAGCGTTCGAGTTTCATCCGCAGCAAGGCGCCTTCCCAGGTATCCCAGGCCAGGCCGGACAGTTCGGCGGCTGCGATATCGGTGCGGATGGCGTGGTCCGCCTGGGCTTCGGCGATCATCCCGGCCAGGCGCTCGCGCCAGGCCAGTTGCGCCGCCTGCAGTGCCGCACGGCAGGTCTCGCTGGACGAGGCGATTTCCGCGGCGAAATTGCCGACCAGGCAGCCGGCGCGCTCCGTCCCGGCTTCATGGTGGGCAATCATCTGGTCGAACACGTAGCGGATCGCCGCCATCGGCTGCGGCGGCGCCGCTTCCATCATGGCTTCCCACGACCGCTGCAGGTACGCCGCGTACTGCGCGATGATCGCCGCGGCGAACGCTTCCTTGCTGTCGAAATGGTTGTAGAACGACCCCTTCGGCACGCCGGCATGGTCGGTGATCTGCTGGATGCCGGTGGCGTTATAGCCGTGGCGCGAAAAGAGTTCGCGCCCTGCCTTCGTCAGGCGGTTCGGGATATCGGTCTTGTCTGCGGTGCGGGCCATGGGTTCAATAATATGACCAGTCGTCTTAAAAAGTCAAACGCCAATAAAGTGGTGAATCAGCCACTGGTAACGCAGTTTTTCTGGTGAAGTGCCGTTCCCTCTACCTTGGTTCGGCAGGCCGCACTTCATAGAATGAAGTTGCCTCCTGGACAAGCGGCCCGTATTCCGCCGCAGCCACCGCCATGCACGCTGTCGCCTATCCCTACCAGCCGGTGCCGGAACGGGGCACCATGCGCTGCTTCCTGCTGGCCTTGCTGATGCACCTGTTGCTGGGTGCCTTGCTCTACTACGGCGTGCGCTGGCGCAACGCAGTGCCAGAAGGCGTGACAGCCGAACTGTGGGAGCCCGTACCCGAGGTGGTCACGCCACCCCCAGCGGTCACGCCCACGCCGACACTCAGGCCTGTCGAAGAGGAAGACGCCGATATTTCCCTTCAGGAAAAGCAGCGCAAGGCCGAGCGCGCCGCCCGCGACGAAGCCCAGCAGGCACGGCAGCGTGAAAACCAGGCCCGCGCCGAGGCGGCGCGCAAGGAGGCACAACGCAAGGCAGAGGCAGAGCAACGCCAGGCTAACAACACGCGGCGCCAGGGCGAACTGGCCCGCCTGCAGGCACAGGCGGGCCGTGCCAACGCGGGAACCGGCTCAGGCACCTCCGCGCGGCCTTCGTCTGGCTATGCCGAGCGGGTCCGGCAGCGGGTCAAGCCGAACATCATCTTCAGCGATGACGTCGCCGGCAACCCGGCGGCGGTGGTGGCGGTGCATATGGCGCCGGACGGCTCGGTGCTGTCGACGCGGCTGGCCAAGTCGAGCGGCAACGCCGGGTGGGACAATGCCGTGCTGCGCGCGGTCGCGCGCTCGGACCCGCTGCCGCGCGACGAGAACGGCGTCGCGCCCTCCAGCATCAACATCACGTTCTGGCCCAAGGACCTGGGCGGCTAGCCGCGGCGCCGTGCAAGACGAAACACAAAGAAGGGAAACAAGCAGGAAGGGGTGGTGCCCATGGGCAGGATCGAACTGCCGACCTCTCCCTTACCAAGGGAGTGCTCTACCACTGAGCCACATGGGCGCACACGCTCCGGCGAAGACCGGAAGATTTGGAGCGGGAGACGAGTCTCGAACTCGCGACCTCAACCTTGGCAAGGTTGCGCTCTACCAACTGAGCTACTCCCGCGTACTTTGGCTCCCCGACCTGGGCTCGAACCAGGGACCTGCGGATTAACAGTCCGTCGCTCTACCGACTGAGCTATCGGGGAATTCATCGCGTTTTCAGCGAAGCGCGGATTCTACAACAACGTTGGCGGGTTTTGAAAGGGGTCAACGACAAAAATCCGCAGAACGTGCCGCCGTCATTGCCGCCTGGTGGCGGCGCTGCTCTCGAGACAATCTCGAGGCTACCCACATCGTCCAACAGGCCGTTGCCGTATCACCGTTGCCGGTCGATCCGGAATCTGTGCACATTGTGCACACTGAACGCCCGCTCGCTTGTCCCCGCCCACCCGATACGCTTGAATCGGGTCACCTTCCGGCAGAGGAAGGATGGAGACAACGATGCCTATTCCCAACACGGCGCGGCCACCGGAACGCGCCGATCGCACCGCACTGGCGCAACTGCTTGAGCCCGCCTCGATCGCCATCATCGGCGCCTCGCGCGATACCAGCCGCATCGGCGGCGTGGCGCTGGACCACCTGCAGCGCCTTGGCTACCAGGGGCAGGTTTACCCGGTCAATCCGCGTTATGCCGAGATCGCCGGGCTGGCCTGCTATCCCGATGTGGAATCCCTGCCGGCGGTGCCGGACGTGGCGGTGCTGGCGCTCGGCGCCGACGAAGTGCTGCCGCAGCTGCGGCGCTGCCATGCCCGCGGCATCCGGGCCGCCATCCTCTATGCGTCCGGCTTCGCCGAGGCCGGCGAAGCCGGCGTCGCGCGCCAGGCCGCGCTGACCGCCTTCGCGCGCGAGAGCGGCATGGCCATCGCCGGCCCCAACTGCATGGGGCTGGCCAACCTGACCACGCGCGCCATCACCGCCTTTGCCACCACCTTCCGCGCCTACCCGCCGCAGGACGGCCCCGGCGCAGTCAGCCTGCTGACGCAGAGCGGCAATGTCTGCGCCATCGTCTATGCCACCGGCAGGCAGATGGACGTGGGCTTCCACCAGTTCATCAATACCGGCAACGAAGCCTGTCTGGACTACGCCGACTACCTCGACTACCTGGCCGACGATGCCCGGACCGGTGCCGTGGTCGGCTACATCGAGGGCCTGCGCAGCGGCCCGCGCTTTATCGACGCCGCGGCGCGGTTGCGCGCGGCGGACAAGCCGCTGATCGTGCTGAAGGCCGGCGAAAGCGAGGCCGGCTCGGCTGCCACCCAGTCACACACCGCCGTGCTGGCCGGCAACCAGGCCATCTACCGCGCCGCGTTTGCCCAGGTCGGCGCGATGCAGGCCAGCGACCCGAGCCACCTGACCGACCTGGCCTACCTGTCGGGCTTCCGCCAACGCAGCGCGGGCCGCCGCGTGGTGGTGGCGTCGGTGTCGGGTGCGATGGGTGCGCTGTCCGCCGACCTGCTCAGCGCCGCCGGGCTGGACGTGCCGTGCCTGCCCGAGCCGGTGCAGCAGCGCCTTCAGAGCGCTGTGCCGGAGATCGGCTCGGTGGCCAACCCGGTCGACCTGACCGGCCAGCTATTCAACCGCAGCGGCCTTGCGTATGCCGTGCTCGACAACCTCGCGGCGGTCGACGGCGTGGACGTGATCTTCCTGTACGCCACCGCCTACCTGCTTGACCGCGTGGCGGATGAACTGATCGACGTGGCGGGCAAGACGAACCGGCTGATCGTCGTCGCGACCACCGGCGAGCCGGCCAGCCGCGCCAGGCTGGCCGCGGCCGGCGTGGCGGTGTTTCCGGACGTGGCGCGCGCGGCCAGGGCATTGGGCACGTATGTGGGCTGGCTCGGCACGCAGGCACGGACTGCGCACTGGATGGCCCAGCGCGCGCAGGCTGCCGACCGTCCGCAGACGGAAGAACTGCCCGCTACCGCGCTGGACGAGTATCAGGCCAAGCACTGGCTCGCGGGTTTCGGGGTGCCGATCGGCGTGGAAGCCGTCGCGGCCACTCCCGCCGATGCCGCACGCGCCGCCGCGAGCCTCGGCTTCCCGGTGGCGGTCAAGGTGCTCAGCCCCGACATCGCCCACAAGACCGAGGTCGGCGGCGTGCGGCTGGGCCTGCGCGATGCGCAGCAGGTGCAGGATGCCGCCGCAGAAGTGGTTGCCGCCGCGACGCAAGCCAAGCCGGATGCGCGCCAGCGCGGCGTGCTGGTTCAGCAGATGGCCAGCGGCGTCTGCGAGCTGATCGTCGGCGTCACGCGCGACCCGGTGTTCGGCCCGGCCATGACGGTCGGCCTGGGCGGGATCTTTACCGAAGTCTTCCACGACGTCGCGCACCGCTTGCTGCCGGTGGACCGCGCCATGGCCCGCGAGATGCTCGCCAGCCTGCGCGGCTACCGGCTGATGACCGGCTTCCGCGGCAAGCCTCCGGCCGATATCGACGCGGCCGCGGACGCCATTGCCGCGCTGTCCGACGCCGCGATGGCGCTCGGCGGCTCGCTCGCGGAAATGGAAGTGAATCCCCTGCTGGTGCGCGAAGCCGGCCGCGGTGCGGTCGCGCTGGACGCGCTGGTGCTGACACAGCCGAACCACGACGGAGACCGGCAATGAGAGACGACACCATCGACACCCGCCGGCGCGACACGCTGGCGCTGCTGGGCCTGGGCACCCTGGGCACCCTGGGTATGCTGACCCCGGGCGCCGCGCGGGCGGCCGATTTCCCCGCGCGGCCGGTCACGCTGATCGTGCCGTTCGCGGCCGGCGGCGCCACCGATACGCTGGTGCGCACGCTGGCCGACAGCGCCAGCAAGACGCTGGGCCAGCCCGTCGTCGTGGAGAACAAGCCCGGCGCCGCCGGCGTGCTGGGCGCCAACGTGGTCGCGCGCGCCAAACCCGACGGCTACACCCTCACCGTGATCCCGGAACCGGTGTTCCGCCTGCCCCACCTGCAAAAGACGCAATTCGACCCGCTGCGCGACTTCACCTACGTGATCCACCTGACCGGCTACACGCTGGGCGTCGCGGCGCGCGCCGACGCGCCGTGGAAATCGTGGCAGGAAATGATCGACGATGCGCGGCGCCGCCCCGGCAAGATCAGCTACGGCAGCACCGGCACCAACGGCACCATGCACGTGACCATGGAAGAGATCGGGCAGAAGCTCGGCATCCAGTTCAACCATGTGCCCTACAAGAGCATGGAATCATAAAAACGCCACGTTTCCGCCCCTTTCCGTCCCCTTCAAGTTCCGCCCGCTATCCCTTGCCAGTCCTGGGCTTGCGCCGTTTTCATCCGTTCCACCCCTTCCATGGCCTTTTGGTATGATGTTTCATCTGAAGTTCATACGGATGGAACCATGCAATACCGAATCGACACCCCGGCCGGCCGCCGCAAGTTGCCAGCGGATCGTGAACCCTATTACAGCCAGGTGGGCAGCGGCGCCTATGTTGGCGTGCGCGTCCTGGCCAATGGCACGCAGACGTGGATAGCGCGCGCGCGTGACGTGGTGGCCAAGAAATACGTGTATCTGGCCCTTGGCAGTCTGCTGGAAGCGGACGAAGCCGGCCGCTATGACGCGGCCGCAGAACTTGCGCGCAACCATGCCGTGCGCGTGGCGGGTGGTGTCGTGAAATTGGAAGCGGGCACCGTGGGCGATGCCATGGCGCGCCGCGTCGCGTTCATCAGGCAGGATCAACGCCCCAAGGCGGCGGACGAAGCGGAACGCATGTTCGCTTACAACGTGTTGAGCCATCCGATTGCCGCCCGTGCGCTTGACAGGCTGACGGTGGAGGAATTCCGCGCGTGGTTGCATGGGCTGGTGAATTCGCGCCTGCCGGACGACTATGACCCGGACGACTATGACGCGCCCGAAATCCTGCGTCGCACGCGTTCCACAGCGAACCGCATCATTGGGGTGGTGCGCGCCGCGCTGAATCAGGCGTACACGGACGGGCGCGTGGACAGTGACCGGGCATGGCGCAGTGAAGGCAAGTTCGAGAAGGTGGACGGCACGCGCAAAACGCTGCTGACTGCCGCGCAGGTGGGCACGCTGATAAAGGCGGCCGAACCGGACATGGCGGTGTTTCTCAAGGGGTTATGGCTGACTGGCTTCCGCATTGGCGAACTGGCGCGCCTGCGGGTGCGGGACTTCGTGCCGGAAACGGGCACCGTGGAAATCAAGCTGTCCAAGACGGGACCGCGCACCGTTCATTTGCCCGCCGATGCATTGGCGCTGTTCAAGGCGCAATGCAAGGGCAAGACGCCAGCGGCGCCCATCTTCGCGCGCACCGATGGTTCGGCATGGGAAAGCGCGAACTACTGGCGTCCGGCCTTCCGCGCGGCCGTGGATGCGTCCGGCCTAACCGAACGCGACGACGAACCCTTGGTGCCCTATCACGTGCGGCACGCGTCCATATCGCACCTGCTGGCCCAAGGCGTGAATATCACCGGCGTGTCCGAAATGGCGGGCACCAGCCTTGACATGCTGAATAGGACTTACGCCAAGAACGTGGCCGCCGTGACCAATGCGCAAATTGCCAAAGCCAGAAAGACACGCACTATTTGAGTTTCGGTATTCATTTAATCTAATTTGCGTATTCATAAATCCCCGGTTCGCCCGGGGATTTTTTTTGAACATTGGATGGAAACAGATGCGATTGCCGGGAAAGCAAACGTGACACCCCGGAAAGCAAACGTGACAGACAGCAGGCAGAAACAACCAATAGTCCGGGGTTCCTGGTGGCGCCATGCGCCTGCTGGATTGGACGGGCTTTTTCCTGGCGCGCGAAAGTCCTTGAATTCCTAAAAAGCCAACCTATTGTAGATGCCCGCCATCATAAGGATGGACCGAAAGGGGCCGCAGGAATTCAAACGCCAGGAAATTGGAGTCAGACAGATGGCCATCAAACAAGTGACCAACCGCAAGTTAAAGGGCGATGCGATTGCCGATGCCGTGGCATCCACCGTAAAACATCCGAAGGGCGGGGGATTGCCTGCCGTGGCATCGTCCATGAGCGAACCCACCAAGCGTTTGCCGCCTGGCCGTTCTGGAAAGCTGCTGACCACCCCCGGCGCCTCCACCTACACCGGATTGTCTGTCTCATGCCTGGAACGCTTGCAGCGCGAAGGCACGGGACCGCGCCGCGTTCAGGTAACACCGGAAACCTGGCGCTATCACGTGGATGACCTGGACGCCTGGATGGCGGAGCTGCCAACGTCCACCAGTGGTTCAGCGGCGCGCATCGCCGCCATCCAGCGCCGCCGCGCACAAGCCGCCAACAGCGCAGACAAGTCCCGCACCAGCACGCACGAACCCGCCGCGTAGCACGCCCCCGCATTGGCGCCGACTGCGCGCGCCAAGTAATCCAGGAACGAACGCAAAGCGCGACCCGCGCCAGGTATTAGCCCCTGGCAGCGGTGGGCACCGTTCGCCTTGAAGAACCGGACAGGGGCATGTGTCGTGACCATCCAAACTTTGTTGAACGCGCCGCGTCTGCGTGGCGTCATCCCAACTGCCTGCGGAGAATGGTGGGCAATCACGCCGATTGCCGATGACCTGACGCGGCGCCTTGAGTTGCTGATTCGTGCCTACAGCAACAACGCTGCGTCCATGCATTGCATGCGAAAAACGCCGCTGCCCGTCCTGCTGGCGCTGCTGGACCTGACCATAGACGACCTGCGCGGCACGGACGGCAAGTTGCCCGATCTGGACCCCGGTTGGTGGCGCCATCCGCGCCGCTATGACGCCCGCTATCCGGTGCGGCCCATGGGGGAACAGTGATGCAGGCCGAGCCAAGCCGGGATGATGACGAAGACATGGCATGCGAAGCGGCCATGGCGTCCATTCGCGCAAACGGTCATCACTTCAATGGGCACCGGAACGGACAGCCCTTTCAATCAAATCTTGAACTACGCGGCGCGGAGGGCATCACGATGGAATCCATTGAATGGCTTTGGAAGGACCATCTTGCGCACGGCAAGTTGTCCATCTTGGCCGGCGACGCTGGCACGGGTAAGACCACCTTGGCATTGAGCATCGCCGCATATCTGTCATGTGGGCGTCAGTGGCCTGACGGCGCGCCGATGACTGAGCCGGGAACCATCGTGATGTGGTCAGGCGAAGACGATATCGCCGATACATTGCTGCCACGCTATGTCGCAATGTACGGCGATAGATCGCGCATGTGCTTTGTGGGGGCGGCACGCGACGCAGACGGCCACCATCGCCCGTTCGATCCCGCGTCCGATTTGCCTCTGCTGGCCGAAGCCATTTCACAGATTCCCGGCCGGGTTAGCCTTTTGATTATCGACCCGGTAGTCAGTGCCGTGGCTGGCGACATGCACAAATCCAACGACGTGCGACGCGCCCTGCAACCACTGGTGGACCTTGCATCGTCCACCGGCGTGGCAGTCATTGGCGTGACCCACTTCACCAAGAACAGCCGGGGTTCCAGTCCCTTGCACCGCGTGAATGGTTCGCAGGCGTTTGGCGCCGTCGCACGCGTGGTACTGGTGGCGGGCAAAGAGGAAGACACGGGGCGCCGCATCCTGGCGCGCGCCAAGTCCAATATCGGCACGGACACCGGAGGGATGGCCTACAGCATCGAACAGACCGAAGCTGCGCCGGGTATCCCTGCCAGTTTCATCCGTTGGGGCGAACAGTTGGAAGGCAGCGCGCGCGAGTTGCTGGGCGTGATTGAAACAGACGACGATCCGGAAGAACGCGGCGCGCTGACAGAGGCAAAGACCTTTCTTGCGGACCTGCTGGCCGATGGTCCCATGGCGCAACGCGAAGTCATGAAGAACGCGCGGGGCGCCGGCCATTCGCAGCGCACCATCGAACGTGCAAAAGCCCACCTTGGCGTGCAGGCCAAGCGGCTGGACGGCGTTTGGAAATGGGGGTTGCCATGAACGCCGCCAAGACCGCCAACAAGGCCGCCAAGTCCGCCAACAAGGCCGCCAAGTCCGCCAAGCGGTTGGCGGGGTGCAAAGCCAATACCAGCATGGGTTTCCGGCAAGGCCGCCAAGGCCGCCATGTGTACGTGCGCGCGCGCACGCGCACGCGCGGGGGTTCTGGCGGTGTTGGCGGCCTTGGCTGCAAGCCAATACCAGCATGGGTTTCCACCCCGCCAACCCTTGGCGGCCTTGCTGGCGGCCTTGGCGGCCTTGGCGGACTACCTGGCGGGGTTGAATCCGCCGCCATGACCCGCCTGCCGGGGTGATGCCATGTCGCAGTTGCCTACCACGGAGGACGTGGCCTTGTGGCTGACGCAGTGCAAAACGTGGGTCAAGGAACTGGCCACGCTGGAAGCCTGGCCGCCTGCCCTGACGGCCGACATTCTGGACCGCCTGCGCGGTGCCCCTGCTGCGAGCCTGGAAGGCCAAGCCGAACACTTCCGGGTCCGCATCAACGAAGCGCGCCAGCGCGCGAAACACCGCGAGTCGTTCGAACGCGCCGAACGGCCCGCACCAGAACGTCCCGCGCCAACCAAGCCGCGTTGGCGCCGGGAATGGGAAGCGCGCAAAGCGGCGGAAATTCTGAACGCGAAAAATCGGAGGAACGATCATGAGCAAAGCCTTACGCGTCGTTGAAAAGCCTGCGCCGTCTGGTGACATGGTGCCGGTAGAGGCCGAGAAAGCGATAGCGCAATACAACAGCATGGTGTTGGCCATCAAGGAATGTCACAGCCTTGATGTTGCCGCGCAAATGCAATCGCAGGCCGCTGCCATGGCGTATTACGCGCACGAAGCGCAAGACGTGGAAAGCGAACGGCTGATGCGGGAGATTCGTATCCGCGCACAACGCCGTTGTGGCGAACTATTGATTGTGATGAAGGAAAACGGACAACGCCGCCCGTGGGGCGGTGATAACAAAAAATCGAAGTCCGATGACCGGACCTTGAAAAGTTCAAGCGTCCCAAGCCTGAATGACCTTGGTATCCCGAAGCAACGCGCTACGGAATGGCAGGCGATTGCCAAAATTCCAGAACAAGAATTCGAGCAACACCTGTCCAATCTCCGCGCTATCGGGGAAATGCCTATCACCCACACGATTGCCGCGTTGGGCAAGGCCACGAAGCCGCGCGCGGAACCGGAAATGGCCACGCCGGATACCCCTGTGCGAACTGAACCACCGCCACCGCCACGCACGCCCGAACTGGATGCAAGAACGCTGCTCATTGGCCTGAACCGCTTCTGCGAAATCGAAACCGACCCGGCCGCCATCGTTGCGCAGTATCCCGATTGGGAACGCGACTACGTGAAAGAACGGCTGGACAAGTCCATTGCCACGCTGGTGGCCATTCAACAAGCATGGGGAGAATGAATCATGGGAAAGGTAGTGAAGTCGAAACGCGACCTGCGCACGCTGATTGACCAAGTGTTCCGCCAAGCTGCAATGAAGGGCGAATTTGATGAACACGAAAACTTGGCCGCGTTCAAAGCGCAGCACGGGGAACTGTCCAAGCAACTCGCCTTACAGTTGGGTGACCTGCAATTGCTCGACCTGTTCCGCGCCGCTGCAAAACGCCATATGACCGTGCCCGTGGAACCGAAACACGCGAAGCAACTTACGTTGTCGGGCATCCCTGACAAGGTGCCGGGTTGCATCAAGTTTGTGGACCCGAACGGAAAGCGCCGGTTCGTTTCCACCATGCTGGCCACGGTGGAACAACTGCAAAGCCATGCCCGTTTGCAACGCGCCAACATCGAAGCGTGCGAGAACGCCGCCACCATGTCCGGCCGTCTGTGCCGGTTCATCAAAAAGATGGGCGCGCGCAATCTTGAGGAAGCATTGCGAATCAGCGCGGCGCGCAAGGGCGGCCGGAAGGATGCAGCATGAACGCGCCCTTTCCGACAACTGCCGGCGAACTGCTGCTGGCCATCGAATCCGCAGGCGAGACGAACAACTGGGTTGTGTCCAGCGATCCGGCCGACGCGCGCGACCAGCACGGGAGCCTGCGCCGCACGTTCCGCCTGCGCGCCCTGGCCGATGCCGAATGCGCCCTGGTGTGCGAATTTGGCGCGGTGTTCATCGTGCTGGACGGCGCCCGCTTTGATTGTTTGCTGCAAGACCTTTGGCACCCCGACCGCCTGCGCGATGCCATCACGTCCAAGTCCTGGGCCGGCACCGATGAACTGGCATTCATTGACGCGCTAGAACGCGCATTTCCGCGCGAACTGTTCGCGCCCACCATCGCCCCGAAGGGGTCGCACCATGACCAAAATTGACACAACGCGCGCACGCGCCGCCCTTGTTCCCCGACAGGCACCCTACTGGCAGCGGGTGGATTGCGGCCTGTTCGTGGGCTTGCGTCTGATGGAAACCGGCGCGGTGACATGGAACCTGCGCTACCGCTTCGGGGACCGCCAGCACTACCGCACCTTGGGTTCGCTGCTACAACTGCCCGAAGCCGACCGCTTCAAGCACGCCGCCGAAGTTGCGCGGCAATTCTCCGCGCAATTCGCGGACCCACACGGACAGGCATCCATTGACGTGCGCCCATCCGCGCCCGTTCGTATTCCCATACGGAAAGGCAACGGCCAGCGCGGTCCGTGCAACCTGTACCGGCATTTCAATGCGCAGGACCAATTGTTGTATGTCGGTATTTCCAACAGCGCCATTGCTCGCTTGAAGGGACACCAGCGCAATGGGGCTTCGCATTGGGTGGATGAAATCGCCTACATGACGGTGGAAACCTTCCTCACACGGGACGTTGCCTTGGCCATGGAGCGCACGGCCATCAAGCGGGAAAGGCCGCTTTACAACATCCAGCACAACGGCACAGACGCGGACGTCGCGCCCGTATGTGGTTGCCGCTGACGCGCAGAACAACGCGGAAGGACGTCATGAAGAAAAACCCACCGACACCGGAACAGCGCGCCGCGCGCAACGCGAAACACCGCGAGCGCGACCGCGCCAGGCGCGCCGCCATGACCCCGGAACAGTTGGAAGCCTGCCGCCAAGCCTGGCGCGAAGCAAAGCGCCGGCACCGTGACCGTGTGAAAGAAAATCCGGACCGCTATGGCAGGTCATCACGTGCACGTACGGACATGGACCCTGACGAACGCGCGCACCTGCGCGCCAAGGACCGCGCACGCTATGCCGCCCTGTCACCGGAGCGGCGCGAAGCCAAGCTAATGCGGCAACGTGCCCGCTATGCCGCCAGGACGCCCGAACAACGCGCCGCGCGCAATGAAGCCAGGCGCGCGCGTGCCCAAAAGCGCAAGAGCGCAAGCGGCTTGTAAACGCGCCTGGCGCCGCATAGTGTGAATCGGCCCCCCGGAGGAAAACCCATGAGTGCATCAACGTTTCGCAAGGCCACCCAACAGGACGCGGAGTGGTGGCAAGTGTTCCAAGGTGGCACGCCACTACAGCAGGCGGACATGCGTGCGGTGGCGGACGCAGCGGTCCAAGAGCTGGTCCGGCGCGGGTACACCGCTGCGCAGGATGACCGCCTGGACGCGTTCCTGGCGGCCGCGACCCGGTACGCGGTGGAGTCCCAACAATGACCGCCCCGCGCGTTGTCGTGGTCCTGCTCAATCCTGGCCGCTATGGCCTGCGGCTTGAGACTACCAGCGGGGTTTTTTGGGATGCGGAAGACATACCACCGGAAGGCGTTGCGGCCACGGCGGAAGCGATGGGCCACGCGTTGCGCGAAGCCGGCCAGCCGCTTGCCGCCTTGCGCGTATTGCCGCCGCCAGAAATGACCACCGAAGACGCCATGGACCTTGCACGCACGATTGGCGATGCCATCGCGCGCGGGTTTAGCCAGGCTTCATGAAGCCACCACAATTTGGAGATACCGAAAATGCAAGTCACCTTGAACAACACCGGCCGCAAGGTCAATCCCGTGGTGGCCTTGGCGTTGGATAGCCTGCGCCGATTTGCCAAAGCGGATACCGGCGCCGTGGTGCGAGTGGACGCGGCGAACATTCGCACCAAGGCCGCGCAACCGCCAGCGGACACCGGGACACCTGCCTGGGCTGGTGACCTGGTGGCTACTGCTGTCTATGACTTTTTCGAAGCCATCCCCGATTCCGTCCTGGCGGCGCTGATCCCCTTTGCCACCAAGCTGCAAGTCCAGGGACAGTTGCACGTGCCGGGGCACGTGACACCGAGCCAGGCCGCAACCTTCCTTGCAGAAGGCTATCCAATCCCCGTGATTAGCGGCGCCCTTGGTAGTGGTGCCACGCTGAATGGTGCCAAGCTGGCCACCGTGGTGACCGCTTCGCGCGAACTGCTGGGCGCTGGCGCAGGGGCCAACGCGCTGCTGGAAGCAACGTTGGCCGAATCCATCGCCTTGGGCGTGGATGCCATCCTGTTGGGCAGCGGCGCGGGCAGTGCATCGCAACCGCCTGGACTTGGTGCGGGTATCGTTCCCCTGACTGGTTCGGCCGATGCGGTGGCCGATACCAAAGCGGCGGTGGAAGCTGCGCCGGCCGGAATGGTGACGCCCGTTTGGCTGATGCACCCATCGCAGGTGATTGGCGCCACCGCCGCCAACATCGTGGACGGCGGTGCGATTGCCGGCGCGCCCATCATCGGCAATATGCACGTGACCTTGGGCGATGTTTGGTTACTGGACGCGGCGGACCTGCTGCTAAACACCAACGGTGACGTGCCGGAGTTTTTGCGCACGGAGGAAGCCATTGCGCATCTTGATGACGCCGCCTTGCCCATCGTGGACGGGGCCGGCACGGTAGCCGCGCCCGTTGTCAGCATGTACCAACAAGGGCTTGTGGCCACGCGTGCCGTGTTGCCGATCTATTGGGCGATGCGTGACCCTGCGCGCGTCATCAAGACCAGCGGTTGCACGTGGTAAAGGGGCAAGCCATGAACCTAGAAGACGCCAAGATGATTTGCGCCCTCGCGGACGCCCTGGGCGAACGCATGGACAACCTGGAGCGCAACGCCGAACGCATGGCCAAGGAATTGGAAGTGCTGCGCGTGGGGCTGAAAAGCGCCATCTATCTGCGCGCACCCGACACGCCGCCGCCAGGCGCACCAGTGCGGCCGCGTATCTCACGCCCCGGTGTGGCGGGCAACAGCATGGAGAACTGACAAATGCCACGCAGGCGCCCGCACGTCCCATTGCAACTGTTGCGCGCAACGGACCGCGCGTGGTCCTGGTCCGAAGCGGCGGACCCGAACGGCGCGCCCGCCGCGCTAGTGTCCCGCACCTACGTGCAAACGGAGCCAGGCACCACGCTGGTGGTGGTGTGCCCCTGGCCCGTAGGTGGGTGGCAGGTCAGCGCCGAACGCCGCACCGGACTGCGCGCTGGCCATGTCCGTGCGTTCCCTGCGGCGGATGCCAGGGAAGTGCTGGCCGCTTGCGCGCGCGTGGCCGCCAGCATCGCGCGGCGCCCGCTGCCTGCCGTGCTGCACCTGGCCTTGGACGATGGCCTGGACCCTGGTGTGGCGGCGCGTGCGGCCCTGGTCCTGCTGGCCGCTGCTGGTCAGGCGTCGCAACCCATTGCCGCCTGACGCACCCCCCGGTTCGCGTCCCCGTCCAACGGTCCCCGCGTCCCACCCACCCCCCCACCTGCCCTGGTCAATGGGCTTTGTGCGCAATGCGATACAGGCGCGCCGGGTTCCTGCCAACCAGGACAGGCCGGCGCCCCACCTTTGCAAATCCCTTGTGTGTCACATGCGCCAATGCCCCGCGCGCTGGCCAGGCGGCCCGCTGGCGCTGTCTTCCTGCCAGGTGCGTGGGTAACACTGGCCCTAGCCGAAAAGCGCCTACGGCGCGTTTAAACGCGTTTGTCTTGGGTGACGCGGGGATATCACGGCGGGGGGAGGGTCCGAAAAGTGACTTAAAGGGGTGCGAGCGGCCCTCGATGTGCCGCGTTAGAAAATCCCGACATTTCCGGGGGCTGATTTTTCCCTCAAAGAAAATGACCTACGGCGCACCTACAATGCACTGGCGCCATCTGCTCATCACAGATTGATGATGTAACGGGAGGGGCGCATTTTGACAGGTTGCGGCCTGGCCCGCCGCCAGCGTTGCTACTATCGAAGCCGGATTTGCGATAGGGGAATGCCAAATGGGCCAGGACATGACCAGGCGCCGGCCGATGCCGACACGCAGGCGCGACCAGCCGGCGCCCGACCCGCGCACGCCGCGCGAAATTCGCTGAATACCGGGCTTTTCGTGGCCGGAAAACCTTGCGGCTTTGGTATGGTGGCCAGGTCTTGAACGCACCTTGTCCTGGTCCCCCATGAACCTGTCCGAAGCCTTCCGGCACTACGGCGCCACGCTGCGCAACCGCCTGTATGACGTGTCAGCCTTGACGGACACGGACCCACCAGAACTGGTGTTCGCGCCGTTTGAGCATTGGCCAGGCTGGCGCTGGCCTGGCAAGCATGCCGACCTGCCGCGCAACGTCTGCGAATACCGGGACGATTTGCGCCTATGGGGACAGTCACCGGCCATCCCCGAAGTACGCCGACACATGCGCCAGGCGCATGAACAAGGCTTGCCCGTGCGGCTGGTCCTGGCGCGCCTGCTGGACCCGGAACGCGACGGGGGCCAGGTGGATGCCGGCCAGAATGCGCAAGACGTGCCAAAGGAATTTCATGTCCGGCCGGAACTGGTGGGCCGTGTCACTGAGTTTGACGGGGAAGCATTCTGCATTCGGTTTGAGCGCCACGCTTGAACTTGCGACGCGGGGCGCGCAACAAATGGTGCACGGCTGATGATGCCAAACGACCGTGGGCGCCACCAGGCGGGGGACGTCCACGGGTGGAAAGACACGGCCAGTTGGACGCGTCCATGCGTGGGCGCGACCTGGACAACGGCACGGTGTTTGACTTCGTGGCCGAACTGCCAAGCCCACGGCGCCGGCTTTTGCGCCATCCGCCCCACTGTGCAGGCCCAAGTCTAGACCTGTTGGCCGGCCAAAATTCACGCGCCTGGATTCATGCATGTTTCATACGGGCATGAAAACGCTGGACGGCAAATATGCCGCAAACCGGCGCCAGTAAAGGAAAAGCGGCATTTATGACGTCTTGCGCATTTGTGCCCTACAAGGGCGAGTCCGAGATCATCGCCGCGCTGATGGGCGGGCATATCGACCTGGGCGTCACGGCCGGCGGCATCGGTCCGTATGTCGACAGCGCCAAGGCGCGCTGGCTGGTGCTCTGGACCGCCGAGCATTCGCGCCGCTGGCCGCGCGTGCCGACGCTGCGCGATGTCGGCCTCGACATCGTATCCAACTCGCCGTTCGGCATCGCCGGCCCGCGCGACATGGACGCGCAGGCCGTGCAGGTGCTGCACGACGCCTTCCGCAAGGCGCTCAACGAGCCGGCGATGCAGAAGCTGCTGGAGCGGCTCGACCAGGAGAACGCCTACCTGAACAGCGCCGACTACGCCGCGTTCGCGCGCCAGCGCTATGAAAGCCAGGGCAAGCTGGTCAAGCGCCTGGGCCTGACCGCCAACCCTTGATGCCCAATCCCAGCCCGATCACGGAGCCCGCATGCAATATCGATCCGTCTTCCACTCCGGCCTGTTCGCCGGCCGTACCGTGCTGGTCACCGGCGCCGGCAGCGGCATTGGCCGCTGCACCGCGCATGAACTGGCCAGCCTGGGCGCGCGCGTGGCGCTCGCCGGACGCAAGCTGGAAAAGCTGGAACAGGTCCGCGAGGAAATCATCGCCGCCGAACCCGACGCCGCCGGCCGACTGACGCTGCACAGCTGCGATATCCGCGACGAGGCACAGGTGCGCGAGACCGTGGCTGCGGTGCTGGCGGCGCACGGCAGCATCGACGGCCTGTTCAACAACGCCGGCGGGCAGTTCCCTTCGCCGCTGCGCGATATCAGCCTGAAGGGCTGGGAAGCCGTGGTGCGCAACAACCTGACCGGCGGCTTCCTGGTGGCGCGCGAATGCTTCACGCAATGGATGGAAGCCAACGGCGGCGCCATCGTCAACATCATTGCCGACATGTGGAATGGCATGCCGGGCATGGGCCATTCGGGCGCTGCGCGCGCGGGCATGCTGTCGTTCACCGAGACCGCGGCGTGCGAATGGGCCGCCGCCGGTGTGCGCGTCAACGCCGTGGCGCCGGGATGGATTGCGTCCAGCGGCTTTGACACCTATCCGCCCGAATTCCAGGCCAAGATCCGCCAGCTGGCGCGCAAGGTGCCGCTGCAGCGCCTGGGCACCGAGGCCGAGGTTTCCGCCGCGGTGGTGTTCCTGCTGTCGCCGGCGGCGGCCTTCATCACCGGCTCGACCCTGCGCGTAGACGGCGGCGTGCCCAACGCCAAGCACACCTGGCCGCAGCCCGAGCACCGGCGCTCGCAGCCATACAACGGCTTCCCGCTCTACACGCTGCCGCAATGCCTGACGCCATCCAACGAGTAAGCGAACACCATGACCCTGCAACCGCCCAACCCGCGCTATTACAGCGCGGATCATGAAGCCTTCCGCGCCAGCGTGCGGCGCTTCTTTGAGAAGGAAGTCGCGCCCAATGCCGAAGCCTGGGACGAAGCCGGCAGCTTCCCGCGCGAGCTGTACCGCAAGGCCGCGGAAGCCGGCCTGCTGCAGCCGGGCTTTCCCGAGGAATACGGCGGCGCGCCGTGCGACGCCTTCTACCGCATGATCCTGTTCGAGGAGCGCGCCTGGGGCGGCTCGGGCGGGATCGCCTCGGGGCTGTTCTCGCACACCATCGGCGCGCCGCCGATCGCCGCGGTGGGCAGCGAGGCGCTGAAGGCGCGCGTGCTGCCGCGGATCCTGTCGGGCGAGAAGATCTCCGCGCTGGCGATCACCGAGCCCGACGCCGGCTCCGACGTGGCCCGGCTGTCGACCAGCGCGCGCCGCGAAGGCGATCACTACGTCGTCAACGGCACCAAGCTCTATATCACCTCCGGCATGCGCGCCGACTACTTCACCGTGGCCGTGCGCACCGGCGGTCCGGGCTCCGGCGGCGTGTCGCTGCTGCTGATCGAAGGCGATACGCCGGGGTTGAGCCGCACGCCGCTGAAGAAGATGGGCTGGTGGGCGTCCGACACCGCGCAGCTGTTCTTCGAGGATTGCCGCGTGCCGGTGGAAAACCTGGTCGGCGAGGAAGGCAAGGGCTTTGCCGCCATCACCCGCAACTTCAACCACGAGCGCCTGGCGCTCGCGGCGGCGGCCTGCGGCTACGCGCAAGTGTGCTTCCACGATGCGCTGGCGTGGGCACGAGAGCGCCATACCTTCGGCAAGCGGCTGGCCGACCACCAGGTGGTGCGCCACCAGCTGGTCGACATGGCCACCCGCATCGAATCCACGCGCGCCCTGCTCGACGACCTCGCCGCGCGCCTGGACGATGGCGCCGCGCCGGTGGCGCAGATTGCGATGGCGAAGAACATGGCCACGCGGACCTTCCAGTTCTGCGCCGACCGCGCGGTGCAACTGCTCGGGGGGATGGGCTATATGCGCGGCAGCCGCGTGGAGCGCCTGTATCGCGAGGTCAAGGTGATGATGATCGGCGGTGGCGCCGAGGAAATCATGAAGGACCTGGCGGCGAAGCAGCTGGGGCTCTGAGCGCCGGGCGGCCGCTGACAACGTCAAAGGCTGCCAATGTTGTCTCCCCTCTCCCATTCATGCGAGAGGGGCGCAAACAGCCCTGCTTATTCCAGCTTCACCCCGCTCCTCTTCACCACCTCACCCCAGCGCGCCGCTTCGGTCCTGATAAAGGCCTGGAACTGCTCGGGCTTGCCGCCAACCGGATCGATGCCGTAGTCGATCAGCCGCGCGCGCACGTCCGGCTGCTGCAGCACGGCATCCATCTCCGCCGACAGCTTCGCCAGCAGCGCCGGCGGCGTCTTCGCGGGCGCCAGCAGGCCGATCCAGCTGCCCGCCGTCACCGCCGGGAAGCCGGCCTCGGCCATGGTCGGCACGTCCGGCGCGGCCGGCCAGCGCGCGCACCTTGCCCGCCTTCACCTGCGGCATCATGGTCTGCACCGAATCGAAGATCACCGCGACCTGCCCGGAGAACAGGTCGGGCAATGCCGGCGAAATGCCCTTGTACGGCACATGCGTCATCTTCATGCCGACCGCCTGCGCGAACAGTTCCCCTGCCAGGTGCGCGCCGGAGCCGGTGCCGCTCGACGCAAAGGTCATCTTGTCCGGGTGGGCCTTGCCCCAGGCCACCAGCTCCTTGACGCTGGTCGGCGGCAGTTGCGCGCTGCCGACCAGCAGCAGCGGGATCCGGCCGATCATGCTGACGCCGGTCAGGTCCTTGACCGGGTCATAGCTCATCTTCGCGTACAGGCTCGGGTTGATCGCGTGGGCCGCGACCACGACCAGCAGCGAATAGCCATCCGGCGTCGCTTTGGCGACGTTTTCCGAGCCGATCATGCCGTTGGCGCCGGCGCGGTTTTCCACCACCACCGGCTGGCCGATGCGCTCGGACAGCTTCTGCATGACCAGCCGCGTCACCGCATCGGATACGCCGCCTGGCGTATAGGGCACCACCACGCGGAGCGGCCGGTTCGGGTAGGCATCGCCTTGGGCCATGGCCGGGATGGCGCCGGCAAGGCTGCCGGCGAACAGGCCCAGCGCCAGCAGGCGGCGGACGCGCGCATTGCGCTTGAGTCGGGTCATGTGTCTCCTCCTTGTCAGGATTGGCCGGGTCTATGCCCAGCTGTGCGGTACGGAAAGCGGGAAATCGAGCAGCATCTGCGCATAGCTCTTGCCCAGCGGATCGGAACGCAGGCTGGCCACGCCGCCGCCGCCCAGCGCGCCATGCATCAGGAAGTTCAGCGCATGCAGGCCGGGCACATCGAAGCGCTCGACCTCGCCCTCGACCAGGTGGGCAAAGTACGCGCGCACGGCCTGCGGCGTCAGCTGCTCGCGCAGCAGCGCCAGGTACTCCGGCTTGCGCGCGATAACGCCGATGTTCTCGTCGTCGCCCTTGTCGCCGCTGCGCGCGCAGGCCAGCGCGACCAGCGGCCGTTGCACGCGCGGTTCGTCGGGGACCGGAGGCAGTGCCGGGGCGTCGACCACCGCGGGCGCCTCCGGCGTGGCGCTGGTTGCGGCGTTCGGCAGCGTGATCACGCCGCCGTTGAATTCCACGCGCATCGGCACGTCCGCCTTTGGCACGAGGAAGGAGAACACCTTCACCACCGGCTGGATATCGACACGCCCCGCGAAGGACGAGCGCGTGCCGGCCGCCATCGACGTTCCCGCCGACGAGCATTCGCGCTGCAGGAAACTCAGGCCCCGCGCCAGCGGATGGCGTGCGCCGATGCGCAGCACCACCTCGCGCGTTGGCAGCTCACGCGCATGGGGGCCATATTGCGATTCGCAGCCCAGCAGCTCGACCACGGTCTCGGTGTAGTCGGGCATGCCGCGTTCGGCCAGCATGGCGCGGGTGCGCGCCAGCAGCGCGTCGGCGGTGCGGCGGGCCTTGGCCGGGGCGTCGATGCCGCGGATCGCCATCATCAGGCTGATCTGGAAGCCGTCCTGCCAGGTGGCGTTGCCCTTGTAGTGGGTGCCGGGTGCCCTGCCGCGCGCACCATTCACACGCACCCGGCCCGGCTCGACCAGCTCGGTGCGGACCATGCGGAAGTCGCACGTTACGTCAGGCATCAGGTAGTTGGCGGGGTCGCCCACCTCGTAAAGCACCTGCTCGGCGACCGCGGCCGGATCGACCAGCCCGCCGGTGCCGTCAGGCTTGCTCAGCACGAAGCTGCCGTCGTGCGCGCAGTCGATCACCGGGTAGCCGATCCGGTCCCAGCCTGGCACGCGTTCCCAGTCGGTAAACAACCCGCCGGTGGCCTGCGCACCGCATTCGATCACATGGCCCGCGAGCGTGCCGGCCGCAAGGCGGTCCCAGTCGGTCCAGTCCCAGCCGAACTCATGCGCCAGAACCCCGACCACCACGGCGCTGTCGACGCAGCGCCCGGCGATGACGATATCGGCGCCAAGCGCCAGCGCGCGGGCAATGCCTTGCGCGCCGGTGTAGGCGTTGGCCGACCACGGCTCGGTGGTGGGCACGGGCGCGCCGGCAAGATCGGTGAGCCCGTCGGCGCACCATTGCGCGAAACCGGGCTGCACGTCGTCGCCGGTGACCACGGCGATGCGCGGATGCAGGCCCTGCTGCGCGGCGACCTTGAGCAGTGCGTCGCGGCAGGCTTGGGGGTTGAGGCCCCCGGCGTTGGCGACCACGCGGACACCTCGCTGAAGGATCCCGGCCAGGTTGGGCCCCATCGCCGCCTGCACGAAATCGGTGGCGTAGCCCAGCGCCGGATCCTTCGCGCGGGCGCGCGCCAGGATCGACATGGTGGTTTCGGCCAGATAGTCGTAGACCAGGTACTGCAGGCCGGGCACGGCCAGCAGTTGCGGCGTGGCGATGGCGGAGTCGCCCCAGAAGCCGGAAGCGCCGCCGATGCGCACGGTCTTGCCGGCGTGTGCGTCGGCCACTACGGCATTGGTGAGTTCGCTCATGCTGGCTCCTTTGCCGCCACATCGGCTTCGACGCGCGCCAGCAGCGAACCGGCGCTGGCCTGTCCGCCGGCGCGCGCGGGCAGTTCAGCGACCACGCCGGCAAACGGCGCAGCGATGGTGTGCTCCATCTTCATTGCCTCCAGCACCACCAGCGGCTGGCCGGCTTCCACGCGCTCGCCCTCCGCCACGTGGACCGCGACGATGCGCGCTGTCAGCGGTGCCTGCAGCACCCCGTCGGCATCGCCGGCATCGCGGCGGCGGCGCGGGTCGTGCAGCGGGAACTGCCAGGCGCGGCCGCACTGGAACAGGTGCAGCACCTGCTTGTCGGCGGCGAACACCAGCGGATAGGCCACGCCGTCACATTCGACCAGGGCCGTGCCGCTGTCGCCGTCGGCGCGCAGCACGCGCAGCGCGCAGGCGACCGGCTGCTGGCCGGGCTGCTGGTCACCTTCGCGCTGGCGCAGCATCACGTGCCAGCCTTCGGCGGCGACGCGCAAGGTCGCTTCCCACGCCGTGCCGGCCGCGTACAGCACCACGCTGGCGGCGGCACGCGCAAGCGTAGCCGGCTTGCCGTTGTCGCCGAGCAGCCCCGACGCGGCCAGCGCGGCGCTGGCCATCACGTGCAGCGGCGGCAGCGGCGCCTGCAGCGCGCCCTGCATGTGCGCATCGACGAAGCCGGTGTGCACGTCATTGCCCGCGAAGGCGGGATTGGCAAGGCAGTCGGCGAGGAAACCCTGGTTGCTAGGCACGCCCAGCAGCGCACAGTCTTCCACCGCGCGCAGCAGCTTGCGGCGCGCTTCCTCGCGGCCGGCGCCATGGGCGACCAGCTTGGCTACCATCGAATCGTAATGCGTGGGGATGGCGCCGCCCTCTTCCAGCGCATGGTCGACGCGCACGTCGCGGCCGGCGGCGGGCGGACGCCAGCGCAGCAGCGGCCCGCCCTGCGGCAGGAAGCCCGCGGGCACGTCTTCGGCGGTCAGGCGGACCTCGATGGCGTGGCCGTTGAGTTTCACCTGGTCCTGCGTCACCGGCAGCGGCTCTCCCGCCGCCACGCGCAATTGCCATTCGACCAGGTCGAAACCGGTGATGGCCTCGGTCACCGCGTGCTCGACCTGCAGGCGCGTGTTCATTTCCATGAAGTAGAAGTTGCCGTCGGCATCGAGCAGGAACTCCATGGTGCCGGCGCCGAGGTAGCCGATCGACCTTGCCGCCCGGACCGCAGCCTCGCCCATGCGCGCGCGCAGCGCCGGGCCGACCGCTGGTGACGGCGCCTCTTCGATGACCTTCTGGTGGCGGCGCTGCACCGAGCAGTCGCGCTCGCCCAGATGGATGACGTTGCCCTGCGTATCGGCAAAGACCTGGATCTCCACGTGGCGCGGCGCGATCACGGCGCGCTCCAGGATCAGCTCGCCGGAGCCGAACGCGGCCACGGCCTCGGAGCGCGCGCTTGCCAGTGCCATGGGCAGTGCCGCCGCCTCGCGCACCAGCCGCATGCCGCGCCCGCCGCCGCCGGCCGCGGCCTTGACCATCAGCGGGTAACCGATCGTGCCGGCTTCGGCCAGCAGCGTGGCGTCGTCCTGCGCCGCGCCCTGGTAGCCCGGCACGCAGGGCATGTCGGCGGCCAGCATCAGTCGCTTGGCCTCGGCCTTGTTGCCCATGGCGCGGATCGCCTCGGCGGGCGGGCCGACAAAGATCAGCCCGGCCGCGGCGATGGCTTCGGCAAAGGCCGCGTTCTCGGCCAGGAAGCCGTAGCCGGGGTGGATGGCATCGGCACCGCTGGCACGGGCGGCCTCGATGATGGCGGCAATGTTCAGGTACGACTCGCGCGGCGCCGCGGCGCCGATGCAGACCGCCCGGTCCGCGAATGCCACGTGCGGGCTGTGGCGGTCGGCTTCGGAATAGACGGCCACGGTGGCCAGCCCGAGGCGGCGCGCGGTGCGCATGATGCGCACCGCGATCTCGCCACGGTTGGCGACGAGCAGCGTATGGAAGGGTCGGCTGGTTGCAGACATGGGAATTCCTGTTGGTGGGCCTCTGCGCGTCGTCCCAGCGAATACCCAAAGGGCACGTGGGCGGGGGCCCAGTGGCTTTGGAAGACGCTGGATTCCCGCCCGAGCGGGTGACGGTGGCAGGTTTGGTGTTATCGCTGTGTTCTGGCGCTACTCACAAGACTGGGCGGCGCGCACGGCATCGGCATCGAAGCGCACCGTCCAGCTCGCGTCGCGCTTCTCGCGGAAGGCCGCCACGCCCTCCGCGCCCTCGCCGCGCATGCACTGGGCGAACAGCCGCGAGGCTTCGTCCAGCAGCGGCCCGGCCGGCTCCTGGCCGCAGCGGCTGACCAGCGTCTTGAACACGCGGTTGGCATTGGGCCCGCAGCGGCCGATGCGCGTCAGCCATTCGGCGACCAGCGCGTCCAGCTCGGCGCTGCCGGCGGCGAGCTGGTCGACCAGCCCGATCGCCACCGCGGCCTCGCCGCTGATGCGCTCGCCGGTGAGTCCCAGGCGGCGCGTGGCAGCCGCGCCGATGCGCTGCACCACGAACGGCGCGATCTGCGCGGCGATGATGCCGAGCGTGGTTTCCGACAGCGCGAAGCGCGCGTCCCGCGTGGCCAGCACGATGTCGGCGGCGCAGGCCAGGCCCATGCCGCCGCCCATCGCGGCGCCGTCGACGGCGGCGATGACCGGCACCGGCAGCGCGCTCAGCCGCTGCATGAAATAGCCGAACTGGCGGTTGCGGGTGGCGACCGGGTCTTCCCGGCTGGCATCGGCATCGAGCCGAGCCTGGAAGTTGCCGACGTTGCCGCCGGCGCTGAACATGCCGCCGGCGCCGCGCAGCACCAGCGCGCGCACCTCCGCGTCGGTTTCGGCCTGCTCGACCGCCGCCGCCAGCGCGGCAACGACCTCGGGCGCCAGCGCATTGCGCGTGGCCGGGATGTTGAGGGTGGCGAACAGCACGCCGCCGGCGCGGCGCACGATCACGGGTTCGGTTTGCGTTGGTTCGGTCATGGCGCTTCCTGCCTGTCAGCCGCGTGACATCAGGCCCATCTGCTTGGCGATGACCTGCAGCATCACTTCGTCCGCGCCGCCACCGATCGAGCCCAGCCGGAAGTCGCGGTAGGCGCGCGAGGCATGGTTGTCCCAGGTGTAGCCCATGCCGCCCTGGAACTGCATGCACCAGTCGGCCACCTCGCGCGACAGGCGCCCGGCCTTGAGCTTGGCCATCGACGCCAGCTCGACCACGTCGCCGCCGGCGATATAGGTCTGCGTGGCCAGGTAGACCAGCGCGCGCAGCGCCTCCATCTCGGTCTTCAGCTCGGCCAGCTTGAACTGGATGAACTGGTTGTCCAGCAGCGGCTTGCCGAAGGCGATGCGCTGGCGCAGGTACTCGGCGGTTTCCTCGATCAGCGCGGTGCAGGCGAGCCGGCGCGCCGCGCCGTTCAGCCGCTCTTCCTGGAACTGCTTCATCTGGTAGATAAAGCCCATGCCCTCCTCGCCGATGCGGTTGCGTACCGGCACGCGCACTTCGTCGAAGAAGATCTGCGCGGTGTCCGAGCACCACATGCCGAACTTCCTGATCTTCTGCACTTCCACGCCGCGCACGCGCTTGCCGTCTTCCCTGATCGGCACCACGATCAGCGATTTGTTCTTGTGCGCGGGCCCGTCGGAGGTGTTGCACAGCAGGCAGATCCAGTCCGACTGGGTGCCGTTGGTAATCCACATCTTGGAGCCGGAGATGACATAGTCGTCGCCATCGCGCACCGCACGGGTCTTGAGCGATGCCACGTCGGAGCCGGCGCCCGCCTCGGACACGCCGATCGAGCACACCATGTCGCCGGCGATGGCAGGCGCCAGGTAGTTGCGCTTCAGTTCGTCGGAGCCGAACGCGGTCAGCGCCGGCGTCGCCATGTCGGTCTGCACGCCTACGCCCATGCCGACGCCTTGTGCGCGCGCATATCCAAGCGCCTCGGCGGCGGCGACGGCGTAGGAGAAATCGAGCCCCATGCCGCCGTACTCTACGGGCTTGGTGATGCCGAGGAAGCCGAGGTTGCCCATCTTCTTGAACAGCTCATGCGCCGGGAAGATCTCTGCGGCTTCCCATTCATCGACGAAGGGATCGATTTCCGCCGAAACGAAGCGGCGGATGCTGTCCATGATGTTGCGGTGGTCTTCGGTGTAAAGCATGCTGGTCTCCTGGATTTCGTTGCGTTCTGTCTGTCTGGGAGCGGCGGCGCTCAGAAGCGCCCGACGCCGAACTGGATGGCATGCGGCTGGCGCAACGCCGCCTCGCGCGCGGTGGCCAGCACAAAGGCCAGCACGGCGCGGGTGTCGCGCGGATCGATCACGCCGTCGTCCAGCAACAAACCACTGGTGACGAAGGCGCTCGCCTGGCGCTCGAAGTTGGCGACGATCTCGGCGGTCTGGCCGGCCAGTTGCGCCTCGTCAACCGGCTTGCCCTTGCGCGCCGCCTGCTGGCGCGCCACGATCTCCAGCGTCATGGCGGCCTGCTCGCCGCCCATCACCGCGGTGCGCGCGTTTGGCCACGAGAAGCAGAAACGCGGCTTGAAGCCCCGCCCGCACATGCCGAAGTTGCCCGCGCCGAACGAGGCGCCACAGTACAGCGTAACCTGCGGCACCCTTGAGTTGGACAGCGCCTGGATCATCTTGGAGCCGTGCTTGATCATGCCGGCCTCTTCCGAGGCGCGCCCGACGATAAAGCCGGTGGTGTTCTGCAGGAAGACGATCGGCGTGCCGGACTGGTTGCACAGCTGGATAAACTGCGCGGCCTTGGTGGCGCCGGCCGGGTCGATGGGGCCGTTGTTGGTGATAAAGCCCACGGTGTTGCCCTCGATGCGGGCATGGCCGCACACGGTGCCGGGGCCGTAGTCGGGCTTGAACGGCAGCCACGCCGAATCGTCGACGATGCGCGCGATGACCTCGCGCATGTCGACCGGGCGCTTCATGTCCAGCGTCATGACGCCGTCGAGTTCCGACGCCTCGAGCCGTGGCGCTCGCGCGGGCTGCGCCGGCTGGTGTTCCACCCTGGGCCAGTCCAGGCTGGCGACGATGTCGCGGGCAGTGGCAATGGCGTGCTCGTCGTCTTCTGCAAGGTATTCAGCCAGGCCAGTAGTAGTGGCGTGCAGGTCGGCGCCGCCCAGTTCCTCGTCGGTGGCGATCTCGCCGGTGGCGGCCTTCAGCAGCGGCGGACCGGCCAGGAAGGCGCGGGCGCGGTTGCGCACCATCACCACATAGTCGGACAGGCCGGGCATGTAGGCACCGCCGGCCGTGGACGAGCCGTGTACCACCGTGATCACCGGCAGCCCGGCCGCCGACAGCCGCGCCAGGTTGTAGAAGATCGCGCCGCCGCGCACGAACTTGTCGACGCGGTACTTGCGCAGGTTGGCGCCGGCCGACTCCACCAGGTGGATGAAGGGCAGCCGGTTTTCCAGCGCGATTTCCTGGCAGCGCACCAGCTTCATGTTGCCGGCTTCGGTCATGGCGCCGGCATCGATGCCGGAATCGGTGGCGAGCACCATGCAGCGCACCCCGCACACGAAGCCGATGCCGGCCACCAGCGAGCCGCCGGGCACCGAAGTCTCCGGGTCGGGATCATCCATGCAGAAGCCCGCCAGGGTGGACAGCGGCAGGAACGGCGCGCCCGGGTCGAGCAGGCGGCCGACGCGCTCGCGCGGCAGCAGCGCGCCGCGCCTGGCGAAGGTCGGCCGGGAGCGCTCGGAAGCGGCCACGGCGCGCTGTTCCAGGCCGTGCAGGCGGTCGATCAGTGCCTGCATGCCGGCGCGCTGGCTAGCGAAAGCGTCGGAGGACGGGTCAATGCGGGATTCGATGGGGATCATGGCGCGTGCGTGTGGTTCCGTGATGGATGGATTGCAAACCACGGCGCCCCTCGCGACAACCGCAATCGCTCAGATTGTGCATAATGTGCACAAGTTGCCCACCCAGGGAGTGTCTTCCGGCGCTCCGCCGACACATCCGGCCATGCCCACCAAATCCTCCGCCCCCGGCGGCGTCCAGAGCCTGGCGCGCGCCTTCACCCTGCTGCAACTGCTGGCCGAACACCATGACGCCGGGCTGGCGCTGCCAGACCTGGCCACGTTGGCCGGTATCGACCGCACCACCGCGCACCGCATGGCGCGCTTCCTGGAAGCCGGCGCGTATATCGAGCGCGAATCGGCTGGCAAGCGCTATCACCTCGGCACCGCGGCGATGGCGCTCGGGCTGCGTGCGATGAACCGGCCGCCGCCCAACAGCGCCCTCGTCACCAAGATGAAGGCACTGGCGCGCCTGACCGGCGACGCGGTTTTCCTGATCGTGCGCATAGGCGACCACGGCCATTGCCTGAATACCGAGGAAGGCAGCCATCGCATCAAGACCTTCCACATGCTGACGGGCACCTCGCGCCTGCTGGGCCAGGGCACCGGCAGCATGGCGCTGCTGGCCAAAATGGACAATGACGCCGTCCGCGCGCACTACGAACGGCACCGCGCCGAGTACGAGGCGGGCGGCCTGAGCCTGCTCAAGCTGTTGCGCGGCGTCGAGCGCAGCCGCAAGCTGGGCTACGCGCTCGCGGGTGCGGAGGGCGTGGCCGGCGTGGGCTACGCCCTGCCACTGGCGATGGGCGCGGATGCGGCCATCAGCATCGTCTCGACTGCGTCGCGGATGTCCGCCGCGCGCCGGCATGAGATGGGCGCGATCATCGTGACGATGTTCGCGCAGCAGGGGTAAGACGGCGGCGGTCGCGCAAGCCCCCGGCCATGCATGCCCTGCTGGCGGACTGAACGGCGGCGCACCTCGCGTTTCTTTTTCTTGTCGCGCCTTTGTCAGGGGCCGCACAGAGACGCACCACCTCGACAGCGTTCAATGGTGACGCGAACAGAGATACGCAAGACGCGCCCGCCGCCCTGGCATCGGCCGGGCCAAGCCGCCTTCATTGGAGGGCGAAATCTGTCCTGGTGCCAGAACAATAAATTCCCCCGCCGGCCAGAGGGAGGGTCGGCATTCTGGCCACGCCCCGATGTCGGAGCGTGGTCTTTTTTTTCGCGGGCGGGTGAACCAGGAAGTTTCCCGCGGGGTGCAGCCCGTCGAGCACTCCGCGCCGGAATGCAAAAAGCCGGCGCACAAGCGCGCCGGCCCGAAGCGGCATCGATTGCCGCCCTGCCCGCTCAGAACGAGCGCGGCAGGCCGAGGATGTGTTCCGCGACGTACGAGTAGATCAGGTTGGTCGAGATCGGCGCGACCTGGTACAGGCGCGTCTCGCGGAACTTGCGCTCGACGTCGTATTCGCAGGCAAAGCCGAAGCCGCCGTGGAACTGCAGGCAGGCGTTGCCAGCTTCCCAGCTGGCCTTGGCCGCCAGGTACTTGGCCATGTTGGCCTGCGCGCCCATCGGCTCGTGCTTGTCGAACAGCTCGCAGGCCTTCCAGCGCATCAGGTTGGCGGCTTCCAGCTCGATGAAGGACTCGGCGATCGGGAACTGCACGCCCTGGTTCTGGCCGATGGGGCGGCCGAAGACCTCGCGCTCGCTGACGTACTTGGTGACGCGGTCCATGAACCAGTAGCCGTCGCCGATGCATTCGGCGGCGATCAGCGTGCGCTCGGCGTTGAGGCCGTCGAGGATGTACTTGAAGCCCTTGCCTTCTTCGCCGATCAGGTTTTCCTCGGGGATTTCCAGGTCTTCGAAGAACAGCTCGTTGGTCTCGTGGTTGACCATGTTCGGGATCGGCCGCACGGTCAGGCCCTTCTTCTGCGCTTCGTGCAGGTCCACCATGAAGATGGACATGCCTTCGCTCTTCTTCTTCACGTCGGCCAGCGCGGTGGTGCGCGCCAGCAGGATCATGAAGTCGCTGTGCTGCACGCGGCTGATCCACACCTTCTGGCCGTTGACCACGTAGCGGCCGTCCTTCTTGACCGCCGAGGTCTTGATCTTGGTGGTGTCGGTGCCGGTGGTGGGTTCGGTCACGCCCATCGACTGCAGGCGCCACTCGCCCGAGGCGATCTTCGGCAGGTACTTTTCCTTCTGGGCCTGGGAGCCGTGGCGCAGCAGCGTGCCCATGTTGTACATCTGGCCGTGGCAGGCGCCGGAGTTGCCGCCGCTGCGGTTGATCTCTTCCATGATCACCGAGGCTTCGGTCAGGCCCAGGCCGGAACCGCCGTATTCCTGCGGGATCAGCGCGGCCAGCCAGCCTGCCGCGGTCAGTGCGTTGACGAAGGCCTCCGGGTAGGCGCGCTGCTCGTCGACTTTGCGGAAGTACTCATCCGGGAATTCGGCGCAAAGCGCGCGCACGGCATCGCGGATTTCTTGGTAGTTGTTCGATTGGGTCTGTTCGATCATGGCGCGTCGTTGGCTTGGGCTGACGGAGTTTGCGGCGCTTCGGTCCCACGGGGTGGCCCATGGCGACCGAGGCTGTCTTGGCCGCAATAGTCGCTGCGATCGCCACCCCGGGCAATCAGCCATTGCGAAAGCGCGCCTTCCACGGCGCTTAAGGCCGGCATCCGGAGCCCTGGAGGTGCCGTTTTCGCAATCGCCAAAGCCGGCCATTGGCATTGTCAAATAGCGCAAAACCCACTTTGGCCACATCCTCACGGCTATCTCCTGATGAAGACCTAGGAACCCGCACATGGCAGTGAGCTACCAGCACCTCAAGCAGCGACCGTTCGCCCCCGTACGCCAACGCTATACCGAGCGCGACACCATGCTGTACGCACTCAGCCTGGGGCTGGGCAATGATCCGCTGGACGCGGCCGCCCTGCCCTTCGTGTTCGAGGGCGCCGCGTGCGGGCTGCGCACGTTGCCCTCGCAGGCGGTGGTGCTGGGCTATCCCGGCTTCTGGGCGCGCGAGGCCGATACCGGCATCGACTGGGTCAGGCTGCTGCACGGTGAGCAGCGCATGCGCCTGCACCGTCCGCTGCCGGCCAGCGCCGACATCGTCGGCCATAACCGCATCACGCACCTGACCGACAAGGGTGAAGGCAAGGGCGCGATCATGGTGACCGAACGCCGCCTCGAAACGGCGGACGGCGAGCTGCTGGCGACGGTGCAGCAGGTCAGTTTCCTGCGCGGCGACGGCGGCTACAGCCAGCGCGACGGCGGCCAGCCCAGCGACGATCCGTTGCCCGCGCTGCGCCCGACCCCCGAAGACCGCGCGCCGGACTTCACCGACACACAGGCAATCCGCCCCGAAGCCGCGCTGCTGTATCGCCTGATGGGCGACTTCAACCCGCTGCATGCCGACCCGGCCGTCGCGAAGGCGGCGGGCTTCGAGCGTCCGATCCTGCACGGCCTGGCCAGCTACGGGCTGGTCGCGCATGCACTGGTGCGCCAGTGCGCGGACCACGATCCGGCACGCCTGCGGGCGCTGGATATCCGCTTCACCGCGCCGGTGTTCCCCGGCGAGACGCTGCTCACCGAGATCTGGCGCACACAGGAAAACGCCAACCACTTCCAGGTGCGCGCCCGCGTCGCCGAACGCGACAAGGTCGTGCTCAGCCACGGCTGGGCCGAGATCGCCTGATCCTGTTGCCCACCCATGCATCCCGCTACCGTGCCTAACAACGACCTCGCCGCCGCGCTGCGGGCATTGGTGCGCCCCGGCGACCATGTCTGGTGGGGCCAGGCCACCGCCGAGCCGCTGACGCTGACGCGCGCGCTGGTCGAGCATCGCCACGCGCTCGCCCGCGGCGGGCGGCTTAGCGTGTTTGTCGGCATCGGCCAGTCCGACACGCTGCAGCCGGCGCAGACCGACGTGATCGATTTCTTCGGCTATGCCGCCAGCGGCCCGCACCGCCAGCTCGCCAAGGCTGGCGTGCTGGACATCGTGCCCAGCCACTACTCGCACCTGCCCGGGCTGATCCGCCAGGGCGCGCTGCGCGCCGACGTGGTGCTGGTGCAGGTGTCGCCGCCCGACGAGGAAGGCCGCTACAGCATGGGCCTGGTGCATGAGTACATTCCCGCGGCGCTCGACCGGGCCCGCGTGATCATCGCCGAGGTGAACCCGGAGGTGCCATGGACCTATGGCAGCCGCCACCTCACCGCCGACCAGATCGACCTGCTGGTCGATGCCGTGCATGCGCCGATCAGCCTGGATCGCAGCGCCCCCGGCCCGGCGGAACAGGCGATCGCCCGCCATATCGCCGGCCGGGTCGAGGATGGCGCCACGCTGCAGATGGGCATCGGCAACCTGCCGGAGGCCGTGGTGGCCGCGCTGCACGACCGCCGCGACCTGGGCCTGCACAGCGGCGCGGTCGGTGACGGCATTGCCGCGCTGGCCGAGGCCGGCGTGCTGACCAACGCGCGCAAGAGCATCGATACCGGCATCGGCATCGGCGGCATCCTGATGGGCAGCGAGCGCCTGCGGCGTTGGGCCCACCGCAATCCAACGCTGCAGCTGCGCGAAACCAGCTACACGCATCATCCCGAGGTGCTGGCCAGCCTCGACAAGCTCACGGCGATCAATTCGGCGATCGAGGTCGACCTGACCGGACAGGTAAATGCCGAAGTGGCGGCGGGCGTCTATGTCGGCGCGGTTGGCGGCGCGGTGGATTTCCTGCGCGGCGCCGCGCGCAGCCGCGGTGGCCTGCCCATCGTCGCCCTGCCCGCGACCGCCAAGGGCGCGAGCCGCATCGTGGCGCAGTTGTCCGGCCCGGTCAGCACGCCGCGCTCGGATGCCGGCCTGATCGTCACCGAACACGGCGTCGCCGACCTGCGCGGCCAGACCCTGTCGCAACGCGTGCGCCGCATGCTGGACATCGCCGCCCCCGAACACCGCGAGGACCTGGAGCGCCAGGCCCACGCCCTGCTGCGCCAGTGCGGCGCGGTTTTTGTTGCCACCACGGGCGCGGCCTGACCCGCCGCCTGCTTCGCTACCTGACAGAATTTCCAAGGAGACTTCCATGCGCCGAGCCGCAATCGTCACCCCCCTCCGTACTCCCGTCGGCACCTTCGGCGGCAGCCTGCGCCCCGTGTCCGTCGAGGAACTGGCCGCCACCACCGTGCGCGCCGTCGTCGAACGCAGCGGCATCGACCCCGCCCGCATCGATGACGTGGTCTTTGCCCAGTCCTACGCCAACAGCGAAGTGCCCTGCGTGGGCCGCTGGGCCGCGCTGCAGGCCGGCTTGCCGGTCGAAGTGCCGGGCATGCAGCTCGACCGCCGCTGCGGCGGCGGCCTGCAGGCCATCGTCACGGCCTCGATGATGGTACAGAGCGGTGCGGCCGACGTGGTCATCGCCGGCGGCGTCGAGAGCATGAGCAATATCGAGTACTACACCACTGACATGCGCTGGGGCTCGCGCTCGGGTAACGTGAAGTTCTACGACCGCCTCGACCGCGGCCGCGAGCGTTCACAGCCGGTCGAGCGCTTCGGCAAGATCTCCGGGATGATCGAGACCGCCGAGAACCTGGCGCGCGACTACGGCATTACGCGCGAGCAGGCCGATGCCTTCTCGGTGCGCAGCCACGAACGCGCCGCGGCGGCGTGGGAATCCGGCCGCTTCGACGCCGAGATCGTGCCGGTGCAGGTGCCGCAGCGCAAGGGCGACCCGGTCACGTTCGCGCGTGACGAGGGCTTCCGTCCCGGCACCTCGATGGAGAGCCTGGGCAAGCTGCGCGCGCTGATGCCCAACGGCACCGTCACCGCCGGCAACGCCAGCCAGCAGAACGATGCCTCGGCCGCCTGCCTGATCGTGGCCGAAGACAAGCTGGCCGAGCTTGGCCTGACCCCGATGGCAACGCTGGTGGGCTGGGCCGCGGCGGGCTGCGAGCCTTCGCACATGGGCATCGGCCCGGTGCCGGCGGTGAAGAAGCTGCTCAAGCGCCTGAACCTGACGCTGGACCAGATGGACCTGGTGGAGCTGAACGAAGCCTTTGCCTGCCAGGTGCTGGCCGTGCTGAAGGGCTGGGAATGGAACGACCAGGACGCGATCGAGCAGAAGCTCAACGTCAACGGCTCGGGCATCTCGCTGGGCCACCCGATCGGCGCCACCGGCGTGCGCATCCTGGCGACATTGCTGAACGAACTGCAGCGTCGTGGCGGCCGCTATGGCCTGGAAACCATGTGCATCGGCGGCGGCCAGGGGATCGCCGCGGTGTTCGAGCGCTGCTGATCGTCACCTGCACCGTCGTCGAACCGCCATCCCTGCGCAGGCCGGGATCCAGTGTCTTGCAACGTCACTGGGTTCCCGCCTGCGCGGGAACGACGGTGGCAGACCGACGGTGGCAGACCAACGGTGGCAAATACTGAGGAAAACTCGAAATGATCCGCGACAGCGACACCCTGGAAGCACTGCTCGACAGCGTGCGGCGCTTCGTGCGCGAGCGCCTGATGCCCGCCGAGGCACTGGTTGCCGAAACCGATGAGATCCCGCAGGACATCGTGCAGGACATGCGCGAGATGGGCCTGTTCGGCATGACCATCCCCGAGCGCTTCGGCGGCCTGGAACTGACCATGGAGGAAGAAGCCCGCGTGGTCATGGAGCTGTGCCAGACCTCGCCGGCGTTCCGCTCGCTGCTGGGCACCACCGTCGGCATCGGCTCGCAGGGCATCCTGATGGACGGCACGCCCGAGCAGCAGCAGGCGTGGCTGCCGCGCCTTGCCACCGGCGAGATCCTGGCCTCGTTCGCGCTGACCGAGCCGGATGCCGGCTCGGATGCGGGCTCGCTGCGCACCACCGCCATCAGGGACGGCGACCACTACGTGGTCAACGGCACCAAGCGCTTTATCACCAACGCGCCGCAGGCCGGGATGTTTACGCTGATGGCCCGGACCAATCCGGACATCAAGGGATCGGCCGGGGTCTCGGCCTTCATCGTCGACGCGAAGACGCCGGGCATCAGCTTCGGCAAGCGCGACGTCAAGATGGGCCAGAAAGGCGCGCATACCTGCGACGTGATCTTCGAGAACGTGCGCGTGCCGGCGGCCAACCTGATCGGCCTGAAGGAAGGCCAGGGCTTCAAGACCGCGATGAAGGTGCTGGACAAGGGCCGGCTCCACATCTCGGCGGTCAGCGTTGGCGTGGCCAAACGCGTGCTGCGCGACGCGCTCAACTACGCGCTGGAGCGCCAGCAGTTCGGCCAGCCGATCTGCGAGTTCCAGCTGATCCAGGCCATGCTGGCCGACAGCCAGGCCGAACTCTACGCCGCCGAATGCATGGTGATCGACGCCGCGCGCCGCCGCGACGAGGGCAGGAACGTTTCCACCGAAGCCTCTTGCTGCAAGATGTTCGCCACCGAGATGGTGGGCCGCGTGGCCGACCGCGCGGTTCAGATTCTCGGCGGTTCCGGCTATATTTCCGAGTTCGGCATCGAACGCTTCTATCGCGACGTGCGCCTGTTCCGCCTGTATGAAGGCACCACGCAGATCCAGCAGGTCATCATCGCCCGCAACATGATCCGCGAGGCGCGCGGCGCCTGAGGGCCGAGCCGCCGAGATGCCCCCATGCTGCCTGTCCCGCGGGACGGGCAGCCAAGAAGCAACCGCCACGAAATCCATGACCGATTCCGCCGCCAATTCCCTTCCCGACCTGCCGCCCCCTTCGCCGCGCACGGGCGCGCTGAGCCACCTGCGCGTGCTCGACCTGTCGCGCGTGCTGGCCGGGCCGTGGTCCACCCAGAACCTGGCGGACATGGGCGCCGACGTCATCAAGATCGAAAAGCCCGGCGAAGGCGACGATACCCGCCACTGGGGCCCTCCGTTCCTGTCAGGCGAGGATGGCGTGCCCACGCGGCAGGCCAGCTATTTCACCGCGGCCAACCGCAACAAGCGCTCGGTTACCGTGGACATGTCGAAGCCCGAAGGCCAGGCGCTGATCCGCGAACTGGCCCGCCACAGCGATGTCGTGGTGGAGAACTTCAAGACCGGCGGCCTCAAGCGCTATGGGCTGGACTACGCGAGCCTGAGCGCGATCAATCCGCGCCTGGTCTATTGCTCGGTGACGGGCTTCGGCCATACCGGCCCGTATGCCGCCCGCCCCGGCTATGACCTGCTGATCCAGGCCATGAGCGGCCTGATGAGCATCACCGGCCATGCCGACAGCGAACCCGGCGGCGGCCCGATGAAGGTGGGCGTCGCGGTGATCGATCTGTTTACCGGCATGTACGCGACCACCGCGATCCTGAGCGCGCTGGAAGCACGCCACTATACCGGCCGCGGCCAGCATATCGACATCGCGCTGCTGGACGTGGCGATGGCGGTGCTGGCCAACCAGGGCGCGGGCTTCCTCAATGCCGAGGACGTGCCCCGCCGCCAGGGCAATATCCACCCTAGCGTGGTGCCCTACCAGGACTTCCCCACCGCCGACGGCAACATGCTGCTGGCAATCGGCAATGATGGCCAGTTCGCGCGCTTCTGCGAGGCCGCGGGGGTGGACTGGGCACGCGACGAGCGCTATGCCACCAACACCGGCCGTGTCAACAATCGCAAGGTGCTGATCGCGATGATGATGGAACTGACGCGCACGCGCACCACCGCCGAATGGGTCGCGCTGCTCGAAGCCAATTCGGTGCCGTGCGGCCCGATCAACAATATCGCCCAGGCGTATGCCGACCCGCATGTGCAGTCACGCGGCCTGCGCATCGAACAGTCGCGCTATCCGGGCGCGCAGCCGCCCGCCGGCCAGAGCGTCAACCGGGTAGTGACTGCCGCCAGCCCGCTGCGCCTGTCGGAGACCCCGCCCACGCTGCGCTATGCCCCGCCGGCGCTGGGCCAGCACACCGAGGAAGTGCTGCGCGACTACCTGAACCTCGATGCGGAGCAGGTGGACGCGCTGCGCTCCAAAGGCGTGGTGTAAGTCGATACCACGGAGCCTGCCGGAAGACCATGCGCATCGAACTCCAGGCTTTCTCGCATACGCATGTGTCGCGGCTGCTGCCGGCGTTCCCGCTGGTGATCGCTGCGACGCAAGGCAAGACCCTGGTGCGGCGCCGCGGCTTCGAGCGCGTGGTCGTACCCGGCCAGCCCCTGGTGGTGGCGCCGTTCGAAACGGTCGACCTGTACCTCGACGGCGGCGCGATGCAGCCGGCCTGCTGCAGCCTCGAAATGCGGCTGCGGCCGGGCGGCGCGCCCGGTGCGTCGCTGCACCACCGCCTGTCGCAGCGGGTGTTCATGCAGCCGCAGCACACATGGAGCGCGGCCTTTATCGCCGACCTGCTGCGCGCCTCGCCCACGCAGGTCCGGCGCACGCTGTTCTCGGAAGGCGCAGCGCTGACCGAGCTGTGCCGCACGCAGCGGCTGATGCGGGCCTTGTTCGAGGTGTTGCATGACAACCCCGGCACCGAGACACTGAAGCGCCGCATTGGCTGGTCGCCGGGCAGCGACCTCGAAGCCGCGTTCTACGACTGGTTCGGCCTGTCGCTGCACGCGCTGGCGCGGTCCGGTGCCCGGCGGCCGCCAGCTGCCATGCGCGCCGCGGCGTTCGTGCCGCAGTGGCTGGAACAGCAGCTGGCCTGATACGCGCGCTTTCGGCAAGCTCGAAAGCGGCCTTTGCCGATCCGCGATTGCAGCGCACCAGCCGCGCACATACACTGGCGTCGTCCGGTCTGCCGGACGGCTTTCTACCCCGCACAAGGACTTTCCGCGCGATGCCCCCGGACCGAGCTACTTTCCAACGGATCAGCGACATCCCCCGCCACTGGGCCACCGAGGCCCCTGACCGCGCAGCCGTCTTCGAAGATGGCCGCATCGTGAACTTCGGGCAGCTGTGGCAGGGCATCGGGGACGCCCAGGCCTGGCTGCAGGCGCAGGGGGTCGGCACCGGCGACCGGGTGCTGGTCGTGGCCGAGAACTGCCTCGCCGTGATCACGCTGGTGTTCGCCTTGTCCGAACTGGGCGCATGGCCGGTGGTGGTCAACGCGCGCCTGTCGGAGCGCGAGATCGAGGTGATCCGCTCGCACTGCGAGCCGCGCCTGATGCTGTTTACCCACGCCGCATCGCCCGACGCGCTGCGGCACGGCGTGCGCTACCGTGCCCGCGAAATCGCGCCGGCCGGCCTCGGCCCGTTGATGGCCAGCGCCGCCGACAGTGCCAGCGAACGCGAGCCGGAAGCCCTGGCACGCGAGGTCGCCGCACTGATCTATACCTCCGGCACCACCGGGCAGCCCAAGGGCGTGATGGTGACGCACCGCGGCCTGCTGCACTTTGCCCGCGTCACGGTGGCATCGCGCCGCATGCAGCCGGATGACTGCGCCTACGCTGTCATGCCGATGTCGCATGTCTTCGGGCTGGGCACGCTGCTGGTTTCGACCTTCCAGGCCGGCGCCAGCCTTTACCTGAGCGCGCGCTTCAACGCGGCGGACGTCACCGCGGCGATCCGGCAAGGGGCAATCACGCTGCTGCAGGGCGTGCCGACCATGTTCAGCCGCATCCTCGCGCATGTGCGCGCCAGCGACGTGCCGCTGGCGCCGTCACCCAGGCTGCGCTACCTGTACACCGGCGGCGGGCCGCTCGACCCGACGCTCAAGCAGGAAGTCGAGGCGATGTTCGGCCAGCCGCTGCACCATGGCTATGGCATGACCGAGTACGCGGGCTCGCTGTTCGTCACGCGCATGGACCGGCCGCGCGGCGATTGCTCGGCGGGCGAGATCGTCGAAGGCGCCGAACTGCAGGTGGTCGGGGCCGACGGCCAGCCGGTGCCGGCCGGCGAGCCCGGCGAGCTGTGGGTCAGGGGCCCCGGAGTCATGCGCGGCTATTACCGCGCACCGGGACTGACCGCCGAGGCGCTGCGTCCCGGCGGCTGGCTCAATACCGGCGACCTGGGCCGGCTGGGGCCAGACGGCGCGCTGTTCATCGTGGGCCGCACCAAGGACCTGATCATCCACTCGGGTTTCAACGTCTATCCGATCGAGGTCGAATCGGTAATCAACACCCATCCGTCGGTGCGCGTGTCGGCCGTGGTGGGCCAGCCGGCCGCGGATGGCAACGAGCAAGTGATTGCCTTTGTCGAGATCAAGGACGGCGAGAAGTTCGATGCGCAGGCGCTGCACGAATACCTGGTCGACCGCTTGTCGCCGTACAAGCGCCCGGAAAAGATCCTGCGTGTCGCCAGCATCCCGACCACGGCCAGCGGCAAGCTGCTCAAGCACCAGCTCAGGCAGATGGTGTCGCAGCAGAAGTAGCGGTAGCGGCGGCGCGGGAGCGATCAGTCCTGCCGCCCGAGGCCGTCCTCGACCAGAAGGTCGACCAGCTTGCGTGCGAACAGCGGCAACGCGCCAACATCCGCCACGCACACCTGCAGCTTGCGCTCGGCCCATTCGTCGTTGAGCTGGACGATGCGCAGCGCCATCGTGCCGGCGTGCCGCGCGGCCGTGCTTTCGGGCAGCACGCCGAGACCGACATTGGCCTCGATCATGCGGCAGGCAGTCTCGAAATTGCTGACCTGGACCCGCCAGCGCAGCTCGCGCTGCAGGTCTGCCGCGGCACGCTTGAGGAAGTTGTGGATGGCGCTGGCTTCCGGCAGGCCGATAAAGTCGTAGTCGAGCGTATCGATGAAATCCACGGTGTCGCGCTCGGCCAGCGGATGGCTGAGTGCCGTGGCAAGCACCAGCCGGTCGCGCCGGTAGGGCATGACCTCGAGTCCTTCGGTGCGCACATTGCCGGCGATGATGCCGATATCGACCATCCCCTCCTGCACCGCACGCACGATGTCCGGGCTGAGCCGCTCCTGCATGTCGATGGTCACGTCGGGATTGTTGACGAGGTAGGTGCGCAGCACCGCGGGCAGGAACTCGCTCATCGCCGTGGTGTTGGCAAAGACGCGCACATGGCCCTTCACGCCGGCCACGTACTCCTGCAAATCGCCGCTGAGCTGCTCCAACTGGCGGATCACGCGGCGCGCGTGGGCCAGCAAGGTTTCGCCGGCCCCGGTGACCTTCACGCCCTGGCTGCTGCGGCTCAGCAGCTTGACCCCGACGTACTCCTCCAGGTTCTTGATGCGGGTACTGGCCGCGGCCAGCGACAGGTGGGAACGCTGCGCGCCGCCGGTCAGGCTCTGGGCCTCGGCAATATGCGTAAACAGTTTCAGATCGACCAGATCAAAGCGCATCACATCGTTCCCTAGCGTATTACGGGATTATCGCGCAATGGTGGCGCCCGTACACGATGCCGGTGCGAATGCCGCACCGCCGGGGCGAATATCGCCCAGCGTCGGTGGCTTGTCCGCAGGGCCGGCAAATATGGCTGGAAATCCCTTGAGGGCGCGGAATCGAGGACGTGGATGCCTTCATGCACCTTGGACATCTTGTGCGTTTCCATGTTGACTTCACTGCCATGCTGGAAACGATCGTGGCCGCCGCGCGCCTGCCAGTCAACGCAGGCCCCGCGGTGTTCCGTGCTTCGAAAATGCCGGCCCGCCTCGGCGGGGAAATGCGGCGCGGAAAACGCGCGACGCGCGGCTCACGCTACCGAACGCTGCCTTTCCGGGGCGCGGTGCAGCGCGAGACGGCGCGCCGCATCCATGGACAGGCCAAAGCGGTCATAGAAAGCACAGTGAAGGTCGCTATTGGCGGGCCAGCCGGCAAAGCGCGCCAGGTCGGCCGTCGCCACGTGCCCCGACATGATTTCGAACAGCACCCGCATCAGCCGCTGTGTCCGGCACAGGTCGGTCAGCGCGGTGGCTTGCGCGAACAGCGTGCGGCGCACCTGCGCCGTGGACATGTCGAGCCGTTCGGCGATGAACGCGGCGCTCCAGGCGTATTGCGGTTGCAGGAATACCCGCTTGCAGATGCGGTGATGCAGCGCCGCCTGCGCCGCCGCTGGCATCACGCCGTGCAGTTCGAGATGGCATGCGGCGGGCTGCGCGCCACTGCCGTCGAGGTGCATGTCGACGGCTTCGAACGCTGCCACCGCAATCTCCTGGCCGGGCAGCAGCACGCGTTCGTAGCCGCGCCGCCTGACCACCACCCGCCCCTGCGTGGTCGCGACCGACAGCGGGAATGCCAGCAGCAGCCGCTGCAGGCTGATATGCATGGGGGATTGCAGATGGACGCGCATGATGGCCCGGAAAGCGGTCTGTGACGATGACTATCATCGCCGCCCGCGAGAATTCCTGCCTCTGCAATTTCCGAACGCCCCGTTCGCCGCCATGACATAGCCCGCTCCCAGATGCTGCGGGACTGACTGCGGAGCCCGGCGACACAAGCCCTCAGGATGAAGGCCGCAGGGCCGGTGGCAGTCAACCGGCATGGCCGGCTTGTGCCGTACTTTGAAATGGCGCCAGCGGGATTCTTCATTGCACGGCACAGTTGCGGTATGCGCTTTGACGCGCCCGCGCGGCATCTCCAGACTCCGCCCACACAAGACCACAACGGAGGAGATGCATGAAGACCCGGATCTACGCAGCAATGCTGTTGTCGGCGGTTCTGGCCCTAGTGTCCCGTACATTGAAACGACGCTTTACAGGAATGCATAGCCACCATGACTGATGATCTTTCTGCCAGCATGAACCCGCAGGCCGCGTTGCAGGACGTAGCGCGCCGCTGGAACGCCGCGGCACAGCAGTGGGATGCCCCTGCGCTGGCGGCGCTGTACGCCCCCGAAGCGCTGTTCTTCGGCGGCCGCCCCGGCCATGCCGTGGGCCGGGATGCGATCCTGGCGTACTTTGCCTCTTATGCGGAAACGCTGCGCTCGGCATCGATGTCCCTGTCCGGCCAGAGCGTAGTGGAGCTTGATGCCGACACAATGCTGGCGCAAGGACATGCCGACTTTCGCTTTGTGCTGGCGGATGGCCGCGAGACGGCCTCGCAACTGCGCACCACCTGGGTGCTGGTCAGGCGCGCGGGCGTGTGGCAGATCCTTCAGCACCACTTTTCGCCGACGCCGGACGCGCCGCCGATCGGATAGGCGGCGTGCCGCATCGGGATGCGGCACGCCATACCGCCGGGTTGTGCGGTCAGTCGCGATAGGCCCACAGGTCGACCACGCGGCTGCCGTCATCCGCCAGCAGGCGGAACGCGGCGGGCGCGTAGTCGCTGTCGACTGCCAGCACGCCAGTGGCGCTGGCGGGCAGTCCGCTGCAGGCCGAGGTCGACAGCTTCAGGGCCAGCGTATTCGGCATGGCATGCGCGGCCACCGAGCCCGACAGCTGGCACGCCGACGCGCCGGCAACGATCTTGCCTTCCGCCGTGACCGAGAACACTGCCGAGCCGCCGGCAGGCAAGGCAGCCGTAAAGCTGCCAGCCACCGTGCCGGGTTCGATGGCCGCCGCCGGCACTGCATCGTGCCGCAGCAGCGTGACGCTGGCGCCGGCCTGCGCGCCAGGCGCAGCCACCCAGCCAGCGTTCTTGTCGCGGCGGTAGATTGCGGTGGCCTTGTCGTCCGCGTCGGCGAGCGCAAGGAAACGGCTGCCGTCGGTGGCGGCATAGTACTTGCCGACCGTGGGATTGTCGGCATCGCCAACGCTGACCACGTAAGCGCCGGGCTCCAGGTCCGTGACCGACAGGCTGGCGGAGATGCCCGGGCTGGTCGTGCCCGGCGCATCGTCGCCACCGCATGCGGCAAGCGCCAGCAGCGCCAACAGGGGGAAAGCTGAAATATGGCGTTTCATCGCGGCACGCCTCACTGGCCGAACAGTTCACCGAGACGCAGGCGCAGCCATTGCTGGCCCGCCGTGCGCTGGTCGAAGCCGACCTGCATGGCCGTCACGGCCACCTTGGTCTTGTAGACCACCGATTCATCTTCGGCCTGCGCCGCCGTCGGCGTGCCGCCGCCGGCGCCGAGGCCGAGTCCGTACGGCGCGGTACCGTTGAACTTCAGCGCATAGGCGTCGTAGGTGCCATGCCGCGAGAAGGCGAACGGCGTGGCCGCGGTCGGGGCATTCGGGAAATTCACGTTCAGCGCCAGGCCCGCCGGCAGCAGCGGGCCGCCGTTTGCCCTGGCACGCAGCGTGTTGACGAGCTTGATGGTCAGCTGCGCCACCACGCCCGAGACCGGGCTCGCCAGGCCGGCGTTGTCGACCGAATCCGTGCCGGCGCTCAGCGCAATGGAGGGAATGCCGCGCGACGCCGCGAACTGCGCATTGCTGACGGTACCCGAGCTGTTCACGATGCGGCCGACGTTCTGCCCTTCGTTGGGGCCGGACAGCACCAGGTCCGGCGCCTTGCCCCAGCGGGCCGGCGCCAGGACATCGAGGCCGTACATCGTCGCCATGACCGGCGTTCCGTGCGCGTAGTTGTAGTCGCCGTTGGTGTAGCCCGGCTTGGTGAAGGGCCCTACCGCCGGCTCGCCGGTGGCCGCGGCACCGTTGTGGCAGCCCCCTTCGGCATCTACCTGGGTCTTGTCGTTGTCCGGCACGATGACCGTGGTGCTGTACATCACGATGCCGGCACCGCGGCCGCTCTGGCCTGTGCAGGGAACGCTGACGATGACGTTGTGGCCCGCGCCCTTGAGGGCGTCGTACAACGCCTTCAGGTTGCTGGTCAGGCCGTCGTCGTTGGTCAGCAGGATATTCAGGGCGAAAGCAGGGCTCGCCGTGGCGGCCAGCAGGGCCGCGGCGATCAGGCGCGTCTTCATGTTGGTGGAGTCGAAACGTTCAGGGATGCGGACAAGGCGTGCCCGCGGCGCAGCCGGTTGAATTCGATGGGTCCGTTGCTTCGGCGCAGCCCGATGAGGCTGGCAGGCGTACGCGCCGTCAGCGCCCTGTATGGTGGCGCTGGCCGGGCGAAGCGCCCTTTGGTATCCGGTGATGGACGGACGCTACGTTACCCGTGGCTTGTTACAGTTGCATGAACAACAATGCCGATGCCCTGACCAGCCGGCGCTGTATCGATCCATCGAACAGTGGCCATCGAACGGCGCTGCGTGACCCGGCAGGCGCGGTGCCTGCGAGGCCACTGGAGGCCCGGATTCTTCCCATCTTCCTGCGGTCCAACCGGAAGAGCGCAACCGCGAGGGCTGCTGCAGTTCGCACGAATTCTCTACAAGGATTTCCAGATGAAGCCGACCAAAGCCTGTCCGATTGTTTTGAGACGCACGCAGAACGGTCTCGAGATCCTGGCGTTCGAGCACCCCCTCTCCGGATTCCAGATCGTCAAAGGGACGATCGAGCCGGGGGAACCTCCGGCAGATGCCGCCGTGCGCGAGTTGCGCGAGGAGTCCGGCATTTCTGGCGTGGTGACTGCCGACCTGGGGTTGTGGGAATCCGGTGACGAACAACAGGTATGGTCGCTGCATCTCTGCGAGCCATCGCAGCCGCTGCCGGACACCTGGGAGCATCGCACGGCCGATGATGACGGCCACGTGTTCAGGTTTTTCTGGCATCCCTTGCGAGAGGCGCCCTCGGATCAGTGGCATTCCTTGTACAAGGACGCGCTGTCCACCATCGGGATGCGGCTGGCACGGACAGGAAAGTCCTAGAACGACATACAGGCGTGGCTGCGCACCCTGAGCACCGCTTCCTGCCGGAAGCGGGCCTTGTACTCGCTGGCGATGGCGCGTGCCGCCGCCTCGCTGCGTTGGTCGGGGGCATGCACCAGGCTGAGCACGCGCGTGGCTTCCCTGACGGCCTTCCCGTCCGCGCCGCGCCATTGGCCGGACGCCGGCCAGACCGTAAAGCCGTCCGGGAAGCGCGATGCCACGGCGCCTTGCACAAAGGCGTCCCATTCCGCCTCGGACACCGTTCCGCCGGGCTTTTCCATGCCGAAGTAGATCAGTTCGGCGATTGCGGCTTGTTCTCCGGCCGCGCATGCGGGAGCCGGCAAGGTAGCGCAACCCGACAGCGCGAATGCCAGCGCCAGCGCGATGACGATGGCATTCCCGGCACGAGACAAAGGCGAGCAGCGAATCCGCATCCGTGCAGAGTAGTGCAGCCTCCGGCCCGCGTAAACGGTCAAGGATGCCGCAGCCGCGAGCTTTCCGGCATCACCTCGGGCATCAGCGGCTGTCGACGTCCAATACCGCCTGCGCAAACGCCACCGGCGCCTCTTGCGGCGGGTTGTGGCCGATCTTGCCGCTGAGCTGGCGGTGCTCGTAGCGCCCGGTGAACTTGCTCGCATACGAACTGGGCGCCGGGTGCGGCGCGCCGTTCGCGTCGGCTTCGATGGTGATGGTGGGCACGCTGATCGTCGGCGCGGTGGCAAGGCGTTTTTCGAACTCGTCGAAGCGCGACTCGCCGGCGGCGAGGCCCTGTCGCCAGCGGTAGTTGTGGATGGTGATCGCCACGTGGTCGGGATTGTCGAACGCGACGGCGCTGCGATGGAAGGTGGCATCGTCGAACTCCCACTTCGGCGACGCCAGTTTCCAGATCAGTTTGGCGAACTGGTGCGTGTATTGCTGGTAGCCGGCCTGGCCACGGTCGGTGGCGAAATAGAACTGGTACCACCATTGCAGTTCCGCCTCGGGCGGCAGCGGCTTCTTGCCGGCGGCCTGGTTGCCGATCAGGTAGCCGCTGACCGAGACCAGTGCCCGGCAACGGTCCGGCCACAGCACCGCCATGATATCGGCGGTGCGCGCGCCCCAGTCGAAGCCGGCGACCACGGCGGTCGGGATGCGCAGCGCATCCATCAGCGCGATCATGTCGGCCGCGATGGCCGATGGCTGTCCGTTGCGCATCGTGGCGGACGACAGGAAGGTAGTCGAACCGAAGCCGCGCAGATAGGGAATGATCACGCGATAGCCGCGTGCCGCCAGCAACGGCGCCACGTCGACGAAGCTGTGGATGTCATACGGCCAGCCGTGCAGCAGCAGCGCGACGGGCCCGTCGGCCGGCCCGGCTTCAGCATAGCCGACGTTGAGCACGCCGGCATTGACCTGGCGGAGCGCCGCGAACTTCGTATGGGTGCCTGGCGTGGTCGACGGCAACGGCGCGGTCTTGGGCAAGCCGGCCTCGGGACGGGCGGCTTGTGCCAGGCCGGCGTGCGCGGCGGCGAGCGTCAGCGCGGCAGCACCGAGGAAGCCGCGGCGCGGCAGGTCGATGGTGTTTGACATCCTTCTCTCCTATCGGGTGATCGAACCAGCCACCAGTCTAGGAGGCGCTCGCAAGCGCAATGTGTCGGGCACCCCGCCCTCTTGTATCGCTGTGTATCCGGGTGCGGATTGCCAGATACGCCGATACAAAAAACAGGGCGAAAAAAAGCCGCTCCGGAGAGCGGCCCTTCCCGCCGGCGCGAAATCCGCGGCGTCAGTCGTCCAGCAGCGACAGGTCGCGCACGGCGCCCTTGTCGGCCGACATGACCAGCTTGGCATAGGCCTTCAGCGCGGCCGACACCTTGCGCGGACGCGCCTTGACCGGCTTCCAGCCCCGGGCGTCCTGCTCTTCGCGGCGGCGCGCCAGCTCCTCGTCGGACACCAGCACGTCGATGGTGCGGTTGGGAATGTCGATGCGGATCCTGTCGCCGTCGCGCACCAGGCCGATCGCGCCGCCGGCTGCCGCCTCGGGCGAGCAGTGGCCGATCGACAGGCCCGAGGTGCCGCCCGAGAAGCGGCCGTCGGTCAGCAGCGCGCACGCCTTGCCCAGGCCCTTGGACTTGATGTAGCTGGTCGGGTACAGCATTTCCTGCATGCCGGGGCCGCCCTTGGGGCCTTCGTAGCGCACGATCACCACGTCGCCGGCCTTGACCTTGTCGTTCAGGATGTTCTCGACCGCCTCGTCCTGCGACTCGGTGACATGCGCCGTGCCCTCGAACACCAGGATGCTCTCGTCCACGCCGGCGGTCTTCACCACGCAGCCGTCGAGCGCGATGTTGCCCCGCAGCACGGCCAGGCCGCCTTCCTTCGAGAAAGCATGCTCATAGGAGCGGATGCAGCCCTCGGCACGGTCCAGGTCCAGGCTCGGCCAGCGGGTGTTCTGGCTGAACGCCACCTGCGTCGGGATGCCGGCGGGGCCGGCCATGTAGAAATGGCGGACCGCTTCGTCCTGCGTGCGGCCGATATCCCACTGCTCCAGCGCGTCCTTGAGCGACGGGGCGTGGACCGTCGGCACGTCGGTATGGAGCCTGCCGGCGCGCTCCAGCTCGCCCAGGATCGCCATGATGCCGCCGGCGCGGTGCACGTCTTCGATGTGGTACTTGTTGGTATTGGGCGCGACCTTGCACAGCTGCGGCACGACGCGCGAGAGGCGGTCGATGTCGTCCATGGTGAAGTCGATGCCGGCCTCCTGGGCGATCGCCAGCAGGTGCAGGATGGTGTTGGTCGAGCCGCCCATGGCGATATCCAGCGTCATGGCATTCTCGAACGCCTTGAAGCCCACCGAGCGCGGCAGCACGCGCGCGTCTTCCTGCTCGTAGTACTGGCGTGCCAGTTCCACGATACGGCTGCCGGCGCGCTTGAACAGTTGTTCGCGGTCGGCGTGGGTCGCCACCACCGTGCCGTTGCCCGGCAGCGACAGGCCCAGCGCCTCGGTCAGGCAGTTCATGGAGTTGGCCGTGAACATGCCCGAGCACGAGCCGCAGGTCGGGCATGCGGAGCGCTCCACCTCGGCCACGTCGGCGTCGGAGTAGGCGCTGTCGGCGGCGATCACCATGGCGTCGACCAGGTCGAGCTTCTTGAACTCGACGGCCTTGGTGACCGGGTTGGCCAGGCGCGTCTTGCCGGCTTCCATCGGGCCGCCGGAGACGAAGATCACCGGGATGTTGAGGCGCATCGCGGCCATCAGCATGCCCGGGGTGATCTTGTCGCAATTGGAGATGCACACCATGGCGTCGGCGCAGTGCGCATTGACCATGTACTCCACCGAGTCGGCGATGATGTCGCGGCTGGGCAGCGAGTACAGCATGCCGTCGTGGCCCATGGCGATGCCGTCATCGACCGCGATGGTGTTGAATTCCTTGGCCACGCCGCCGGCCGCCTCGATCTCGCGCGCGACCAGCTGGCCCAGGTCTTTCAGGTGCACGTGCCCGGGCACGAACTGGGTGAACGAATTGACCACCGCGATGATGGGCTTGTTGAAATCTTCGTCTTTCATGCCGGTGGCACGCCACAGCGAGCGGGCCCCCGCCATGTTGCGGCCGGCGGTGGAGGTTTTGGAACGGTATGTGGGCATTGTTTTGCTAAGGAATGTCGCCAGAAAGGTTGCGGGCCACGGGATGAACGGCCTTGCGCGCGCCCGTGCGGACAACCTCTTGAGCTGCGCCCTGGGCAAACCAGAGATTATCCCATAACAGGTCGTGTCTCAGGTTCCGGCGCGGCGGCCGGTGCGGGCCGTCGATCGAGATGCCGCTGGAGATGCCGAAAACTGCACTTCAGCCCGCGTAAGACACCGCCCGATACACCGCTCCCGGGGCACCCCCTAGACTTGAATCGCGGGCGCTCTCGTGGCGCGGCTGAGGCGCGGGAAGTCTTATGGCAACGAACCCAAGGGCGACAACGGCCAGGCGCCGCGCTGCGGAGCGGCCGGACAGCCTTCAGGATTACCAGCAAAAGCGAAATTTCCACATCACCCCCGAGCCCGCCGGCACACGGCGCAGGGGGAAGGCGCAGCCGTTGCGTTTCGTGGTGCAGAAGCACTGGGCCCGGCGGCTGCACTACGATTTCCGGCTCGAACTGGACGGCGTGCTGCTGAGCTGGGCGGTGCCCAAGGGGCCCAGCTACGATCCTGCCGAAAAGCGCATTGCCATCCATGTCGAGGACCATCCGCTCGACTACGCGGATTTCGAAGGCGAGATTCCGCCGCAACAGTACGGCGCCGGCTCGGTCATTGTCTGGGACCGCGGCACGTGGGCGCCGGTCGGCGACGCGCGTGACGGCATGGCAGCCGGCAAGCTGGTGTTCGACCTGTTCGGCGAGAAGCTGGCCGGCCGCTGGGAGCTGGTCCGCATAGCCAGGCCGGGCGACCAGTCGGAACAGTGGATCCTCTTCAAGAAGCGCGACGCGTGGGCGCGGCCATTGTCGGAGTTCGACGTGCTGGCCGCGCTGCCGGACAGCGTCATCGCCAGGCCACTGGGCGCCCTGAACGAATCCGGGCAAGGCCCGGTTGCAGACGCGGCCGAGGCCATCCGGCACGCGCCGCGCGCGCCGCTCCCGGCCAGGCTGGCCCCGCAGCTTGCAACGCCTTCGCCCACGCTGCCGGACGGCGCCGGCTGGATCATCGAAACCAAGTTCGACGGCTACCGCATCCTGGCAAGGATCGACGACGCGCGGGTGACGCTGTTCACCCGCAACGGACATGACTGGACCCGCAAGCTCGGCTCGCTGGCCGCCGAGATCGAGAAGCTCGATATCTCGCAAGGCTGGCTCGATGGCGAGATTGTCGTGCTGCGCGACGGCATGCCGGACTTCAATGCGCTGCAGAATGCCATCGACGGGCAACGCCACGACGCCATTGTCTTCTTTGCCTTCGACCTGCCTTACTGGGAAGGCCGCGACCTGCGCGGCTTGCCGCTGGCGCAGCGCCGGGAAAAGCTGGCCACGCTGGTCGGCACGGGTAGTGACCGGGTCCGCTTCAGCGAGGCCTTCGAAGCGCCTGCCGCGCAGATGTTCCAGGCGGCGTGCCAGCTCGGGCTGGAAGGCCTGATGTTCAAGCGTGCGGATGCCGCCTACGTTTCCGCGCGCACGCAGAGCTGGCTGAAGATCAAGTGCAAGCTGCGCCAGGAATTCGTCATCGGCGGGTTCTCTGACCGTGAAGGGTCGAAGACTGAAATCGGCAGGCTGCACCTGGGTGTATATGGCGAGGGCGACAAGGGTGAGGGCGACAAGGGCGACCTGCTTTACGTCGGCGGCGTCGGCACCGGCTGGGACAGCGAGATGGCCGCGAAGCTGCATAAGCGGCTGGCGGCATTGCAGGTCGACGACAGCCCGTTCGCCAACGAGGCGCGTGGCAGCCGGCGCTGGGGTGGTCGCCGTCCCGCCGTGCCGCGATGGGTCAAGCCAACGCTGGTGGCGGAGATCGAGTTCTCCGACTGGACGCCGGACGGCCAGGTCCGCCATGCCTCCTTCAAGGGCTTGCGCACCGACCGGCCTGCCAGGTCGATCCGGCGCGAAGCGGTCCAGACCGCCGTGACGCCGCATGGCATGGCCGCCATCAAGGTCACCAACCCCGAGCGCGTCATCGACAAGGCCACGGGCATCACCAAGGTCGAACTGGTGCGCTACTACGAGAGCGTCGCCAGCATGATGCTGCCGCACCTCGCCGACCGCCCGCTGTCGCTGGTGCGCGCGCCGGAAGGCATCGACGCGCCGACGTTTTTCCAGAAGCACGCGGAAACGGCAATGCCCGGGCTGACCGAACGCCCGGCCTCGCTCTGGCCCGGCCACGGCTCGCTGCTGACGGCCGACTCGGCCGAAGCCATCGTCGCGGCAGCCCAGATGAATGTGGTCGAGTTCCATACCTGGAACTCCACCGCACGCCACATCGACCGCCCCGACCGGGTCATCTTCGATCTCGACCCCGGCGAAGGCGTGCCGTGGGAGTCGATGCTCGAAGCGGCCATGCTGGTACGCACGCTGCTCGATGAGCTCGCCCTGCAATCCTGGCTGAAGACCAGTGGCGGCAAGGGCCTGCACGTGGTCGTGCCGCTGGCGCCGCGCCGCTCGTACGATGAAGTCAAGGCATTCTCCCGGGCGGCCGTGCAGCACCTGGCCGCCACCCTGCCCCGGCGCTTCACCGCCCGCCCGGGCGCTGCCAACCGCAAGGGGCGGATTTTCGTCGACTACCTGCGCAACGGCTTCTCCCAGACCACCGTGGCCGCGTTCTCGGCGCGGGCCAGGCCGGGGCTCGGGGTTTCGATGCCGGTGTCGTGGGAGCAACTTGGCAAGCTGAAAAGTGGCGCACAGTGGACCATCCGCGATGCGCGCGAGTACCTCAGCTTCCAGGTTGCGGACCCGTGGCAGTCCTATTGGGACACGCGCCAGACTTTGACCGCCGCCATCGAGCGCTTAAGCTGATTCCAGCCGTACTGCATTGCGGAGACTTCCATGCCTGCCCGTTCCCTCGCCTCGCTGTCCCTCTCCTTCGGCCTGGTATCGATCCCCGTCAAGCTCTACACGGCCACCGAAACCAGCTCGGCGGTGCGCTTCAACCTGCTGAGCAAGGAGGGCTCGCGCCTGAAGCAGCAGTACATCTCCGAGCAGACGCAGCAGGTCGTCGAGCGGGCCGAGATGGTGAAGGGCTATGAATTCGAAAAGGGCCGCTTCGTGACCTTTTCGCCCGACGAACTCAAGGCGCTGGAAGAAAGCGCCAGCCACATGGTCGATATCGTCGCGTTCATTCCCGAGCAAAGCGTCGATCCGCTGTACTACGACAAGGCCTATTTCATCGCGCCGGACAAGCGCGGCGGCAAGCCTTACAGCCTGCTGCGCGAAGCCATGGCCAGGACGGGACGCTGCGCGATTGCCAAGTGGGCCGCCAAAGGCAAATCGCATATCGTGCAGATCCGGCCGGTCGAAGGCGGACTGGTGTTCCAGCAGCTGCTGTTCGCCGATGAAGTGCGCAATATCGCGGAACTGCATATCGAGGAGGTGGCGGTCTCGGATGCCGAACTGAAACTCGCGGTCCAGCTGATCGAGCAGGCATCGGAAGAGCAATACGACCCGACGCAGTACAAGGACGAAGAAAAGGCCAGGGTTCTCGCCGCCATCGATGCCAAGATCGCCGGCAAGCAGATCGTGTCGCCGGAGCCGGCCGAGGTTGCCGCCGGCGGCGAGGTCATCGACCTGATGGATGCGCTGCGCGCCAGCCTGTCGAAGAAGGCAGCGCCGGCGGCCAAAGGCAAGGCCGCCGCCGACACCGCGTCCGCCCGCCGCCCCGGCAAGCGCGCCGCAACCCCGGCAGCGCCCACGCCGATCCGGCGCTCCGCGAAGAAATCGGCGTGAACCGCGGCGAAGCCCTGACCACGCGGGCGCTGGAGGCGCGCCTGGGCGTGTCGCGCCGGCTGATCGGCAGCCTGGTCAGCGCCGGGCTGGTCACGCCCGCACGCGGCCCGCGCGGCGAGCATGTGTTCTCTTTCCAGGATGTGGTCCTGATCCGTACCGCGGCCTCGCTGCATCGGGCTCGCGTGGCACCGGCGCAGATCCTGCGGGCGCTGCATCGGCTGGAAAAGCTCGCACCGGACCGGCACCTGTCAGGCGTGCGCATGTCCGCCAGCAGCGGCAAGGTCTCGGTGCGCGACCGGCATGGCGCGTGGCTGGTGGAGAGCGGGCAGCGGCTGATGGAATTCGAGCCGGCCCCGGACGATGTGCGCATCGTGGAGCTGGCGCGTGCCGCCGCCAGCGAAACAGCGGCCGACGAAGCCTTTGCGCGCGCGCAGGCGATGGAGCCCGTCGATGCCGTGGCCGCGGAAGCCGCCTACCGGCGCGCGCTGTCGCTGTCCCCCGGCATGCTGGATGCCTACCTGAACCTGGGCTGCCTGCTGTCCGAGCAGCAGCGCTTCAATGACGCGATCGCGCTTTATGAAGGCGCGCTGGGCCGGCTGCCCGAGGCGCCGCAGCTGCATTTCAACCTGGGCGTCGCGCTGGAAGACATCGGCGCGCCCCAGTCGGCACTGGCTGCCTACGATCGCTGCATCGAGCTTGCACCGGGCGATGCTGATGCGCATTACAACGCCGCGCGGCTGCATCATGAACTGGGGCACTTCCAGAAGGCGGTGCGGCACTTCAACCAGTATCGCAAGCTCGACCGGGCGGAATAGATGGAATAGGCGGATTAGGCGGAATAGGCGATGGGTCTCGGGGAGCGCCGTTCGCTTCAGCTGAAGCGATCCCGCATGACCAGCGCACTGATCTTGTGGCCATGCCAGAACATCTGGTGGATGCGGCCCTTGAGCTTGTCCAGGGTGTCGTCGTCGAGCGTGTCGAAGGTCAGCCTGACGGCCGGCCGGCTGCCGTCGCCCTCCATATGCTCGATAGAGTTGTATTGCGGAAATCCGTATTTCACCAGGAAGGCGCCGATGTCTTCGTCGGTGACGCCGGCATCGATGTTGCTAAGCATGAGGACGGACATGGATCATCTCCGCTGTTAGTACAAGGACGACGGACACCCCGTCGCCCGAGGCGTCATGGCTTGACCTCGGTCCACCCCGGGCCGGGGTCGAAAGACCGGATCGCACCGGCCCTTGCCGCACTGTCCCGACCAAGGTCGCGCTCGAAGACGCGTCCGTCGTGGCTCACCATGAAGCTCTTGATGCCGGTATCCCCGTACCGGAGCGGCCAAGCGATCAGGGCAAACCCGCCAAAGAGCTTGCCGTCGACAACATAGTCATACTTTCCGCCCGGCGCGTGCGAACCCTGCGAGGTCAGCAGCCGGTAGCGATAGCCATGGTAGCTGCCGCCCGGCGTGCTGCGATGTTCGGCACGGAGGAAGGCCGGGCCAAGCGGGCTTTCCGGTTCGCCGGGGCGCGTTGGCCAGTACAGGCCATCGTGTTTGCCAGGCGAGCTGATCAGCTTCGATGCGTACGCCGTCACGCCGCGGTCCTGGCGCATCAGCTGCGCATACTCGTTCTGCGCATCGCACACGGCGAGCAAGGTCTGCATCGCCGCCAGCTCATTGCGGCCGATGCGGCGCACGCGCATCTCCTCGACGCCGGCGCGCGTATCGAAATGCCAGCCCTTTGCAGTCTTCACCAGCGGGACCGGCATGGTCCAGCCGTCATTGCCCGCGGCAATGCGGGCGCGGTCGGGTCCGTCGGCGCGAATCGCGTGCGACTGATGCCAGGCCTCCAGGAACCTGTAGCGGATCTCGGCGCCGACGGGCGGGATCAGGTCGGTATAGCGGGCGCCGAGCAGCGACTTCATGGCGGCGTCGTCGCTGGTGGCAACCGCTTCGCCGAACGCGTTCATTGCCGCCTCGGGCGTAGCGAAATTCTTCTGCGCGAAAGCCGGCACCGCCGCCAGGGCGAGCAGCATTCCCCCAAGGAACAACGCCTTGCGGCAGGACCACGTCAGGCCCGATCGTTGCGTGCGCTGCATATCGCTATCCCCTGGTCAACGCCGTCCGCCACCACGGCCGCCGCCTCCGCGGCCGCCGCCGCTGAAGCCACCGCCACCACCGCGGCTACCGCCGCCACTGAAGCCGCCACCGCCGCCACGCTGCCCGCCACCGTCGCGGAACGAGGCCGACTGCGTGCTAGCACGGCCCCGGTCGAAATCGCGCTGCGCGGCCGCACCGCCACCACCTACGCCCTGGAACGCGCTGTCGCGGCCGCCGCCGGCGGAGCGGTCCGAAGCGCGGGCCCGGTCGGACGCTCCGGCCCGATCGCCCGCCCCACCACGATTGCCACTTCTGTCCGCGACGCCCCCGCGATCGCCGACGCCTCCGCGGTCCCCGACGCCCCCGCGGTCCCCAACGCCCCCGCGATCGCCAACGCCGCCACGGTCGCCAACGCCGCCACGGTCGCCAACGCCGCCACGGTCGCCACGCCCCCCGCCCGCCATGCGGTCCGACACCCCGCCCGCGCCTTCGCGGCCGCGGAATTCATTGCGGCGGTTGGCGGCAGCCGCATCACGCCCGCCAAACCTCTCGCTCGTCGCGTTATCCCGGTACGCCACCCCTTTGCGGTGCGAGGCGTCGTGCTGCCATTTCCCTCCGCCCTGCACCTTGGTGCGGTCGAAATTGCGGTCGATATTGGCGGCCTTGTTGACGTTGATGTTGACGTCGCCCCCGCCCCAGTTGCAGTTGCCGAAAATGGCGCCCGCAGCGGCCAGGCCGACGCCCCAGGCAAAGCCGGTCATCAGCGCGGCGCCAGGATAGTACGCGGGGTAAGGCGGCCAGTAATACGGCGGGTAGGACGGATAGCTCCAGGCACCGTACACCACCGTCGGGTTGTAGGCCGGTACGTAGATGACTTCCGGGTTCGCCGGCTCGATCCTCACGATGGTTTGCGCTGGCGGTGCCGCCTGCGCTGACTGGTCCGGCGGCGGCGCCGGCGCAGGTTCGACAATGACCTTCTGCTGCTCGTTCGACTTGAGATTGCCCGATTGCTGCGCGCGCGCCCGCAACCGCTGCACGGCGTCGAGCACTTCCTTCTCCTGGCCAATGAACGCATCGCCCAGCTTCTGCGTCCAGTCGAGCTTGTCGCTCATCGGCTCAAGCACCTGCGGGAATGCCACCAGCGACTTGACGCTGACATCCCAGGACTGGCTCTCTACCGCCTTCAGCGCAGCGTCGCCCTTCACCTTGGGATTGGCCTTGACCCAGCGGGCCGCCTGCACGATCTCGAGCGGATAGGTGGAGGCCATCAGCACCTGCGACAGCACCGAATCGGGATAGAGCGCGATGGGCGCGACCAGCGCCTCCAGTTCTTCCGGCTTGAACGGTGCCGGCGCGGCTGGCGCATTTTGCGCCTGGACATTCAGGGCCAGCCATGCCAGGCCAGCGCACAGGCAGGCGCCAACACGGCGCCACAGACGCATTCCCCGCCCCTCCATGGCCAGTCTCCCTCGCCCCGTCATCGTCAGGGGCCGAACATCCGGCCTGGCGCCAGCACACTGCCCGCACCAGGTCCGGCAAAGCAAAAAGCGATCGCCAAGTCCTATTGCCCAGACAAACTATAGGTGCAGGCGTTCGCTCCTGAGATGAAAAATTTACGCAGGTGAAATAGGAAAAACTTTTGCGGCATCCGGGGCCGGGCAGCGCGGCCAATGCTCGAATCCCGATACTGCTGTCCGATATTGTCTATTGTGAGGAAGGTCAGACAGCACGTGTCCCAAGGCGACCGAACCAATGGAGGTGGAGCATGGCCAAGCATAAGGAGAAGCGTCACGACAAGGAGCAGGCCGAGACCGAGCCGCCCCGTCCCGGAGATGACGCCGAGGACCGCCAGGACGAAGCGCAGGCGCAGCCGCGCGAACGCATGTCCGAGAAGGCTTACCAGAAAGAGCTCCGCCACCTTCATGGCGAACTGGTCAAGCTGCAGCTATGGGTCCAGGCCAGCGGCGCCAAAGTCTGCGTGATCTTCGAAGGCCGCGACGGCGCCGGCAAGGGCGGCACCATCAAGGCCATCACCGAACGCGTCAGCCCGCGCGTTTTCCGCGTGGTCGCGCTCCCGGCCCCGACCGAACGCGAAAAGAGCCAGATGTACGTACAGCGCTATCTGCCGCACCTGCCAGCGGCGGGCGAGATCGTCATCTTCGACCGCAGCTGGTACAACCGGGCCGGCGTCGAGCGCGTGATGGGGTTCTGCAGCGAGACCCAGGCCGAGGAGTTCCTGCGGGCCGTTCCTCTGGTGGAGCGCGCCATCGTCAATTCCGGCATCATCCTCATCAAGTACTGGCTGGAAGTCAGCCCCGAAGAACAGACCCGCCGCCTGAAAGGACGCATCCACGACAACCGCAAGATCTGGAAACTTACCGACATGGATTTGCGCTCGTACAGCCGCTGGTACGACTATTCGCGCGCGCGCGACGCCATGTTCGCGGCATCCGACAGCGACGTCGCGCCCTGGTTTTTCGCCGATTCGAACGACAAGCGGCGGGCGCGCCTGAACATCATCCGGCACATGCTGGACCGGATCCCGTACCAGGAGACCGAGCGCAAGACAGTCAAGCTGCCGGCCAGGCAGAAGGCCCACGGATACCAGGAACCCGACTACCCCTACAAGCATGTGGAGTCGCGCTACTAGGCAGGAGGCCGCAATCGCCTAGTTGGCCAGCTTGCGCGACTTCCAGTCGCCGCCCTTCTCCTTGCAGTACCAGCCGGTCCAGCTCTCGGACGCGCCGGCACGGCGGAACTCGCTGTGCAGCTGCCGGCACCGGTCGCCGTGGTCCTGCCGGGAACGCAACGGCGTGAACGCACCTTCGACCTTCCGCTCGCGGGTGTCGGGGGGCAGCGTGAACGTCACGCGCGCACCGTCGGCGCCCTGCTCCAGCGTCCTGCGGAAGACGCCGGTCAGCACGTCGAGCTGCTTCTGCGTGAGCGTGCCGACAATGGTGCCAGTGAGGTAGTGATCAAAGTAGGCAATGGCCGTCCCTGCCGGCGCCAGCCCGGCAAGGCATGCGCCGCCGGCGCATGCCAGCGCGCGCAAGACCCCGAATCGGCGGTTCATGTCGGCTCCTTCGACGTGGTGCCGTGGCAAGCGTGGCGTGACCTGCGAGCACTGGCGCCCGCCGCGTACGGTTTCAGTCTTCCTTGCCAAGGTAATCATCGACCGCGCTGCCCACGGTGGGGTGGAACTTGTCGCCGAACGCTTCCATCAGCTCAAAGCGCTTGAGCTTGTCCCGCACCGGGTCTTTCATTTCGGCGAAATGCAGGGCAATGCCGCGCTCGCGCAAGATACCGCTCAGTTCGCGCAGCATGTCGGCCGACGTGACGTCGACGCTGGTCACCGGCTCGGCCGCGACCACGACACGGCGCACCGGCGTCGGCGAGTCGTCGATCGCTTCTATCAGGCGTTCCTGGAACAGCTCGGCGTTGGCAAAGAACAGCGGCGCGTCCCAGCGGAACAGCACCAGTCCGTCGATGCGCCTGGCCTCCGGGTAGCGCCCGGTATCGTGGTACCCGCGCAGCCCTTCCACTTTCCCCAGCACGGCGTAGTGCGGCCGCCAGCCGTCCCAGAGGAATTCGATCACGGCGATGACCACGGCCAGGAAAATGCCCTGGATGGTGCCAAACACGGCGACGGCGGCGAAGCACACCATGGACAGCCAGAACTCCCACTGCTGGATGCGGTAGATGCGCTTCAGGTCGGATATCTCGAACAGGCTGATGGCCGCGGCGATCACCACCGCGGCCAGCGCGCTGCTCGGCAGGTACTGCAGCAGGTTGGGCGCGAACATCAGCAGCATGGCCACGGCGAGCGCCCCGACCACGCCGGTGAGCTGGGTCTTGGCACCCGCGGCTTCCGCCACCGGCGTGCGCGACGAGCTGCTGCTGATCGGGAAGCCCTGGAACAGTCCCGCCGCGAGGTTGGCGGCGCCCAGCCCCACCATTTCCTGGTTCGGATCGACCCGGGTATTGGTGCGGGCGGCATAGGTGCGCGACAGCACGCTGGTGTCGGCGAAGGCGATCAGCGCGACCGCGCACCCGCCCACCACGATCTTCACCAGGTCAACCCCCTCCAGCCACGGCACGACAAAGGCCGGCAGCCCTTGCGGCGTCTTGCCCAGCACCTTGACGCCCTGCTGGTCCAGGTCGAACACACTGACGACGAGCGTGGCGACGACCACTGCAATCAGGATGCCCGGCACTCGCTCGAAGCGCTTCAGGGCCAGGATCACGACCAGGCTGCCGGCGCCGACGGCAAAGCTGTACCAGTGAATCTGCCCCGCCAGGATGGCGCCGCCCAGGCTGAGCATTTCCCGCAGCGGTCCGGCATCCTCGACGGAAATCGCGAAGAGCTTTGGCAACTGGCTGACCAGCACGGTGAAAGCGATGCCGTTCATGTAGCCGTAGCGGATCGGCTTGGACAGCAGTTCGGCGACGAAGCCCAGGCGCATCAGCCCCATCACGATGCAGACCACCCCCGAGACCACCGCCATCATGCTCGCCACCAGTACGGCGCGCGCCGGATCGCCGCCGCCGAGCTGCAGGACCACGGCCAGGATCGGCGCGGCCAATGCCGAGTCCGGGCCGAGCACCATGATCCGGCTCGGCCCGAACAAGGCGTACGCCAGCAGCGGGACCATGGTGGCGTAAAGCCCGTAGACGCCAGGTACGCCGGAGGCCACGGCGTAGGCGATGCCCACCGGCATCAGCATGGTGGTCAGCACCAGCCCGGCGGCCAAGTCGCTCGGCAGCCAGTCCGCGCGGTATGACTTCAACACCTGCACACCAGGAAGCCAGCGCAGCCACCCTGCGGTCTTGCCGGCGTCCCGCCCTGCGAAGCGCGTGAGTTTTTGGGGCTCCATGAGCAGCGATCTCCTTCGACACGCATCGACTATAGGCGGTGGCGGCACATTCATGCCATGCCATGCATTGCGGGCGCCTCGTGCATGCCGGAGGCGCCAGGCGGGGCGCCCGCTGCGGCGATCCCCCTCCTCCCCGCGCTTCCTCTCGTTTTCCCCGATTGTCCCCGAATGCAAAGGCGTTGTCCCGGAAAGCCAAACTCACGGCAGCCAATACTAGATACTTCGCGGGTCACAACCGGCCTGCGCCACTGCCAGCAAGAGCTCTGCTTCCCCTGCTGACGTTTGCCGCAGCCGCAACCGCAGCCGGTGCACTACAGGAAGAGCTTCCATGATCGGGCAACCCACTACCCCTCGCGCAATTGCAACGTCCTCGGGCACAGCATCGCAATCCGGCCTCTACGGCTGGATCGTGTTTGCCCTGAGCTTTGGCCTGCTGCTGTCGGACTACATGTCCCGCCAGGTGCTGAACGCGGTATTCCCGCTGCTGAAGGCCGAGTGGTCGCTGAGCGACACCGAGCTGGGTGCGCTGGGCGGCATCGTGGCGCTGATGGTCGGCTTGCTGACATTCCCTCTGTCGATCCTGGCGGACCGCTGGGGCCGGGTCAGGAGCCTGGTACTGATGGCCGCGCTATGGAGCCTGGCCACGCTGGGCTGCGCGCTGGCGAACGGCTTCGGGCAGATGTTTATCGCACGCCTGTTCGTGGGCATCGGCGAGGCGGCGTATGGCAGCGTCGGCATTGCCGTGGTGTTGTCGGTGTTCCCGCGCCACCTGCGCGCGAGCCTGAGCTCCGCCTTTATCGCCGGCGGCGCGTTCGGCTCGGTGCTGGGCATGGCGCTGGGCGGCGCGTTATCGGCGCATTTCGGCTGGCGCTGGGCCTTTACCGGCATGGCGTTGTTCGGGCTGGCGCTGGTGGTGGTGTTCCGCCTGGCCGTGACCGAGCCGCGGCTGCAGGCCCGGCGCAAGGCGCTGGGCGAGGAGGCTGAGACCGCATCGCGCGAGCCCGCCATGGCGCTGCGCCCGCTGCTCGCCGCCCTGTTCTCGGCGCGCTCGATCCTCTGCGCCTATGTCGGCAGCGCAATGCAACTGCTGGTGATGGGCGCCCTGATCACCTGGATGCCGAGCTACCTGGCGCGCTACTACGGCATGGCCACGGATCGCGCCGGCGTGGTCGCGGCGGGATTCGTGCTGGCCGGCGGCGTCGGCATGGTGCTGTGCGGGGCGATGACCGACTGGATCGCCCGCCACGCGCCGCGCCGCAAGTGGGTGATCGCAGTGGCCTATAGCCTGACCTGCTGCATCCTGCTGTTGACCGCGTTCCGGCTGCCGGCGGGCAGCGCGCAACTGGCGCTGATCGGTGCCGGCATGCTGTTTGTCGGCGGCACCGCCGGCCCCGCCAGCGCCGCGGTTGCCAACCTGACGCGCCCGGCCATCCACGCCACCGCCTTTGCCACGCTGACGCTGGCCAACAACCTGCTGGGCCTGGCACCCGGACCTTTCGTCACTGGCCTGCTGGCCGACCACATCGGCCTGAGCGGGGCGCTGCAGCTGGTGCCGCTGGCATCGCTGCTGGCCGCCGCCGCCTTCCTTGCCGGCCGCCGCTACTACGCCGCCGACCTGCTCCGCCTGGAGGGCCGTCACGAAGGCGCCGCTTCCGAAACTTCTCACTGACTTTCCTGCAGAACCATGAGCCTTTCCCCTGACACCACCGTGCTGCTGGTACCTGGCCTGCGCGACCACGTCGCCGAGCACTGGCAGACCCTGCTCCAGGCACAGTTGCCCAACGCGCGCTCGGTGCCGCCGCTGGAGCACGACAAGCTGAGCCGCGATGCCCGCGTCGCGGCGCTGGATGCCGCCCTGGCCGCGATCGAAGGCCCGGTCATCCTCGTCGCGCATAGCGCCGGCGTCATGATCACCGTGCACTGGGCCGCGCAACACCACCGCAAGATCCGCGGCGCGCTGCTGGCCACCCCCGCCGACCTGGAGTCGCCAATGCCGGCCGGCTACCCGGACACCGCCACGCTTGCGCAACACGGCTGGCTGCCAATTCCGAGGAGCCCGCTGCCCTTCCCGACCATCCTCGCGGCCAGCCGCAACGATCCGCTGGCGACCTACCCGCGCGCGGCGGAAATGGCCAGCGACTGGGGCAGCAAGCTGGTCGACCTTGGCGAAGTCGGCCACCTCAACCCCGCCGCCGGCTACGGCCCATGGCCGCGCGCGACCGCGTTGATCGATGAGTTGCTGCGCGCCGGCTGATCCGGCGCATTGATTCCGCAGTACCTGGCAATACCAAACCAGACGGAAACATCCGCATCCCAAAACCAAAGGAAACAAGGGGAGAACAATCCATGAAAATCAGGACCCTGGCCGCAGCCGCAGCGCTGGCCTGCTCGGGCGGCGCCCTCGCGCAGTCGACCGTCACGCTGTATGGCGTGGTGGACACGAACCTCGAGTACGTCAACCATGTAGGCGCGGTGCCCGTGGCGAGCAACCAGTTCAACCGCGGCCCGGCAAACGATGTCTACCGCATGAACTCGGGCGGCATCTCCGGCTCGCGCTGGGGCATGCGCGGCACCGAGGATCTCGGCGGCGGCCTGAAGGGGCTGTTCGTGCTGGAGAGCGGCTTTAACCTCGACACCGGCACGATGCAGCAAAGCAACCGCCTGTTCGGCCGCCAGGCCTTCGTCGGCTTGCAGAAGGACGGCCTCGGCCAGATCAGCCTGGGCCGCCAGTACACCTCGATGTTCGAGGCCCTGGCCAACTTCTCGCCGACCGCCTATGCCACCCAGTACGAACCGGTGGTACTGCAATCCGGCCCGAACTTCCGCGCCGACAACACCATCAAGTACAGCGGCAAGTTCGGCCCGGTCACGGCGCTGGCGCACTGGTCCTTCGGCACCGGCCTGGCCCTGCCGGCGACCGTGGGTATTGCCACGCCGATCGGCGGCAACGGCGAAGTGCCGGGGCAGTTCCGGCGCGATACCGCGTGGGGTGCCGCGGCGGCTTACCAGGGCGGTCCGTTCGGCGTGACCTTCGGCTACGACCAGTGGAACCCGACCATCGGCACGAGCAACGGCACGGTCAAGAAGGCCGTGGTTGGCGCCAGCTATTCGTACGGCCCGGCAAAGATCATGGGCGGCTACCGCTGGGGCCAGAACAAGAACGCCGCGGACGTGGTGATCCAGCGCGACGATTTCTACTGGATCGGCGCTACCTACCAGGTCACCCCCGCCGTCGGCCTGACGCTCGAATACAACTACGACGACGTCAAGAGCCTGTATGGCGACACCCATGTCGCCAATCCGTGGCAGGTCGCCTTCGTCGCGAACTACGCGTTCTCCAAGCGCACCGACTTGTACCTGACCACGGCATACGCCAAGAATGCCGGCCTGATGATGGAATCGCTGGCCACGGTCTATGCCAACAGCCTGTCTCTGGGCAACAGCTACGTGCTGGCCAACGGGCAGAGCAACATGTTCGGCGCGGCAGTGGGCATCCGCCACAAGTTCTGATAACGCGTCTCGCAGCATCGACCCTGCAACCGATGCTCTTTCGCGGCCGTCCGGGATTCCGGGGCGGCCGCGTTTTTTTTGGGGGGGTCTTTGCTGGTTTGCGGGACGGTTATGAATTGCGCTCCGGGAACCGCGGTGGCACAAACGTGCTGATTTTGGGGGCTCCCTCTCCCGCTTGCGGGAGAGGGTCGGGGTGAGGGCCGGCGCCTCCACGAAGGGAATCGCTGCGCTGCGTCGATGCTCCGGCCCTCAGCCCTTCCCCCACTCACTTACCCCTTCTCCCCCGCCCCCTCTACCGCGAGCGGGACAGGGGAGCAAACAGGCAGGAAAATGAAGGCAACCGGCACACCAGCGATGGTGTGCGCGAGCGCAGCGACGCACTCCGTGCCCGGGCTTCGAACCGGCGATACTGCCGGCGCGCAGCGCAGCCGAAGGCTTCCAAACGTTTCAGGTTCAATCAGCGTTGATCTGGATCCGGCGAGCTGTCACAACGTACTCGTGCAACAGGCGCCGGCCATTGTGGCGCTCCAGCTTCGCCCGGCTCGCCGGCAGTCCGCTAGCCGCGCAAGAAGCCGCGGACGACGCTGGCTGCGTGCTCCGGCCCGGTCACCAGGAAGAGATGCCCATCATCGACCATATGCAGCGTCGAGTCAGGGATGCGGGCCGCCAGGATCCTGGCATTGACGGGGGGTACGATCGGATCGTCGGTGCCGTGCATGACCAGCGTGGGCTGCCGCAGCGCCCCCAGCCACGGCAGGCTGCTCCAGCCCCATGCCGCCAGCAGCTGGTAGAGATAGCCGCGCCCTGGCGGCGGCTGCATGTGCTGGCCGTGCTCGTCGAGCAGGGAGGGATCGTGGCGGAAGGCACCGCCGTAGAGGTCGGCGCCGATGCGGCGCAGGTATTGGGGGTCGGTATAGCGGCGCACGCCGATCATCCTTGCAAGCACCGACAGGCGGCCCGGCACCATGAGCACGCCGGGCGACGTGGCCGCCAGCACCAGGCGCCGGCACCGCGACGCATAGAGGCGGGCGAACTCCTGCGCCAGCGCCCCGCCCCACGACACGCCGAGCGTGTCGACCTGGCCCGTATAGCCAAGGTGCGACAGCAGGCGGTCGGCCAGCACGCAAAGACCGGAAAGGCGGTAAGGCAACACCGGCGCGGGCGAGCCGCCGGCGCCGGGAACGTCGAAAAGAATGACCTCGATGCCCGCCAGGGCATCGACAAAGGGGGCGAGCAGTTCGAGATTGGCGCCGATGCCGTTGAAGATCAGCAGCGGCGGTCCGGCATCGCTGCCGGGCCGGATGCCGGCCCGCACAACCTGGCCATCCAGGTCCACGGTCAGCACCTGCAGCTTTTGGCCGGCGTGCGTGCCGGCGTCTGTTGTTGTCATCAGCTTGTCCTGGAGAGGTTGCGCACGGGCATGTCCGGCGCGCGGCCATGCCCGCCGCAGCTTATTGTTTCGGGCGCAGGATCCCCTTCACCTCCTCGACGTTCTCGGCGATGCGGCGTCCGACCACCGAAATGCTGTCCGCCTGCGCCTTGTACAGCGTGTCGGTCAGGCCGCGCACGCCGGCAACGGCCTTCTGCAGCGAGCGCGGCAGGGCTTCCGCCAGCTTCGCGGGCGCCGTGCCATCGACGGCCTGGCCGCGCGACAGCGCCTGCAGGTCGGCGGCGGCATCGCACAGGAACTCGGCCTGCTGGCGCACCAGCGACTGCAGGCCTCCCAGCAGCGTCACGTTGACGCTGGCGAGCGCCTCGATGTCCTTGCGGCGCGATTCCAGGACCGCGGCCGGGTCCAGGCGGTTGTTGCGCACGAAGTCGAGCAGTTTCTTGTGCGGTGCCTGCGCGGCCGAGGCACTTGCGGTGTTGGTCGATTCCATCTTGGTATCTCCTGACAGTTGGGTTGAAAAATTAAGATTGCAGTGTTGCGGAGTGCGCCGTGCGCGCTACGCCTCGGTCACATAGCGGCCCGGCGCTTCGCCGCAGGGGGCGAAGCGCAGGCTGCCGGGCGCCGCGGGCGCGTTGCGCTTCGGGCCCGAGCGCTTCTTCATCCACTGGGTCCAGTGTTCCCACCATGAGCCCTGCTCGGCGGTCGCGCCCTCCAGCCAAGTCTCGGGCTGCGCATCGGGCGTGCCGTTGCGGAAATACCTGGCCTTGGCATTGCCGGGTGGATTGACCAGGCTTTGCACATGGCCGCTGGAGCTCAGCACGAACTCGGTGCGCCCGCCGAACGCTTGCGCCGAACGGTACACCGCCTTCCACGGCGTGATGTGGTCGGTCATGCCGGCCAGCACATACTTGTCGCAGTCCACGTCGGCCAGCGAAATGGCGTGGCCGAGCACCTGCAGCGCGCCCGGCGTGGCGAGCTGGTTCAGCGTCAGCATGTCCAGGAACTGGCCATGCAGGCCGGCAGGCAGGCGCGTGGTGTCGTTGTTCCAGTAGAGGACGTCGAACGCCGGCGGCGCATTGCCGAGCAGGTAATTGTTGACCCAGTAGTTCCACACCAGGTCGTTGGGCCGCAGCCACGCAAAGACCCGGCCCAGCGCGTCGCCGTCGAGCACGCCGCGTGACGCACTGCCGTGCCGCGCCGCCGTGACCGCCTCGGGCGTGCTGAACAGCCCGAGTTGCGACTCGGCATCGAGGCCGAACACCGCCACCATCAGCGTGACGGCGTGCACGAGCTTCTCGCCACTGGCCGCGCAATAGCCCAGCAGCGCCGCCATCGTCATCGCGCCAGAGCAGGCGCCATGCACGTTGACGTCGGCACTGCCGGTGATATCGCGTATCGCATGGATCGCCTCGACCAGCGCGCCGACATAGGTATCGAGGTTCCAGTCGCGCTGCGCCGCCGTGGGATTGCGCCAGCTGACAATAAACACCTGCAGGCCCTGCCCCAGCATGTACTCCACCATGCTCTTGCCCGGTGCAAGGTCGAATACGTAGAACTTGTTGACCTGTGGCGGCACGATCAGCTGGGGCCGCGCATGCACCTTCGAGGTGGTCGGGGCGTACTGGATCAGCTCCAGCACTTCGTTGCGGAACACCACCACGCCAGGCGTGGCAGCAAGATTCTGGCCGACGCTGAATGCGCCCTTGTCGACCTGCGTGGGCATGCCGCCGTTGGTCAGGGCATCGCTGGCCAGGTTGAACAGGCCGCTGACCAGGTTCATGCCGCATGACTCGAAGGTCTTGCGCAGCGCTGCCGGGTTGCCCGCCAGGGTATTGGTCGGCGCCAGCGCGTCGGTGAGCAGCGACATGAAGTATTGCGCGCGATGCTTGCTGCGCGGGTCCATCACCGAACGCCGCACCGTGCCCTCGAGCGCGTCGCGCCAGGCCTGGTAGCCCTGCAGCGACATGCGGAACAGCGGAAGGTCGCGCCAGGCGTCGTCGCTGAATCTGCGGTCGCGCGTCGACGGCATCGGTGCCGAGCCGTCCAGCACGCTGACCAGGTCATGGGTGAGCTGCACCTGCTGCTCGAGTACCAGCACCGGCTCCTGCACGCACTGCGCGCCGATCTGCTGGGCGGCTGTGATGAAATCCTCGGGACGGATCCCGACAAACGGATTGGGTCCCGCCAGAAAATCGGTTGGCGCCTCCACGTTGGCTGCACTTGTCATACTGCTTCTCCTGTCTCTTCCTTGCTTACATCTGCTGTTGCCGCTTCACGCCATGACAAGCGCCAGGGCTTCGGCCACCATGGCCGGCTTGGCTTCGCCCTCGATCTCCATCGTGTTCTCGGTGCGCAGCAGCACACGGCCATCGCCCTTGTTGTCCGCCGACATCAGCCTGACGCGATTGCGCACGCGCGCCCCCGCCTTCACCGGCGCCAGGAAGCGTGTCTTCTCCACGCCGTAGTTGACGGCGGCGCGCGCATCCTCGGGCACCACGCCCATCTCGACCAGCTTCCCGGCCAGCAGCGACAGCGTCAGGTAGCCGTGGGCGATGGTGCCGCCGAACGGGCTTTCCCTGCGCGCGCGCTCCACGTCCACGTGGATCCACTGGCGGTCCCCGGTGCACTGCGCGAATGCATCGATGCGCGCCTGATCCACTTCCATCCACGCCGAAACGCCGAGTTCCTTGCCGACGAATGCGGCGAGCGTGCCCATGCTGTAGCCTTGAATTGCCATATGCTTCCTTGCTTGCTCTGGTTTCCCGTGCCTGCCGACCGTGTCGCATGCACGCATGTTTGTTTGTCTGCCGCATCGTAGTGCTGCGGCGCACAAAACCGGCTACCAAATCCGGCCCAATCGCTGACAATGCATGCCGCTTTGCATGGCGCTGGCACGGCGTGCGCGCAATGCGCAGCCGGGTCCTCACGGGATGGCGCGATTTGTCAATCGGGCGGCCGGCATTGCCAGCCACGGTGCGGCGCTAGGGCGCGCGGCGATAGGCGTTGGGCGTGCTGCCGGTCCAGTGCCGGAAGGCCCGATGGAAGGCAGTGGGATTGTCGAAGCCAACGTCGAAGGCAATGGCCGTGATCGCGTCATTGGATCGTGTCAGCCGCTGGATGGCGATGTCGCGCCGCACGCCGTCCTTGATCGCCTGGAAGGTGGTGCCTTCCGCGGACAGCCGGCGGCACAGCGTGCGTACGGAGCAGTGCAGCGCCGCGGCCACTGCTTCGATGGTCGGCGCTACGGGCAGGCAATCCGCTACGTACTGCCTGACGCGATGACAGGTCATCGGTTCCGCGAACGTGACGAAGATCCAGTCCTCGGGCGCGCGTGCCAGGAATTTTTCAAGGTCGCCCTTGCGTTGCCGCACCGGCATGTCGAGGAATGCAGCGTCGAACACAATGCCGCCGCGCTCGCAGCCGAAATGCACCGGGCCAGGAAACAGGTAGAGATGGTCGTTTGCCTGCGCCGGCCGCCCTGACGGCAGTTGCACGGCCTGCAGCGGGATCTTGTGGCGAATCAGCCATGACGCCACGCCATGCACCAGCTTCAGCATCAGTTCGCGCGCCATCGGGCTCACCGCCGGACCCGCCGCAGCCTCCACCAGCTCCACATATGCGGCATTGCCTTCGCGCCGTGACTCCACGCGGAACTCGTCCAGCAGCAAGCGGAAGAATTGCCCGAAGCGATGCAGTGCCACTTCAAGCCGTGGCGCATCCAGCAAGCTCAGGCAAAGGTACTTGAGCGTGCCGTTGCGCAGCGGGCGGCTGAAAATGCCCGGCATTTCATCGTCGAGCTCGTGCGCCAGCAGCCGGTACAAGGTCGAGAACTGTTCCTGCGTCACGCGTGCCGCGGGCTCGTCCATCAGCTCCGCCGCAATGCCCGAGCGCGCTGCCAGCTGCGCGATCAATGCAGGATCGGCGCCGGGCAGGAAGCCGTGGACGAAGGAAACCGGGACGGTGGGAGACAGGCAATTCACTTGAAAACTGGCAGGTATGCCGCAGCTGGAAAATGACATTAGGGCGCGATTGCGCCAGCGCCACGACACTGTGCAACGTTGCCCGCGCCCCGCACATCGTGTTTTCCCTGACTGTCCCGAAATGCCAAGCGATCGTCCCGGATCGTCAAATTGTTTCATGCCGTTGACCGATACTTCGGGTCATCGAATGACGATGAAAACAGGCGGACGGACCGCGAACCAGCAGGTTCTGGCCGGACCGCATGCGGACAACACCCAGGAGCAACAGTATGCAATTCCTCGACGATTCCCTGCACCCCGAGAACCAGGACAAAGTGGTTATTACCGTGGCCCCGTACGGCCCTGAGTGGATGCCGCAGGACTTTCCGGAAGACATCCCGGTGACGATGGAAGACCAGGTGCAGAAGGCTGTCGATTGCTACAACGCCGGCGCCACCGTGCTGCACCTGCATGTGCGCGAACTGGACGGCAAGGGCTCCAAGCGCCTGTCGAAGTTCAACGAACTGATCGCCGGCGTGCGCAAGGCCGTGCCCGACATGATCATCCAGGTCGGCGGCTCGATCTCGTTCGCGCCGGAAGACGACGGCCAGGCCGCCAAGTGGCTGTCGGACGATACCCGCCACATGCTGGCCGAACTGGATCCCAAGCCGGACCAGGTGACCGTGGCGATCAACACCACGCAGATGAACATCATGGAGCTGCTGTACCCGGAATACCTGAAGGGTACGTCGCTCGAGCACCCGGCCTACCAGCAGGCCTACCGTGAAATGACCGTGCCGGCCGGCCCGGGCTGGGTCGAGGAACACCTGCGCCGCCTGAGCAATGCCGGCATCCAGCCGCACTTCCAGCTGACCGGCATCCACGCGCTGGAAACCCTGGAGCGCATGGTGCGCGCGGGTCTCTACAAGGGCCCGCTGAACCTGACCTGGATCGGCATCGGCGGCGGCTTCGACGGCCCCAACCCGTTCAACTTCTTCAACTTCATCCACCGCGCGCCGGACGGCTGCACGCTGACCGCGGAATCGCTGCTGAAGAACGTGCTGCCGTTCAACATGATGGCCATGTCCATGGGCCTGCACCCGCGCTGCGGCATCGAGGACACCATCATCGACCAGCACGGCAACCGCATGACTTCGGTGCAGCAGATCGAGCAATGCGTGCGCGTGGCCAGGGAACTGGGCCGCGAGATCGCCTCGGGCAAGGAAGCGCGCGAGATCTACCGCATCGGCACCTGGTACGACAGCGCCGAGGAAACCCTGGCGGCACACGGCATGGCGCCCAACCGCAAGAGCGGGCAGAAGAACCTGCCGCTGCGCGCGGCCTGACGCGCTTCGCCTGGCTGGGGCCCCCCGGCCGGGTATTCATCGGCCGGGCGTTGCCCGGCCCGTGCGCCAAACCAACCACGACATCGCTGAAGTCATGAACCCTGCCCCCGCCGTCGCCAACCCGTGCCTCAACATCTGCCGCCTCGACGTTGCCGGCCGGTACTGCCAGGGCTGCGGCAGGACACCGCTGGAAATCGGCACCTGGGACCGCATGACCGATGCCCGGCGCGCCGAGGTGCTGACCGAGCTGCCAGCGCGCCAGCCCTGGCGCCGCGCCCCGGCCGCGTCCGCGCCCTGATTCCCCATCGCCCGCCCCCAGGCACGCATGTGCCGGCGGGCGTCATCAAGCTGTCGCCATGAACTACCCGACCACGCTTACGGTTGACGCCTACTTCGACCTGATCTGCCCCTGGTGCATGATCGGCAAGAAGCACCTGGAAACCGCCATCGAATGGCTCGTCCAGGAGCACCCGAACGTTGCCGTCCGGGTCGACTGGCGCTCTTACCCGCTGCTTCCGGCCACGCCTGCGGAGGGCACGCCCTACCGCGATTTCTACCTGGCACGGCTGGGAGGCCCCGAGGCCCTGGCCGCGCGCCAGGCGCAAGTCTGCGCCGCGGCACTGGACGCCGGCATCACGCTGGCGCTGGACCGCATCGAAACCTTTCCCAGCACGCTGCTGGCCCACCGGCTGCTACGCCACGCTGTCAGGCAAGCCGGCGCCGGCGCGGCGCCGGCGCTGCTGGACGAGCTGTTCACGCGCTACTTCATGCGCGGCGAGAACATCGGCGACCCGCAGGTCCTGCGGTGCGCGGCGGCAGCCTGCGGCATCGCATTGCCCGACGCCGGCGCCAGCACCGGCCGGCCAGACCTGGACTGGCTGCCGCCGCTGCACGACGCAGAGGATCCTCCCCTGCGCGCCGGCTTCGGCGTGCCCCATCTTGTTTTCAACGGCACGCACAGCGTGTCGGGCGCACGGCCGCCCGCCGTGCTGCTCGAAGCCATGCGGCGGGCGCTGGCGCGCGCGAAGCAGCGCGCCACGCTGGCGGCCGGCTGAATCTGCCCGCGCCGGCCCACGAACCGGCGCAGGCCCCCAATCTCTTCAACCTGATCCCATGACCACCCCGGCAAGAAGGCTGGCATGGGCCGGTTCTATCTCATATCTTTAAACGGAGACAACCATGCCAACCCGCCCCACCCTGTTCCGCCCCCGCCACGCCGTGGTTGCCGCCATGCTGGCACTGGCAATGCCGGCCGCGATGGCCTGGACCAGCAAGCCCGTGCGCATGCTGGTGCCGGCGCCTGCCGGCGGCACCATGGACGTGATCGCACGCCTGCTGGCCGACCAGCTTTCGGCCGACCTCGGCACGCCCGTGGTGGTCGACAACAAGCCGGGTGCCGGCGGCGGCATCGCGATCAGCGCAATGCTGGCCGCGCCGCCGGACGGCCAGACCATCATGGTGACCGCGACCAACGTGCTGACCGAAGTGCCGCACGTGCTGAAGACCCCCTACAACACGATGAAGGACATCCGCCCGCTGGCCGCGGTGGCGCGGTCGCGGCTGCTGCTGGTGGGCTCGCCAACGCTGCCGGCCAAGGACTTCAACGGCCTGGTGAACTATGCGCGTGCCAATCCCGGCAAGCTCAGCTTCGCGTCCTACAGCGCCGGCACGGCGTCGCACTACGCGGGCGTGATCATGAACCAGAAAGCGGGCATGGACCTGCAGCACGTGCCGTTTGCCGGCTCGGCGCCGGCGCTGACACAGGTGATGGGCGGCCAGATCGCCGTGATGTACGACGGGATGGTGACGTCGCTGCCGATGATCAAGGCGGGCAAGCTGCAGCCGTACGCCGTGGCATCGAAGAGCCGCTCGCCGCTGCTGCCGCAGGTGCCGACCTTCGCGGAACTGGGCTATCCGGATGTCGAGTTCAGCAACTGGGTTGGCGTGATCGCCTCCGCGCGCGTGCCTGTCGAACTGGCGCAGAAGATCCAGACCGCCACCTACAAGGCCGCGGCAACGCCTAAGGTGCAGGAGCGGATGCAGGCGCTGAGCTATGAGCCGATGGCCGCACAGACGTTGCAGCAGCTTGGACAGTCGCTGCACGATGAGTTCGACCGCAATGGCGGGATTGTGAAGGCGTTCAATATCCAGCCCTGATCGGGCGCTACCGTTCCGACGGTCCGCTCGCCCCTGCCTCGCCCTCTCCATTGAAAAGGGAGAGGGCGAGGCAGTCATCGTTACGGACCCCGGCGCGGAGTCGGGGCTTTTTTGAGAGCCCACCGCCGGCGAAGCGTCCGACCTGGGCTACTGACGCCCTACTCACTCTCGAGCCACTGGATCGCAAAGCGCATCAACTCCTTGCCGCTGGAAATATCCAGCTTCTCCTTGATGTTGGCCTGATGTGCCTCGATGGTCTTGACGCTCCGGTTCAGTTTCATGGCGATCTCGCGAGTGCTGAAGCCAAGTCCGATCAGATGCAAGACCTCGAACTCGCGTTCCGAAAGACACGCGACCGAACCCGCCGGGGTCTTTCCGGGGGCCGCCAGAGACCGCGCCAGCCTGGCATGCATCGCGGCGCTGAGGTAGATATTGCCTGCCAGCACCTCGCGGATGGCACTCATGACGTGCTCCGTGGCCTCGAGTTTCATCAGGTACCCATTGGCGCCCGCCCGCAATGCGCGCTCGGCAAACAAGGTTTCGTCATGCATGCTGAGGACGAGTATTGCCAGCTTCGGGTGGTGTTGCCTTAGCGTCTTGATAAGGTCCAGGCCGGAGTCCGACTGCAGGCTGAGGTCCACAATGGCGATGTCGGGCTGGCAAGCCATCGCCGCCAGGGCTTCTTCCGTACTGGCGGCCGCACAGCAGACGTGCAGATCCTCTTGCATCAGCAAATGGGTCAGTCCCTCCCGGATGATGGGATGGTCGTCGACGATCAGGACCCTGGTTGCGGGGCCACGGCTAGATAGCGTCTCTGGCATGGCCGGGACCCTCCGGTATCGGATAGCTGATGGCAACCGTGGTGCCGCCCATGGCATTGCGGGTGACGGCGCACGAACCGTCCAGCAGGCTTGCGCGGTGACGCAGGTGGTGGAGTCCCAGTCCCGAAGCGCGTTCCATCCGGTCCGCGTCGATCCCAACGCCATCGTCGCTGATCGATAGCGTCTGGATTTCGCCCTCGCGCTCCAGGTCGATCCAGATATGGCTGCCCTGGCTGTACTTCAGGGCGTTATTGACTGCTTCCTGTGCCGCACGGTAAAGGTTGGTCTGCATTGGCGGATCCGGCAAGTCCACATCTGAGGCGATGCGCAGCGTACAGCCAATGCCGTTCAGCGAGCGTGTCGATTCTGCCAGACCCTGGAGTGCGGCCGTGAGGTCGCCGGACTCCCCGGCGACGGGATCCAGGCCATGGGCAATCCTGCGGGTCATCAAGGACGCCTGTTTCACCAGTTCGACGACCGTAGCCGCATCTGCGGACGCCGGGTTCCCCTGCTTCTGCAGTTCCCGGCTCAACGTGGCGCAATAGAAGCCCAGGCTGGTAAGGTGCTGCCCGAGGCCGTCATGCAGTTCCCGGCCAATGAGCCTTTGTTGGTGATCGCCGATCCGGATCAGCTCCGCCTCCAGCCGGCGCCGCCTTTTCATCTCCTGCTTCAGTTCATCGTTGGCCCGCTCAAGGTCCTGGGTTCGCTCTTGCACGCGCCGCCCGAGTTCCTTGTGGGATGCCATCAGGAGACGATGAAAGCGCTTCTGCCGGGCATGTGCCGCCACCAGCAGCAACCCGGTGATCGCCATCACGTTCGCGAACGCACACCATCTTACAAGGCTGTCCACGGGGGATTCCGCGGCAAACGGGCCGGTGCCGTGCGTGGTGCCCCGAATGGCGATGATCGAGACCAGCAAGGTCGCGAGGCTGGTGCCAAGATGATCAAAGCGCAGGGCGGCCCAGATAACAAACGGAAAGATCGCCATGGCCGCAGGATAGTAGCCGTGCCCGGCAAGCTGCGGCGCGCCGAAGATCAGGTAACTTACCCAGAGGAGCCCCACGGCCAGTCCACACGATTCCACGGCTTGCCTCGCCGAACGGACAGGACTCGGATAGGTGAGCAGGTTCAGCAGCGGCGGAGCCACCACGAGCACCCCCATCATGTCGCCGAGCCACCATTTCAAGAAGGCGGCGCTGTATTCCCCGCCTGACAGCAGCCCTCCACCCCAGAGGGCAGTCGCGCCAATCAACGCGCTCAGAGCCGAGCCGAGCGTCGCTGCCAGGATGATGAAGGCCAGGACGTCCTTGATGCGATCAAGCGACACCTGGAACCCGGCGACCCGCTTTAGCAACCATGTGGCCGTTAAGGCGGCTGCCGTCGCGCCGAGGCCGATCACCGCGGCGACATGCGGAGGCACGCCCACGGACATGTTGGCCAGCAGCGAGCCAATGGCAACGCCGGGGGCAACGCCGAAGCCCATCGTGAGCAGCGCAACGAGGGCGATGCCGCTGGATGGCCAGACCAGGGACACCGCACCGCCCACTACCGCATAAGCAAGCCCCAGCCTTGCACCTGCAAAATACGCCAATGCGACTAATCCGGTTTGAATAAAGAGGTTGAGCCTCGACTTCTGCAGAATGATGGGCATTGTTCGATTCTCAAACCCCGGGACAGACTCCGGCACACCAAGCCATGTCCAGCGTTAGCCGAAATGACAAAATTCCTGCGAAAACCAACACATCAAAATTTGTAAAAACCTATAAATTTGCACCGAATCCGTGCAACGTGCAGCTGGGCAGATCCATTGGAGATGCAATGCCTCCTACGAATCTATGCCAGAACGCTGCTGCGCGGGTAAATGTTCTTGAATGAGTTCGATAGTTCCCGCCCGCCCTTCGAATAGGGCATTCCCCTAGCCGCTTTTCGGAAACAAGCCCTATTCATCAACCTACCGTCAGGGCATACATTGCAGTCGTACGAAGCTATGTCCTCAAACTGGAGCGAAAATGATTCGCGCCAGCTCTTGCAACCGCCATAAGTAGGAGGTGGAAAAATGGTAAAGACACTCATTCTGCTAGCTGGCGCGAGTGCGGCGCTTGGCTCCAGCCTGGCCTATGCCGGCATCGGGGCGCGAGATGTGTATACGGACGGCGCGAGCATCATGGGGCCGCGAGATCCATATTCCGATGGAAGCGCGAAGTTTGACGTCTACTCAGACGGGGCGAGAGTCATGGACAGGCGTGACGTGTTCACCGACGGCGCGAAAATCACCAACCGCGATGGCCTCGTAGAAGACGGTAAGTAAGCAACTACAGAATGGCCCCAGAGCGTCTGCAATAGTGGGGGCGCCCTACGTCGGCGGCCACGACCCAGCATCTTCCCCGAGCAACGGCGTCGGGGATTTTTTTATTCTTCGCTGACGACCGCGGCCACCTGAGCCGAAGAACGGGCATTCCTGGCCCGCATGCGCGGGCCGAAACGGCGCGGCACGCCGGCGGGCTCAGCCGTGGTGCCCCGTCCCCAGCGTGTCGCGCTTGATCTTCTTTGCCAGCGACCACTTGTGGACTTCCGTCGGGCCATCGTAGATCCGGAACGCACGCAGTTCCCGGAATGCCTGGTCGACGATGGTGTCGCGCGACACGCCGTTGCCGCCCAGGATCTGGACGCAACGGTCCGCGACGCGGAACAACGCTTCGGAGACGGCAACCTTGGCCATCGAGCTTTCGGTGGTGCCTGCCGACCCCGCGTCGAGCACGCCGGCGCACCAGTCGATCATCAGCGCAGCCTGCTGCAGGTCTATCAGGTTCTCGGCCAGCATGAAGCCGACGCCCTCATGGTCGATCAGCAGCTTGCCGAACGCCTTGCGCGTCGTAGCGTAGGCCCGTGCGATCTCGTCCGCCCGCGTAACCGTACCGAACCAGCGCATGCAATGCGAAAGCCGCGCCGGGGACAACCGTACCTGCGCATAGCGAAAACCTTCGTTCACCTCGCCCAGCACCTGGTCGGCCGGCACGCGCAAACCGTCGATGAGGACCTGCGCATGGCCGCCCGGCATCGAGCTGTCGATGGTACCCAGTACGCGCTCGGTGCGGATCGCCGGGTGCGGCAGGTCGACGAGGAACATCGTGGCCTGCGCGCGCTCACCCTCCCCGGTTCGGGCCATCACGATACCGACGCTGGCGCCTTCGGCACCGGTGATGAACTTCTTGCGGCCGTTGATCACCCAGTCATTGCCATCGCGGACCGCCGTGGTCTGCAGCATCGACGGATCCGACCCGGCGCCGCCCTCTTCCGCGGGCTCGGTCATGAAGAACGCCGAGCGGGCCTCGCCGCGGACTAGCGGGGCAAGGAAACGCGCCTGCTGTTCGGCGGATGCCACCTTGCCAAGCAGGAACATGTTGCCCTCATCGGGCGCCATGGTATTGACGGCGACAGGGCCGAGCGGCGACAGGCCCGAGCGCTTCAAGACAGCGGCAGTCTCCAGCTGGCTCAGGTGGCTGCCATCGGCAAGGATATGCGGCGTCATGACGCCTGCCTCGCGCGCCTTGGCACGCAGTTCCCCGACCAGTTCGGCCGAGGGCCCATGCGCGGTGCATCGCGCATCATGCTCGTACGGGGCAACGACATCGCGCACGAAACGCTCCACGCGGTCTGCGATGTCCTGGCTTCTTTCGGTGGGACAGGGGGTGAACATGGATGCCATTCCCTCAGAGTGTGTTGACCAGATGGCCGCCGTCGACGGCCAGCACGGTGCCCGTCATGTAGCGCGAAGCATCGGACGCGAGCAGTAGCAGCGGCCCGTCCAGATCCTCCAGTTGTCCGAGACGGCGCTGCGGAATGCGGCTGACAAGCGCCCTGCCCGCCTCAGTCTGCCAGAAGTCACGATTGATATCGGTATCGATGTAACCCGGCGCGAGCGCATTCACGCGAATGCCGTAGCGTGCCCATTCGAGGGCGAGCGTGCGGGTCAGCTGCACGACACCGGCCTTGGACACCGCATAGGACACCACGCCGCCTGCCTGCCGCAGCCCCAGGATCGACGCCACGTTGATAATGCTCCCGCCACCGCGCTCGCGCATGCCGGCGGCCAGCGCCTGCGCCAGGAAAAACATGCCTTTGAGATTGGTGTCCATCACCAGATCCCAGTCTTCTTCGGCATGTACGAGAGCCGGCCCCTCGCGTACCAGCCCGGCGTTGTTGACGAGAATATCGATGGGCCCGGCTTCTTCCACCAGGGCCGCGCGCGACGCGGCACTGGTCACATCGAGCGCCACGCAGCGGGCGCGCCCGTACTGTTCCACCATGCTCGCCACCGACTGCAGCGCGTCCAACCGGCGTGCGGCCAGCACCACGTCAGCGCCGTGTGCGGCCAGCCGTTGCGCGAAGTGCGCGCCCAGCCCGCTCGATGCGCCCGTTACCAGCGCGCGCTTGCCGGCAAGGCCGGGCAACGTTTCCGCCATGGTTGTCTCCATCCGTTTGTGTGATAGGATCATATTGTAGGATGACTTCATCCCATGTCAATGGCTCCGGATCCTGGTCCCGGCCAATCCATTAGAATGGCGCCCGTGCCACGACCAACCTCGTCTTCCTCTGCAATGTCCATCGATACACCCGTTGCGCCTGGCCCGGCGGACAGCAGCGCGTCTGATATCGTGTTTTTTGGGATCATCAACGGCCTGGAACTCGGCAGCTTCGTGCCGGGCCAGCGACTCGTGGAAACCGACCTCGTCGCGCATTTCGGTGTTGGTCGCAATTCGGTGCGCGAGGCACTGCAGCGGCTGGCCGCCGAAGGTATTGTCGACCTCCCGCGCCATCGAGGCGCGATCATTCGCCGGCTGACCCTGCAGGAAACCCTCGATGTCCTCGATGTGGCGGAGCGCATGACCGGTCTGCTTGCGCGCGCCGCTACGCGAGGCAGTGGTAACCGGGCACTGGCACAGGCGCTGCGCGCTTCGGTACAGGGGCTCGTCGCCGCAGAGAAGGCACATGACGACGAAGCCTTCTCAGGCACCAGACGGCATTTCTACCGCACGCTGCTGGAAATGGGCGACAACCGCGAGCTGCGCAGGCTGTTTCCGACCATCCATATGCCGATCGTGCATGCACAGCATCGACTGGCCTCGCTGCGAAAGATGCGGCTGGACGATTATCGGCACATCGCCACGGCCGTGCTGGCCGGCGACCCCGAAACCGCCGAGGCCGCCGGCGTGGCGCACGTGCAGAACGTGCGCCATGCAATTCTGGAGAGACAGCCCGCCTGAGATCAGGGCCGGCAATATGCGATCGCGATCGCTGGCAGCGGCAGATCCGTCTGTCCTTCCCGTCCTGTCGTATCGGGCCGCTCCCGGCCAGCTTCAGTCAGCCACCTCGCGCTCACCGTTGGCAATCGCCAGGATCCCCCAAAGATCGTCGTACATCACTTATCTCCGAGTTTCCGTGCTGTGGCGAACTCCTGATGAGCACGCGGATTTCACACATAGCGCCGCTTCGGAAAGGCTGCACGGGTTCGAGAGGCACTTTGCAATCGGAATTTGACCGACTAATGTTGGACTATGCTCCGGGGCCAGACGACGGAGGCAGTTATGAGCACGGTCTCAACAGAACCCGGCAGCTATCACGTTACACCGCCGCAAAACCCTGGTGAAGTCATCGCTCTGATCAGGAAGCACGGGATCCAGGTCGTTGACCTGAGGTTCACCGACTTGCCCGGCGTGTGGCAGCACTTCTCGATCACGCTGCCGGAAGTCAACGACGATTTGTTCTCGGCCGGCATCGGGTTCGACGGGTCTTCTATTCGTGGGTTCCAGGAAATACACGAGTCCGACATGCTGGTCAGGCCTGACCCGGCCACAGCGTTCGTCGATCCGTTTTGCACGGCACCAACGCTGGCGCTGATCTGCGATGTGCTGGACCCTGTCCTGCACCAGCCGTACTCGCGCGATCCGCGCCACATCGCACGAAAGGCGGAGGCGTACCTCCAGCAAACCGGCCTGGCTACGGTTTGCTACGTTGGCCCTGAACTGGAATTCTTCATTTTCGACTCGATTCGCTTCGGACAGGACCAGCACTCCGGCTACTACTATGTCGAATCTGCCGAAGGCGAATGGGCCTCGGGTCGTGACGAGGGCGGCTATGGCGGAGGCAATCTTGGCTACAAGCAGCACTACAAGGGAGGATACTTTCCGGTGCCGCCAAGCGATACGCTACAGGACATCCGCTCCGAAATCGTACTCGCGCTGATGCAGGCAGGCGTCCAGGTCGAGGTGCATCACCATGAGGTAGCCACGGCGGGCCAGAATGAAATCGACATGCGCTTTGCACCGCTGACCCGGATGGCAGACAACGTGATGATGTATAAGTACATCTGCAAGAATGTTGCACGCCGCCACGGCAAGGTCGCCACATTCATGCCCAAGCCCCTGTTTGCCGACAACGCGAGCGGCATGCATTGCCACCAGAGCCTCTGGCGCGGCGGCGAGAACCTCTTCTATGACGCGAACGGTTGGGCGCAGACGTCCCAGATGTGCCGTTGGTATATAGGCGGCTTGCTCAGGCACGCCCCCGCCCTGATGGCTTTCTGCGCGCCGAGCACAAATTCCTACAAGCGACTGGTCCCTGGATATGAGGCGCCTGTCAATCTGGCCATGTCGCAGCGCAACCGCTCTGCCGCCGCCAGGATTCCGATGGTTTCGGATTCTCCAAGCGCCAGACGCGTTGAATTCCGCTGTCCGGACCCGTCGGCCAATGCCTACCTGGCCTTCTCGGCAATGCTGCTCGCGGGCCTTGACGGCATTGAAAACCAGACGGACCCCGGCGACCCGATCGACAAGAATATCTACGATCTGCCACCGGAGGAAGCCGCCAACATCCGGCAGGTTCCAGGCTCGCTCGAAGAGTCGCTTTCCGCACTGGAATCCGACTCGGATTTCCTGCGAAAGGGGGATGTCTTCACCGAAGACCTGATCAGGACCTGGATTGACTACAAGCGCACACGCGAGATTGATACATTGAAGTTACGCCCGCACCCGTGGGAGTTCCACCTCTACTTTGACATCTGATCACCTGCGCGCCGTGCGCTAAAAAAAAAAGCGCCAATCCCCGCCTAAGGACTGGCGCCGAGCTCCTTACCTTCCCTCTCAGGCTGCGTCTTCCCGCAGCTGCTTCTTGTTGATCTTGCCGACGCTGGTCTTCGGGATTGCCTCGACAAACGTGATGCGGTCGGCTTCGGGCACCGCATACTTGCTGATGCGCTGCGACGCCACGTGTCCCAGCAGATGCCCGCGGACCTGCTCCGCATCCACGTCAACACCCGGCTTGCGCACCACGAAGGCCATCGGCCGCTCGCCCCACCGGGCATCGGGGACGCCGATCACGGCGCACTCCAGCACGCCGGGCACTTCGGTGATCAGGTTCTCCACCTCGATCGACGATACCCACTCACCGCCGGTCTTGATCACGTCCTTGATGCGGTCGACGATCTGCACGAAGCCGTCTTCGCCCATCACCGCGACGTCCTGGGTATGCAGGTAGCCGCCGGCCCACAGCTCTTCCGATGCCGCCGGCTTGCCGAAGTACGCCTTGGTCAGGAACGGCGCGCGCAGCACGATCTCGCCGCGGCTCTTGCCGTCGTGCGGCAGATCCTGCATGTCTTCGCTGACGATGCGGTAATCGACCAGCGTCACCGGCCGGCCGGTGGAGCAGCGCATGCGGACTTCCTCGGCGCGGTCCTTCGGCGCGCGCCCTGGCGGCAGCTGCGCCAGCGACACGATCGGGCCGGTTTCAGACATACCGTAGCCGGCGAAGATGTCGATGCCGCGCGCCAGTGCCGCCTCGCACAGCGCGGGCGGCAGCGCCGATCCACCGATGATGATCTTCCACCCTGACAGGTCCGGCTTGCCGTCGGCAGACGCCTGCAACAACATCTGCAGGATGGTCGGCACGCAGTGCGAGAACGTGACCTTCTCCGTCTCGCGCAGCTTCAGCAGCTGGTCGGGCACGTAGCGGCCCGGCAGCACCGTGCGCAGTCCCAGCATCACGGCGATATACGGAATGCCCCATGCCAGCACGTGGAACATCGGCGTGATCGGCATGTAGACATCCTCGCGATGCATGCGCTGCCCCTCGCGCGGCGAGCACAGGCTGGTCGCCGACGCCAGCGTGTGCAGCACGATCTCGCGGTGGCTGTAGCAGACCCCCTTCGGGTCGCCGGTGGTGCCGGTCGTATAGAAGGTGGCGGCCTTGGTGTTCTCGTCGAAGTCCGTGAACTCGAAGTCGGCCGACGCCTGCGCCAGCAGCGCCTCGTACTCGCCGGCGAACGGCACGCTGGTCTTCGGCACGTCCTGGCCATCGGCCAGCAGCACGAAGCGCGGGTTGCCGGTGAGCTGCGGGCGGATCTGCTCGATCACGGGCAGGAAGTCCGGATGGACCAGCACGATCTCGGCGGCGGCATCGTTGAGCGTATAGAGGATCTGCTGGGGCGACAGCCGCACATTCACGGTGAACAGCGTGGCCCCCATCATCGGCACGCCGAAATAGCATTCCAGGTAGCGGTGGCTGTCCCAGTCCATCACGGCGACGGTGCTGCCATGGCGGATGTCCAGCGCGGCCAGTGCCGAGGCCAGCTTGCCGATGCGGTGGCGGAAGTCGCGGAAGGTATAGCGCATCTCGCCGCGATAGCTGATTTCCTGGTCGCCGTAGAGGCTCAGGGCATTGGTCAGCAGCTGCTTGACCAGCAGCGGATAGGCGTAGGCCGACTTGGCCGGGGTGATCAGGTTGTCTTGCATGCTCGTTTGCTCAAAGCAATTGTTCAGTACGGCCGCGTGCCGATGATGCCGGCCCGCTCCATCTTGCGGTGGCAGGGCGGATAGTCCATCACCGCGTAGTGCTGTGTGGCGGTGTTGTCCCAGATCGCCACGCTGTCGGGCGCCCAGCGCCAGCGCACCTGGTACTCGGGGATATAGGCCTGGCTCACCAGGTAGCGCAGCAGGTCGGCGGCGCCCGGATTGGCGTCCTGCCCGAAGCGCACGCGCGCGGCGGTGTGGTAGTTGGTGAAGTGCGTGGTGAAGGCGTTGACGTAGAGCACCTTCTCGCCGGTGTCCGGGTGCGTGCGCACGACCGGATGCTCGGCGTCAGGATACTGAGCCTTCAGCGCCAGGCGCTTCTCGATCGGCATGGCGGCGCCGAAGCTGGCTTCGATGCTGTGGCGCGCGCGCAGGTCGGCGATCTCTGCCTTGATGTGGTCGGGCAGCCGTTCGTACGCCAGCGCCATGTTCGCCCACATGGTGTCGCCGCCGACCGGCGGGCATTCCACGCAGCGCAGCACGGCACCGAACTGCGGCGCCTCGCGCCACGTGGTGTCGGAATGCCAGGCGTTCTCGTAGCGGTCGTTCGGCTGGTCGGGCGTCTTGTAGATGCGCACCAGGCCCGGGTGCTCCGGATCGCTGCCGGCCACCGGATGGTCCTCCAGTTCGCCGAAGCGGCTGGCGAAGGCAACATGCTCGGCCCGGCTGAGCTTCTGGTCACGCAGGAACAGCACGCGGTGCTGCAGCAGCAGCGCGCGGATCTCGGCGAACAAGCCGTCATCGCGCACGGCATCGGCCAGGTTGACGCCGATCAGTTCGGCGCCCAGCGCGCAAGTGAGTTGTTGGACTCGCATGGCATTGGCTCCTCAGATGACAAAGATCGACGAACCGGTGGTCTTGCGCGACTCCAGGTCGTGGTGCGCCTGCACCGCATCTTCGAGCGCGTAGCGCTGGTTGATCTCGATCCGGATGCGGCCAGCGCCCACGTGGTCGAACAACTCCCCGGCCAGCTGCGACTTCTCGGCGGGATCGAAGATGTAGTCGGCCAGCGCCGGGCGCGTCAGGAACAGCGACCCCTTCATAGCCAGCAGCACCGGGTCGAACGGCGGGATCGGGCCGGACGCAGTGCCTACGCAGACCATGGTGCCGCGGCGCCGGAGCGAATCCAGCGACGCCGCGAAAGTGTTCTTGCCGACGCTGTCGAACACCACCGCCACGCCGACACCGTCGGTCAGCTCGCGCACACGCTTGGCCACGTCTTCATGGCTGTAATTGATGATGTGGTCGCAGCCATGGGCGCGGGCCACTTCGGCCTTGGCCTCGCTCGACACCGTACCGATCACGGTAAGGCCGAGCAGCTTGGCCCATTGCGAGACGATCAGTCCCACGCCGCCTGCCGCCGCGTGCAGCAGGATGGTGTCGCCGGGCTGGAATGCATGGATGCGGCGCATCAGGTAGGCGGAAGTCAGGCCGCGCATGGTCATGGCCGCGGCGGTCTCGAAGCCGATGGTGTCGGGCAGGCGGATCAGCGGCGCCGCGGGCACCAGGCGCTCGGTGCTGTAGGCGCCCAGCGTGTTGATGAAGCCGGTATACGTGACGCGATCGCCCACGGCGACGTTGGTCACGCCCGGCCCAATGGCCTGCACCACGCCCGCGGCTTCGACGCCCATGCCGGACGGCAGTGGCACCGGATACGTGCCGTTGCGGAAGTAGGTGTCGGCGTAGTTCAGGCCCACCGCCACGTGGCGGATGCGCACCTGCCCTGCACCGGGATCTCCCACCTGCGCGTCTTCGTAACGCAATACCTCCGGGCCGCCAGTCTCATACATGCGGACGATCTTTGCCATGCAATTGTCTCCTTGGAACACTGCGGCACCAGCGTGTGCCGCCTATGCATGCAATGTAGGTCGCCGCGGCCCCGGCAGCTTTGCAATAGGCACCAGCCGCTTTGCATTTCATGCCAACCGCGCATATCATGCCGGGCAAAGACCATGCGGCAGCCCCAGGCAAGCCCGCCGCCATAAGCAGGGAGACAACATTGGACACGCTGGTACGTGCCGCGGCACTGACCAATTTCTTTGAAGTGGCCAGCGAACTTGGCCTCAATACGCAGCCTTTGCTGCGCACCGCCAGGCTCAGCCGGGCGCTTCTCGCGGATCCGGACCAGCGCATTCCGGTGAGCGCCTGCGCCACCCTGCTGGAAGCCGCCGCCAAGGCCGCGGACTGCCCGACCTTCGGGCTGCGCATGGCGGAATCGCGGCAGCTTTCGGACTTTGGCGTGATGAGCCTGCTGATCAGCCAGCAACCCACGCTGCGCGCGGCGCTCGCCACGATCATCCGCTACCGGCACCTGGTCAACGAATCGGTGTCGATCCTGCTGGAAGAGGCCGGCGGCGCGGTCATCATCCGCCAGGAAATCGTGCTGGACCAGCCTTCGCGCCAGGGCACCGAGCTGGCGCTGGGCGTGGTGTTCCGCCTGTGCCGGGCCTTGCTGGGCTCGCATTGGCGCCCGTTGAGCATCAACTTCACGCACCCGGCGCCCGACGACCAGCGCGTCCACCGGCGCCTGTTCGGCTGCCCGCTGGAGTTCGACAGCGAATTCAACGGCATCGTGTGCCGGGCAGCCGACCTCGACGCGCCCAATCCCACCGGCGATCCGGCGATGGCGCGCTATGCCGAGCGCTTTGTCGACACGCTGCCGCGCATCAACGCGCCCAGCATCGGCCGGGACGTACGCAACGCCGTCTACCTGATGCTGCCGATGGGCCGCGCCACCTGCGAAGGCGTGGCGCAGGGGCTGGGACTGAGCCTGCGCACCATGCAGCGCCAGCTCGACGAAGCCGGCGAAACCTTCACCGATATCCTCAATGAAGTGCGGCGCGAACTGGCGCTACGCTATGTGGAGAACCCGCAATACGCCATGTTGCGGGTGGCGGAGCTGCTGGGATACAGCTCGGCCAGCACCTTCACGCGCTGGTTCTCGATCCAGTTCGGCGAACCGCCGCTGGCATGGCGCCGGCGGCACGCGCATCCTGCGGGCTCTGAGGGAGTGCGGCGATGAGCGCGAGCACTTCGGACCGCTTGCATTTCGCGACACTGGAATAACGCGATGTCCTACTATCTGCGCAGCGCCAGCCTTACCAACTACGTCGAAGTGGCCCGCGCCGTCGGCCTGGATCCGCACCAGCAGATGCGCGCCGCCAAGATCAGCCGCGACGTGCTGCTCGATCCCGATATCCGCATCCCCGCCGCGCTGGTGGGACGGCTGCTGGATGCCTCGGCACGCGCCGCGCAGGTGGACGACTTCGGCCTGCGCATGGCGGAGCTGCGCCAGTTCTCGAACCTCGGGCCGCTGGCCTTCGTGGTGCGCGAGCAGCCCACGCTGCGTCGCGCGCTGGAGTCCATGGTGCGGTACATGGGCCTGCAAAACGAATCGCTGGCCATGCGCCTGGAGGAATCCGAAGGACTGGTCATCATCCGGCTCCATGTCCTGAGCGAGGAGTCCGGCGTGCTGCGCCAGGCCACCGACCTCGCCGTGGGCGTGATGTTCCGCATGCTGAGCCTGTTCCTGGGCACCTCATGGCGCCCGCGCAGCATCTGCTTTACCCACCCGGCACCCGCGAGCGTGGCGACCTGCATGCGGGTGTTCGGCATCGAGCCGCTGTTCAACCAGGACTTCGACGGCATCGTCTGCGCCGCCGCCGATCTGGAGGCCCCGCTGCCGTCCTACGATCCGGCGATGGCGGGCCAGGTCAAGCGTTACCTCGGCAGCCTCCTGGCCCAGGCCAATGCCACCGCGCCGGACAAGGTGCGCAAGCTGGTCTACGTGCTGCTGCCAACCGGCATGTGCTCGGTGGACCGGGTGGCCCAGCATCTCGGCGTGGACCGGCGCACCATCCACCGCCGCCTGGCGCGCGAGCAGACCAGCTATTCCGAGATCCTGAACCAGGTGCGTGCGGGGCTGGTGGTCGGCTATATCGAGAACCCCGACAGGCCGCTGTCGGAGGTGGCGACGCTGCTGGGATTTACTTCACTGAGCACGTTTTCGCGCTGGTTCAGTGGCGAGTTTGGCTGCAGTGTGTCGAAGTGGCGGTCACAGCAGGCACAGCAGGCACAGCACGCGTAGGGGCGCGGGGCGCCGGGATCAAGCCCCCCGCCGGGCCGCCTCGATTTTTGCGATATCGATTTTCCGCATCGTCATCATGGCGTCGAACGCGCGCTTGGCTGCCGCGCGATCGGGGTCGGTGTACGCCGCGGTAAGCGCGCGCGGGGTGATCTGCCAGGACACTCCCCACCGGTCCTTGCACCAGCCGCATTCGCTTTCCTGGCCGCCATTGCCGACAATCGCATTCCACAAGCGGTCGGTCTCGGCCTGGTCGTCCGTCGCGATCTGAAATGAGAAGGCCTCGCTGTGCTTGAAATGAGGGCCGCCGTTCAGGCCGATGCAGGGAATGCCGGTAACGGTGAACTCGACTGTCAGGACATCGCCTTCCTTGCCGTCGGGATAGTCGCCAGGGGCGCGATGGACGGCCTTGACAGCGCTGTCGGGGAAGGTCTCGGCATAGAAGTTCGCGGCATCCAGCGCGTCGCGGTTATACCACAAACAGATCGTATTCTTGCTCGGCATGGTGTGTCTCCTGGAAAGGTGAGCACGGGCATCCGTGGTCGTCGAACACTCAAGAGCGTCCGCCGGGCACGGTTTGCCGGTCGTCCGCCTCAGGGGTCGATATTAGCCCTATCTTGTCGCCCACCCAATGTGGAGAAAAAGCCACTCCGCGCAGTGCGTGCCTCGAAACGCCCTCTCTATCCCCGCCACTGCGGCCGGCGCTTTTCCACGAATGCCGCAATCCCCTCCTTCGCACCACCGACCATGCGGCACATTTCTTATCGTGAAAGCGTCGCTTATTGCCTTTGCAGGGATCCATGACCGTCGCCTATCCTGTCCTAACCGGCAGATTAATCTGTGCGGAACCAGACATAGCAGAACAATAACAAGGGGATATTCCCCAAAAGCGGGCTGATGCGAGAAGCGCGCGCCGTCCGCGCGACCGGCCTGGCTGGAGTCAAGGGGATGCAACCATCGCACGCGGTGCTGTAGCGGCCGCGGGCGAGATACTCCATTGACAAAACATGGCCGATGCATTCCTGTTCAGCAAGCCGTTCACGTTTCTCGCCTGTCCCGGCATGTCCGAGGTCAGGGCCGGCGTCGATGCGCTCGAATCCCTGCCCGGACATATGTTCTGGCTCGAGAACGAAGACTTCATCCGCCACGTCCACGTGCCGGACTTCCTCGCGCAGAGCCGTGCCGCGCTCGAAGCGGTGATGCCCGGCGGGGCCGCGCTGGTCGACGCGAAGGCCGATGAGATCCGGCGCAGCACGCATCTCATCCCTGCCTTGCAGCGCCTCGATGCGGAAGCGGCCGCCGCCGCCCACTCGTATTGCTACTGGCGCTATTCCGCCGACGTACTCGGACGCTCGCAAGGCATTCCGCGCAGCGCAATCGAGCGCCAGTTCGACCGCGCGGTCGCGCCGCGCGACGGTGCGCACAAGCTGGAATGGATCTGCCCGTGCTGCGACGGCCAGGCGCACTATCAGGTCGATGGACTGCTTGCATCGCAACGCGCCTCGCGCCAGGGTGGCTTTTCGGTGGAATGCCCGCACTGCGGGCACCGGGAACGGCTCTATGCCGGCTTCCTGCACGCGGGCCGCCTGGAGTGTCATTGCAGCGTCTGCACCAGCTTTATCCAGACGCTGGCAGGCCAGCTTGCCAGGCCCGCGCGCAAGCTGGCGGGCGGCCTGGAAGCATTTGCCTGGAAGCAGGCCGCCGATACCGTCGCGGAGATCCACGAGCTCAAGGAAGCCGCCTTGCAGCGGCTGGCGCGGGGCGACAGCCCTTCGGACAACGCGATGGCATTTGCGCTTGCCGTGCAGGCGGACAGCGGCCGCCCCCTTCCGGATATCCTCGGCCAGATCGATCCCACGCTCGACGGGAGGTTCGACAAGAACCCTCGCGTGTGGGCCCTGCTGTGCGAGCTGCTGCAGGAAGGCGTGCTCGACTGCCAATGCACGATCTACGACCAGGACGGGCGCCAGCAGGTGGCGCTGGAGCTTGCGTTGCTCGACGACGACCCGGCCGCGGCCAACCCCGCGGCCCAGGAGCAGCTCGGTACGCTGCTGAAGGGCTACCAGCCATCGGAGCGCGACGCCTTCATCGGCTGGCTGCAGGCGCTGAAGGGCTTGCGGCTGTGCGCGGCGCGTTTCAATGTCGCCGTCGACGTGTCCTGGAAGACCAGCGTCGAGCATTGCCGCATCCTGACCGCGCGGCAACCGGACAGCGTGGCCGCTCCCGGCACGCATGCCAGCGCCGCCCCGCAGCGCTTGCAGCCCACGCGGCGCCTGCGGCGCCCGGAACGGCCGGTGTACCTGGATGCCGAACTGGAGGCAGTGCAGCTGTTGAAGTCCCTCGGGTATATCGTATTCAGTCCGGAGGATATCCGGTCGCAACATGACCATCTGGAAGACATTTCGTAGCCCCCCGCTGAACTGAGACTGGACGTGATCGGCGCGCTCCGAAGCTGACCTGCCCGCCGGGTCGTGCCGGATGGCAAGGTTCCTGGCAGCGCCTCTTGCGATGGACGGCTTTGCGCACTAATCCTATGAAGGAAGCGTCCCCGAGGAGGCCCCATGGCGCAGTGCACAAAGTGCGGATGCGATAACCCCGCGGGGGCCAACTTTTGCCAGCAGTGCGGCAGCGCCCTCGCCCGCCAGTGCCGCCGCTGCGGCCATGCCCTGGCGCCGGCGGCGCGCTTCTGCAGTGCTTGCGGCGAACCTTGCGGCGATCCGGCACCCGCTGCGCCCTCCGCGCCGGCCTCGCCGATCTCGCCGGTCTCGCCCGTGTCCTATACGCCGCCCCACCTGGCCGAGCGCATCCGCAGCGAGCAGGCGGCGCTGGAAGCCCGCGGCGAGCCCGCCGGTGAGCGCAAGACGATCACTGTCCTGTTCGCGGACATGGCCGGTTCGACCGCCCTGATCCACGACCTGGACCCGGAGGACGCCCACCGGCTGATCACGCCGGTGATCGACCTGATGATGGAGGCGGTGCACTACTACGAGGGCTACGTCGCCAAGTCGCTGGGCGACGGCATCCTGGCGCTGTTCGGCGCGCCGATCGCGCACGAGGACCACCCCCAGCGTGCGCTCTACGCCGCGCTGCGCATGCAGAAGGCGATGCAGCGCCACAGCGACCGGCTCAGGCTGGAGCAAGGCATTTCGCTGCAGATCCGGGTCGGCATCCACACCGGCGAGGTGGTGGTGCGCTCGATCCGCAAGGACGACCTGCACACCGACTACGATCCGGTCGGCCACACCATCCACATTGCCTCGCGGATGGAGACCATGGCCGCGCTGTCATCGATCTTTGTCAGCGAATCCACACACCGGCTCGCCGAAGGGTATTTCGCGTTCAAGCCGCTTGGGGTTGCGCAGGTCAAGGGCATCCCGATGCCGCTGGCCGTGTACGAGCTGACCGGCATCGGGCCGCTGCGCACGCGCCTGCAGGTGTCGGCGCACCGCGGCCTCGCGTGCTTCGTCGGGCGGGACATGGAACTGGAGACGCTGCAGCAGGCGCTGCAGCGGTCCGCGGAAGGACACGGGCAGATCGTCGCGGTCGTCGGCGAGGCCGGGGTCGGCAAATCGCGCCTCTTCCACGAATTCAAGGCGCGCGCGCCCGGCGGCTGCCTGACGCTGGAGACGTTCTCGGTGTCCCATGGCAAGGCCTTTGCCTATCTCCCGCTGATCGAGCTGGTCAAGAACTACTTCCAGATCGAGGTCCAGGACGACGAACGGAAGTGCCGAGAAAAGGTTGCGGGCCGCGTGGTGATGCTCGACCGGACCCTGGAAGACGTGCTGCCGTACCTGCTGCACCTGCTGGGCATCAGCGAGCCCGGCTCGGCATTGCCGAACATGGATGCGCTGATCCGGAGGCAGCGCACGTTCGAAGCGATCACCAGCCTGCTGGCGCGCGAGAGCAGCAATCAACCTCTGGTGCTGTTGTTCGAGGACCTGCAATGGCTGGACAGCGAGACCGAAGCCTTCCTCGATGTCCTGGTCGAGCGCCTTTCCGGCGCCAGGATCCTGCTGCTGCTGAACTACCGGCCGGAGTACCAGCATGGATGGAGCGGGAAGGACTGCTACACGCCGCTGCGGCTGAATCCGCTGGGCCAGGCGGAGGCCGGGCAACTGCTCACCGCGCTCCTTGGCGACGACCCGGCGCTGATGGCCCTCAAGCGCCTCATCCTGGCCAAGACCGAGGGCAATCCCTTCTTCATGGAAGAGGTAGTGCAGACCCTGTGCGAGGAGAAAGTGCTGCTTGGCGAACCGGGCCATTACCGCATCGAGGAGACACCCACGGCGCTGCATATCCCGACGACGGTGCAAGGCGTGCTTGCTGCCCGCATCGACCGGCTGTCCCGTGCCGAGAAGGACCTGCTGCAAACGCTGGCCGTGATCGGCAAGGAATTTTCCCTCAGCCTGATCCAGCGCGTGGTCGCGCAGCCGGATGAACAGTTGCGCCCGCTCCTCGCCCAGCTGGAGGCGGGCGAATTCATCTACGAGCGGCCGGCGTTCCCCGACACCGAATACACGTTCAAGCACGCGCTGACCCAGGAGGTGGCCGGCAACAGCCTGCTCACGGAGCAACGCACCGCGCTGCACCAGCGCACGGCGCAGGCGATCGAGGCGCTCTTCCAGAACCAGTTGAAGGATCACTACGGTGAACTGGCCCGGCACTACAGCCTCAGCGGCAACGGTCCGAAGGCGGTGGAATACCTGCAGTACACGGGACAGCAGGCCGTCCAGCGCTCTGCCTACCAGGAGGCGATCAGCCACCTGGATGCCGCGCTGGAGTTGCTCGGCCGCCAGCCGGATACGCCGGAACGCGCCCACCAGGAACTCGTGCTGCGGCTGGCCATCGGGCCGGCGCTGATCGCCGCCCGGGGCTTTGCCGCATCCGAAGTGGAAGCGACCTACAGCCGCGCGCTGGCCCTGTGCGGCCAGGGCAGCGATACGCCACAGCTGTTTCCGACGCTGGTGGGGCTGCGTAGCTATTTCTCGCTGCGCGCGGAACATGCGAAGGCTTACCGGCTGGGCAAGCAGCTGCTGCGGCTGGCCAGGCAGACGAACGATCCGGAGCAGTTGGGAGAAGCGCATGTGGCGCTCGGGATGACCGCGTACTACTCGGGGAGATTCGGCGCCGCGCGTACCCATCTGCGCGATGCCCTTGCGATCTATGGCTCGGGACCGCATCTCACCCACCTGAATGTCCATGGCGTGGATCCGGAAGTGCGCGCCCTGTCGGCTTCAGCGCTCGTGCTCTGGACTCTTGGCTATCCCGACCAGGCCCTCCAGTGCGCGCAGAGCGGACTTGCGCTGGCGCGGCAGCTATCCCATCCCTTCAGCCTGGCGCATGCCCTGTGCCAGGTAGCGGAACTGCACCAGTTCCTCCGCGAGCCGCGGCTCACGCAAGAATATGCCGACGCCGCCATCACGCTGTCGACCGAGCATGGCTTCCCGCTCTGGCACGCGTGGACGACGCTCCTTCGCGGCTGGGCGCTGACAGAACAGGGGCAACAACAGGCCGGAATCGTACTGATGCAAGAAGGGCTGGCTGCCTATCACGCCACGGGCGCAGTCCTGGGCAACTCCCACTTCCAGTGCCTGCTGGCCAATGCCTATGGACGCCAGGGACAATGGCAGGCGGGGCTGGACGCGCTTGCAGCGGCGAAAGACGCGGTGGATCAGACCGGGGAGCACTATTGCGAAGCGGAGTGGCACCGTATCAAGGGCGAGCTGGTACGGCAACGCTCGGCTGTCGAGGGGCAACCTGAAGGCGAGGCGGAAGCGCAAGCGTGTTTCCACAAGGCGATCGAAGTCGCTCGCCACCAGCATGCCAGGTCGCTGGAGTTGCGGGCCGCGCTGGATCTGGCGCAGCTATGGCGGCAGCAAGGCCAGGAGCAATCCGCCACCCAGTTGCTGGCGGACATCCGGGCTGCGTTTACGGAAGGCTTCGACAGCGCGGACATGCAGGGCGCGCTTGCGTATCGTTGATGCGATGCCGGGGCCCGGATTCCAGGAGCCGGCAGGCGCCGCGGACTTCACGATCCTGTTCGGCGCCTTCGACCGCCACAACTTCGGCGACCTGCTGCTCGCGCATGTGGTGCGGCGCATGATCGGCCAGGACGGCCCCTGTGCCAACCTCCTTTACGGAGGCCTCGCCGGGCGCGACCTGAGGCCCCATGGCGGCCATCAGGTCCACGCCCTGGCGCGTCTTTCCGCCACAGTGGGCGACGCCGCCGTCGATGTCATCCACGTGGGCGGCGAAATCCTGACCTGCTCGCTGTGGGAAGCGGCCGTGATGCTGCTGCCGCCCGAGCAGGCCGAGGCGGTGGTGGCGCAGCTCGATAGCCGGCCGCACGCGCGCACCGCGTGGGCGCGCGACCAGTTAGGCGTGCCGGACCTTGTTCCCTACCTGTTGCCTGCGAACCTGTTTGTCAATCTCCGGCGCGTGATCGTCCACGCCGCGGGCGGCATCGACCTTGGATCGGTCGAGCCTGGCATGCGCGCCGAGGTGGTAGCCAAGCTTGGCACCGCCACCAGCGTCGGCGTCAGAGACCGGCAAACCCTGACCGTGCTTGCCGAGGACGGCATCGATTGCCGCCTGGAGCCGGATCCGGCGGTGCTGGTGGCCGAGCTGTTCGGCGAGCGCATCCGCCGGCGCGCCGGCCATGGCGAATGCGCCCGCATCGGGTCGGGTTTCCCTGGCGGATACCTGGCGGTGCAGTGCAGCGCTGATTTTGGCGACGACGAAACCCTATCACGGCTGGCGTCCCAACTCGATCGCGTAGCCCGGGACAGGCACCTGGGCGTGGTGCTGTTCCGCGCCGGCGCCGCACCGTGGCATGACGACCTGGCATGCTACCGGCGCCTCGCCGCGCGGTTGTGCGGCACGCCCGCCGCGCTGTTTGGCTCGCTTGAGCTGTGGGATATCTGCGCGCTGATCGCGCACAGCCAGGGCTACATCGGCAGCAGCCTGCACGGCGGCATTGTCGCAGGCGCCTTCGCGTTGCCGAGGCTGGGCCTGCTGCGGCCCGCGCAACCGCCCGAAGCCAGCAAGCAGGTTGCGTTCGACGCGGCCTGGGGGGCCCCGGGCGCGCCCGGGGCCGTCCCAGTGGAGAAGCTTGCGGCAAGCATGGACCAGGCGTTGGCAAGCGGGCCCGCACAGCGCCGCGAGCTGGCCCGGGAATGGGTTGCGGCATGCCGGACTGCATTCAAGCTGGTTCAGGACGGCTAGCACTCCGGACGGCTGGCACGGGTGGGCCAACGCAAGACGGCGCGACAGGGTATCTGCCCCATCGCTTTGTCGCTCCCCTTGCGGGCCGGAGACTCAGTGCCCGGCGCTCTGGCCGCCGTCGACATGCAGGATCTCGCCCGTCACGAACGGCGCGCGGTCAAGGTACAGCACGGCATCGACGATATCGCGCATTTCCCCCATATGCCCCACCGGATGCAGCGCGCCCAGCGCCTCATGCGTTTCCGGCGGGTGCATCGGCGACTTGATGATGCCGGGCGATACCGCGTTGGCACGGATTCCGGTCTTCGCATACTCGATCGCCAGCGACTTCATCGCCGCGTTCAGACCGCCCTTGGTCAGCGAGGCCAGCACCGACGGCACGCCGCTGATCGCATGGTCGACCAGGCTGGTCGTGATGCTGACCACATGGCCGCTGCGCTGCTTCTCCATTTCGGCGATGGCCAGTTGCGTGATATGGAAGAAGCCCGTCAGGTTGATACCCGTGACGGTGGCATAGTCCTCGTCGGTATAGCTGGTGAACGGCTTGGCGACGAAGACCCCGGCATTGTTGACCAGCGTATCGATGCGGCCGAACTTTGCCACGGCTTCCGCGATGACGCGGCGCGCGGTGGACGGATCGGCGATATCGCCGGCGACCGCCAGGATATCCTGGTCGTCAGACGGCTTGATGCTGCGCGCCGTGGCGACCACCCGGTGTCCGCGCTCGCGGAATGCCTTGACCAGTTCCGCGCCGATGCCTTGCGATGCGCCGGTGATGACGACAACCTTCTGTGCTGCACTCATTTTGTAACCTCGATGTCAGTTGACTCGGCCCTCTGGCCGATCGGGCCAACGGCTCCGATGGGCTCAAATCTAGGGGAACGGTCGCGGCATTCGAAGACCTCCACGGAACAAACAGTTATGCACGCGCGGAACAAATGGCGCCGGGAGCACCGTTGCCGAAGCGGCGCGACATAGGCTCCCGGCCGCTTTAGCGCCCGGGAGCCTGCCGCCATCGACTTCTGGCAAAGGCCCACATATGATGGCGACACCGCTCCCCCCCACCCCCATCCACCGCCTGGTCCGCACCGATGAAAAGGCAATTCGATGACCTCCAGCTCGGCAGCATCGAGCTGTTCTGCCTGGCCGCCGAACTGGGCAGCTTCACCGCCGCCGCGGTCGCGGCCGGCGTGACGCCGCCGGCGGTCAGCCGCACCGTGCAGCGGCTGGAGGAACGGCTGGGGGTCCGCCTGTTCGTGCGCACCACGCGGCAGATCCGCCTGACCGACGAAGGACGGCTGTATTTCGAGCAAAGCCGGGGCGCGCTGGCGCAACTGCTGGATGCGGAGCGGCAGGTCAGCGGCCAGCGCGCTGCGCCCGCGGGCCGGCTGCGGATCAGCTTGCCGACGCCATATGCCCACTACCGCGTGCTGCCGGTCCTGCCGGCATTCCGGGCGCAATACCCGGAAGTCGAGGTCGACGTGCACATCAGCAACCGTAACGTCGATTTCGCGGATGACACCTATGACCTGTCGGTGCGCGGCCGCGCGCCGGACGACTCGAACCTGATTGCGCGCAAGCTGGAAGATGCCGAGCTGGTGGTCGTGGCGACGCCCGCCTACCTGCAGCGCGCCGGCACGCCCCGGTCACTGGAAGACCTGCTCAGGCATGAATGCATCCAGTTCGAACGCCCCAGCAGCGGCCGGCGCATTCCGTGGACCTTCCGCGTCAATGGCGAGGACATTGATATCGCCACCACCGGCGGCTATGCGGCGACCGAAGATATCCTCGGCGGGGCCACGCTGGTGCGGGCCGGCGCCGGCCTGTTCCAGACCTATCGCTTCGTCGTGGAACAGGACTTGCGCGACGGCACGCTGGTGGAAGTCTTGCAGGAATTCAGCGGCAGCACGCGGCCGTTCGTGCTGCTTTACCCGTCGGCCCGGCACGTGACGCGCCGCGTGCGGGTCTTCGTCGACTTCCTGGTCGAGAAATTCTCCGCGTAAATTTCCACCTGGACGGGCACGCCGCGCTCACGCAGGCCTGACCTGCGCAATGACCACGAGGATCACCGCTGCATTGGCGGGCTGCTGGAAGTGCGAGGAAATGGTCCGCGCATGGCCGGCCTTGTCTCCAAGCACATCGCGGAACAGGTCGGAAGCGCCGTCGAGGACCGCCGGCTGGTCGAACCAGCCCGGCGCACTGGCAATATGGCCGTCGACGCGGACGATGTGGTCCAGGCGCTCGAAGCCACCCAGGTAAGCATCGATCTGCGCCAGCACGTTGAGCGCCGCGAGTTCGGCGGCAAGCTTGCCCTGCTCAACCGTCAGGTCCTTGCCGATCTGGCCTTGCCAGGCCACCTTGCCGTCCTGCCATGGCAACTGGCCGGAAATAAAGAGCAGGTCTCCCGCCTGGCTGACGGCGGTATAGCTTCCCAGTGGTTGCGGGGGCGGCGGCAGCGCCAGGCCGCGCGCCGAAAGTCGTTCATGTACGGGCATCGTGTATTCCAGTCAGGTCGGGTGTGCTGACAACGGGCAGGAGTACCGTGCCGCCTGCCTGACGGCAACAGCAGTCTTCTCCTCCTCCTGTCAGGCTCACTGTAGGTGCGCGTTGACTGGAAATACAGGCACTGGCGGGAACAGGAATAGAAACGTCATGGAACAAGCCAGCCGGCCTGCCCCGGACTCGTCAGGTTCCATGGATTTGCAGGAGCGCAGTCGGGCCGTTCGGCCGCTTCGCGAACGAAGGGTGCGAACGGGTTCGGTGGTCGACAACTGCCAATGTCTCAGCGGCGTCGAAACTTCGACCATGCCCGCGGTTCTAATTTTTGTATGCTGAGCAATTTGTCTGCCAATCGGCGCACCATCTGGTTCTGGGCTGCGATCGGCACCATGGCGGTGCTGGTCGCATTGGTCGTCCTGTCGCCGCCTTTCAAGGGCTTCGCCGACCAGGCCATCGCCTGGGCCCAGGCGACGATGGAACAGCACCCCGGAACGGGCGTGCTAGTCTTCTTCCTGTTCTCGGCTGTATCTGCCATGCTCGCATTCGCCTCGAGCGTGGTCCTGGTGCCGCCTGCCAGCGCGGTGTGGGGCAAGCCCCTCACCGTTCTTCTGCTCTGGGGTGGCTGGGTGCTGGGCGCTGTTGCCGCCTACGGCATCGGCCGGCTCGCCTATCCATTGCTTGCCCGCAGTGGTTACGCGGACAAGCTGGCGAAGTACCAGAACTATGTGTCGCAGCGCATGAAGTTCTGGGCCGTGCTGTTGTTCTGCATCGCGGTGCCATCGGAAATTCCCGGCTATCTCTTCGGTACGATGCACTACCCCTTCCCGAAGTTCCTGGCCGCCATCGCCATCGCCGAAACGGGCTACGGGATCGGCATCGTAGTCGCGGGCGAGAGCCTGGCAATCGACCGCCCCCTGCCCTTCCTCATCGCCGTCGGCATCCTGGCGATCGTCGCGGTGCTGGCGGGCCTGGCGCTGCGTACGGCCAGGAAGCGCAAGTCTGGCGGCCTGCGTCGGCGCTGAGGCCGCCGCCTGCTGCCCGCTCTGAAGGTGCCGGCAGCGCACGCGCATTGAGTTCACAAGCTCGGCGATTTGCAGCGCTTCCCCACCGCCGTCGAACGAAAGCGGCTGGGCGAGATCGTCAAGGCGGCCAGGATGCAAGAGAAGTGATGGCGGCGCGGGCCATCGCGATGGCCCGCGCTCTCAGGCATCCGGTGACTAGGTCCAGGCTGCGCGTGGCGCGCTAGTAGGCCAGCTTCGGCATGAACTGCCCGCGCCCCTCGGGCGTCATGTCGAGCAGGCCCCAAAGCGCACTGACAGCATCGCCGGAGCGATGGTCGATGCCAGGTTCCGATGGCGCCCAGGTAAGGTCGCTGCCCCAGAAATGTCGGACCTTGCCATTGTCGAGACGGAATACGTTGAACGCGGTGTCGTCCCATTCCTCGCCAGGCTTGCCGCCGCTCAACGCCCGTATCTCCGCCGGCAGTTTCGTCGAGTCTCCGAAATAGTCGGCGTCGTAGCTGTTGCCTGCGGTCGAGAGAAACTGAAGATGCGCCCATCCCCGTTCGCGCGCCCACGCGACCAGCCGCGCGATTGGCGACTTGGCGACGATGTAGAGCGCAGCGCGCTGGCCGATATGCCTGGCCGCGCCGTTGACGGAGTCAAGCAAGAGCGTGCACATCGGGCATGGCGTGTCGCGGTCCGGGCCGTACATGAAGCTGTACAGGATCAGGGTGGGATGCGGGCCGAACAGCCTGGACATTGCGACCGTTTCGGGCATGCCGGTCGCGCCGATACGCTCGAACAGGTAGTCCTGCGGCACATCGCCGCCTGGCGGCAGCGCGCGGCGCTGCGCTGCGACGGCCTCGATATGCCTTCGCAAGGCAATTTCCTCTTCAAGCAGTGCATTGCGCGCCTTGCGGTATTCGGCGCTTTCGTTGGGATAAGTGATGTGCGACATGCTTGTCTCCCGCGGTTTGCTGCCTGTTAGTCCGTCAAGGCCGGGATCGGTTCGTCCGTGCGATGCCGCCACGCCCGCCCTGCGAACGTGGCGCCCGGTCGCGTGCCGGCCGGCTGGCGAAACTGGCCCAGAAGAAATCCTGGAAACTGTCCCTTCCGATTGCGCCAGTTACAGGTCACAGTACCTGCGACGCCCAGGACACCGTTAACCCTATGTACATCCCTGCCCACTTCGCCGAAACCCGCCCCGAAGAACTTGCGCGCATCATCCGAGCGCACCCGCTCGGCATGCTGGTCACCCAGGCAAGCGGCACCCTGGATGCCGACCACATTCCGTTCGAGTTCGACGCCGACGCGGGACCGCACGGCGTGCTCACCGCCCACGTGGCGCGCGCCAACCCGGTCTGGCAGCGCTGCGCTGCCGGCACGCCGGTCATGGTCGTCTTTCGGGGCGCCGAGGCCTACATCTCGCCGAACTGGTACCCGAGCAAGCAAGAGGCGCACCGCCAGGTGCCGACCTGGAACTACGAGGTGGTACACGCGCACGGCACGCTCACCGTGCATGACGACGAACGCTTCGTCCGGCGCATCGTCGCGCGCCTGACGCGCCGGCACGAAGCGGACGAACCCAGGCCGTGGAAGATGGGCGATTCCGCGCCCGAATTCATCGACGGCCTGCTGCGCCATATCGTCGGCATCGAGATCGCCGTCACTTCGCTGCAGGGCAAGGTCAAGCTGAGCCAGAACCGGGAAGCGCGCGACCGGCTGGGAGCCGCGGAATCGCTGGAGGCGCGGGGATACGGCGGGCTTGCGCAGTCAATGCGTCGCGCCGGGTAATGCAGGCCGGGTAATACAGGCCGGGTAAGGCAGGAATGCAAAAAAAGGCGAGCCGCGCGGGCTCGCCACTCATTCTGCTACGCCTGCCTGCGCATCATTGCGTCGCGCAGGTAAAGCTCGATGCCGCGTTGACATCGCCGGAGCCGTTGTACTTCGGCCAGGTCGGGTATTCGCACAGCGGCCGCGTGCGGCCCGACACGCCGATCGTGTCGGTCACCGTCAGCGAAGCCGGCGCGGTACCCTGCTCGACCCACTTTTCAAGCGCCGTCAGCGAATCCCACGCAGCATTGAACACCGAGCTCACCGAGTGGCCATAGCCCGGGATCTCGTAGTAGCGCATGAAGTTGCTGACATTGCCCGCACCCATCGCGCCCTGTACGCGCGTGAAGTAGTCCTCGGTCGCGCGCGTGCTGACCAGCGCATCGGACATGCCGTGCGCCATCAGGATCTTGCCGCCCTTGTTCATGAACGCGGACAGGTCGGTCTTGTTGATGTCCTGCAGCCCGGCAAGCTGGCTGATGCGGTCCTGCCAGGGTCCCGGGTTCTGCGGGTCGAGCGTGAGCGAGTTGAAGGTCGGATCGCGCGTGACGAAGTAGCGCACCCACTGGTCCCAGAACACGCTCAGGTACGGCGCGGTAGCCGGCATCGGATTGACCGGGGCATCGAGGTTGAGCGCCAGCGCAATGACCGTCGGCTGGACGGATGCGTTGCCGGCCATGCCGAGGTCGGCGCCCCAGACGTTGAAGCCCGGATACTGCGTCTCGCCGCTGCCCAGCGCATAGCCGAACACGATCTGCGAGTTGTACACCTTCAGCGCGTTGATCTGCGCGTCGGACAAGCAGGTGTCGCCGGTGTCGGCGCCGTTGGCGCAGCGGACCGGCTGGCCGTTGAGCATCGCCGTGGACGGATCGAAGCTGGCATTGCAGGCGGCGACATTGCTGATCAGGCCGTCATTGACGCCGTCGAGGTTGTCGCACGCAGCAATGGCGGCGTCGTACAGCACCTTGCGCTTGGGCTGGTTCGGGTACGCGCCCGGCGCGGCCAGCGCGCGGGTGATGCGGCCGAACTGCAGATCCAGGCTGGCGGCATTCCAGGCGGGATAGAGCACGATGGCGCCATCCCAGTCCTGCGGCCAGCGCTGCACCACGGCCAGCGCTTCGCGGCCGCCGGTCGATCCGCCTGCAAAGTACGCTTTCTTCGGGCCATCGGCCTGGTAGTGCATCTGGATCAGCGCGATCGCGACGTCGCGCGTCTTCTTCAGCGCATCACCGGCATAGTTGCGCAGCGCCTCGTCATTGGTGCCGAACGAGCCGTCGCGGCTGCCGAGCGCGCCCGCCTGGTGGCCGGAATCGCTGGCGAAGGTGGCATAGCCGCGTGCCAGCGGCGAGGGCTGGTCAGTCGGGCCGGCCGGCACATTGCCTGCCGTGTTGGGGATGGTCCCGTCATAGCCACCGCCGCCGAACATCACCACCTTCTGGTTCCAGCTGGCGGGCATGTTGACCTCGAACCGGATCGATGGCGCCGTGGGATCGACGGGCGCGATGGTCCCGGTCACCTTGCAGTACGCGCCAGTGCCCAGCTGCCCGCCGCCGGTCGCCGGCACCATGTCGGCCTCGGCAACCGTTGCGCCCTTGGTGGGCAGGCCGATGCTGCTCGCGGCGACGGTCTTGCCCGGCAGGTTCTGGCACGATACCGGGGTCTTTACCGGCGGGGAATGGTCGTCGTCGCCGCCGCCGCCGCAGGCACTCAGCACAAGGCCGGCCGCGGTCGCAACAAGGACGGGGGCCAGTTTAAAGGTCACTGGCAAGACTCTGCTTTGCATGTCGGTTGACATTTGTCTTCTCCACGGTGTCTCCTGGGGACGGGATAGCGCCAGCGGGACCGGCCCGGCGGGATATCCTCGGCGCCTGCGTCTGCATTCGGCATGCCAGCGCGCAGGTGATGAGACGGATGTGGAGCGCGAAACATGCTCCGCACTGCGGAGGCGGAGGGCCGGGTGGTTCTTGGATGGAGGCGTCACACGCGCGCCCGGCCTGCGGCGAGAAGTTCTTTCAATCGAATTGCAAAAACGGCCCGGCAGGCAGCTGTCTATGCCGCAGCCGAGGGGAGGCCCGCCAGCGCCTTGCGCGCTGATCAGGCCGCGGCGTTCTCCATCGCCGCTTCGTATTGCCCCAGGCACGCCATGGCGTTGAGCCGCGAGCGCTGCAGCAGCGCCCGTTGCGCCAGCGCGGCGTTGGCCGGCTCGCCGCGCCACGCCAGCAATGGCGGCTCCTGCAAGGCGCGCCCGTAAGAGAAGCTGAGCCGCCAGGGCAACGGGCCCAGCCGGTTCATCGCGTCGAGATTGGCCGTGGCTTCGGCAGGAGTCTGGCCGCCGGACAGGAAAAAAATACCTGGCACCGCGGCGGGCACGGTGCGCCTGAGCACCTGCAGGGTCTGCGTGGCAACCTCTTCCGGCGCCGCCTGCCCGGCATCCTTGCCAGGGAGCACCATGCTGGGCTTCAGCAGCATGTGCTCGAACACCACCGCATGCTGCTGCAGGGCGTCGAACACTTCATGCAGCACGGCTTCAGTGACTTCCGCGCAGCGCGCCATGGTGTGCGCGCCGTCCATCAGCACCTCGGGTTCGACGATGGGCACGATGCCTGCCTCCTGGCAGATCGCGGCATAGCGCGCCAGCGCCTCGGCATTGGCGTGAATGGCAAGCCGGCCCGGCAGCTTGTCGGAGACGTTGTAGACCGCGCGCCATTTGGCAAAGCGCGCGCCCTGCTGGCGATAGCCGGCAAGCCGTTTTGCCAGCCCGTCAAGGCCCTCGGTGATTTCGTCCCCGGGAGCATGCGCAAGCGCGAGCTTGCCCTTGTCCACCTTGATGCCGGGCACGATGCCCTGGCGCACGGCCAGCTCCGGCAGCGGCGTGCCATCGTCGGCCCGCTGGCCCAGCGTCTCCTCGTACAGGATCACGCCGCTGATAAACTCGCCCAGGCCCGGCGTGGACAGGAGCAGGTTGCGCCACGCCCGGCGGCTCTCCTCGTTGGATGCCACACCGATACGGTCGAACCGCTTGGCGATGGTCGGCCCGCTTTCGTCTGCGGCCAGCAGGCCTTTGGCGCCCTGCACCATGGCGTCGACGGTGGCTTGCAGTTCGCTTCTGGTGTCCATGACGTTGCTCCGCGAGTGGGTATGCGAGTGGGTATAGCAGAAGCATTGGCGCCTGGGTGCGAATGCGCAAGCGCCGGGCGTGCGGGGCGTCGCGGACTGGAGACGGGGGAGCCGAGGCAATCCGGGTGGAACCGCAAGTCGCCATCTCCACCAAGTTCCGCGGGGCCGCGAAGCGTTCCAGCGCGCGGGAGGGGAGCGTATGCGTGAGCCCGATCACGTCCCCGGCGGCGCCGTTCAGCGGTAGAGCCCCGCCATCCTCTCCATCGCCACCGGCTTGATCCGCGCCGCCCGTCCGGCGCAGCCGAAGGCCTCGAAGCGCAGCTTCACCACGCCCTTCGCCCCCTTCTTGGCCGCCAGCAGCGCCTTGCGCGGATCAAACTCGCTGCGGTCCTCGGACAGCGACTTGCGGATCGCGCCGGTCATGGCCAGCCGGATATCGGTGTCGATATTCACCTTGCGCACGCCCATCCGGATGCCACGCAGGATCTCCTCGACCGGCACGCCGTAGGTCTCCTTGATATCGCCGCCGTACTGGCGGATGATCTCCAGCCATTCCTGCGGCACCGAGCTGGAGCCGTGCATCACCAGGTGGGTGCCGGGGATCTGCTCGTGGATCTCGCGGATGCGCTCCATCGCGAGGATGTCGCCGGTTGGCTTGCGCGAGAACTTGTAGGCGCCGTGGCTGGTGCCGATGGCGATGGCCAGCGCGTCCACGCCGGTGCGGGCGACAAAGTCGCGCGCCTGCGCCCGCCGGCCAAGGTGATCACACTGGGCAGCAACGAGGCCTTCAAGCAGGCGGTGATGGCGGGCATGGGGATCAGCCTGCTATCGCTGCATACGCTATCGCTGGAACTGCGTACGCGGGAAATCGCGTTGCTGGACGTGACGAGTACACCGATCGAGCGCGTTTGGCATGTAGCGCATATGGCAGGCAAGCGCCTGTCTCCGGCCAGCGAGAGCTGCCGGGCCTATCTGCTTGAGCACACTGCCGAGTTCCTGGGGAAGGAATATGCGGGGCTGCTGCCTGGGCGGCGCGTGGCGTGATGCACCAGGTTTGCTTGCCCATCTCCGACAACTGAAAGCGCGTTTCACATTGCGAAATTCACTCCGGACTTTCGCGACGCATCTTTTCGTTTTCTGAAAACACGTTCCGCATCACGAAATACAACACCTATCTTCTTGAAAAATAAGGATAAATTAACTCTTATGTCTTATATAAGACCTTGCCGCGACGCATCAAAAACACCCTACAATAAGTCCACGCTGCTTGCTTCGACATCCGTAGCGGGACACACAACCATTTCTTCAAACGCGCCTTACCCCTAGGAAATTCACCATGGCCCAGTATCAAGACGACATCAAGGCAATTGCCGGTTTGAAAGAGAAACACGGCAGCGCGTGGGACGCCATCAATCCCGAGTACGCCGCACGCATGCGCGCCCAGAACAAGTTCAAGACTGGCCTGGACATCGCCAAGTACACCGCCAAGATCATGCGTGCCGACATGGCCGCCTATGACGCGGATCCGTCGAAGTACACCCAGTCGCTGGGCTGCTGGCACGGTTTCATCGGCCAGCAGAAGATGATCTCCATCAAGAAGCACTTCAACAACAGCACCGACCGCCGCTATCTGTACCTGTCGGGCTGGATGGTGGCCGCGCTGCGCTCCGAGTTCGGCCCGCTGCCGGACCAGTCGATGCACGAAAAGACCTCGGTCAGCGCGCTGATCCGCGAGCTGTACACCTTCCTGCGCCAGGCCGACGCCCGCGAACTGGGCGGCCTGTTCCGCGAACTGGACGCCGCCAAGGACGCCGCTGCCAAGGCCGCCATCCAGGAAAAGATCGACAACCACGTCACCCACGTGGTGCCCATCATCGCCGACATCGATGCGGGTTTCGGCAACGCCGAGGCCACCTACCTGCTGGCCAAGCAGTTCATCGAAGCCGGCGCCTGCTGCATCCAGATCGAAAACCAGGTGTCCGACGAGAAGCAGTGCGGCCACCAGGATGGCAAGGTCACCGTGCCGCACGAGGACTTCCTGGCCAAGGTCCGCGCCGTCCGCTACGCCTTCCTGGAACTGGGCGTCGACGACGGCATCATCGTGACCCGTACCGACTCGCTGGGCGCCGGCCTGACCAAGCAGATCGCCGTGACCCACAAGCCGGGCGACCTGGGCGACCAATACAACTCGTTCCTCGACTGCGACGAAATCCCGGCCGACGCACTGGGCAATGGTGACGTGGTTATCAAGCAGAACGGCAAGCTGTTGCGTCCGAAGCGCCTGCCGAGCAACCTGTTCCAGTTCCGCGCTGGCACGGGCGAAGCACGCTGCGTGCTGGATTGCATCACCTCGCTGCAGAACGGCGCAGACCTGCTGTGGATCGAAACCGAAAAGCCGCATATCGAGCAGATCGCCGGCATGGTCCGCGAGATTCGCAAGGTCATCCCGAACGCCAAGCTGGTGTACAACAACAGCCCGTCGTTCAACTGGACCCTGAACTTCCGCCAGCAGGCGTATGACGCAATGAAGGCCGCAGGCAAGGATGTGTCGGCCTACGAGCGCAGCCAGCTGATGAGCGTGGAATACGACGACAGCGAACTGGCAAAGGCCGCCGACGATAAGATCCGCACCTTCCAGGCCGACGCGTCGCGCGAAGCCGGTATCTTCCACCACCTGATCACGCTGCCGACCTACCATACCGCCGCGCTGTCGACCGACAACCTGGCCAAGGAATACTTCGGCGACCAGGGCATGCTGGGCTATGTGGCTGGCGTGCAGCGCAAGGAAATCCGTCAGGGCATCGCCTGCGTCAAGCACCAGAACATGTCTGGCTCGGACATCGGCGACGACCACAAGGAGTACTTCAGCGGCGAAGCGGCCCTGAAGGCGGCGGGTAAGGACAACACCATGAACCAGTTCTGATACCCGTAATTCCCCCCGCAAGCAAAAAACGCCGACCCATAACGGGTTGGCGTTTTTTTTATCCGGTGAGATAGCTCGCGGGGTTCTCATCGAACGTATTCTTGTGCGGTTACGTGCAGAAGCTGTACGTGTGGCTCGATAGAGAGCGACGAAGAGCGGCCGATTCGCAGGCGGCGATTCGATGATCACGTTCGACCCTGAATCTCCCGTGCCCCAGCAAAAAAATGCCTCTTGGATCACCCTCGTCTTTGGATTTCTAGCGTGGAACCCCTTATGCAGTGAGTTTGATAGAATTTGCGCAAAAGCTTGCAATGAAAGCTAAGTGAGAATTCGACTCATGGCCACTACTTCTGCTACAGCCAAGATGCTGACTATTACGAATCCGGCGTGCCTCGTAAATGGTTCCGACAGCGAATTTCGACATCTCGTAAACGGCTTGCTGCCATTCGCCGCGCGCCTGCTCTCGGTTCGCGATGGCTTCGGCAGCCTGATCGGCCTGACTGGCGTCCAATATTCCCTGCTCCGCTCGATCTCTCACCTTTCCCAGAAGGGCGAAGTTTCGGTCAACCAACTGGGTGACCATCTTCATCTGAGTGGGCCATTCATTACCATCGAGACGAACAAGCTCAAGGAGTTGGGCCTGATCGAGAAAAAGCCGCATCCCGACGACAAGCGCAAGATGCGGCTTACGATCACTGCCCGAGGAATGAAGCTGCTTGGTGAACTGCTCCCCGTTCAGCAGCAAATTAATGACGTGTTATTCGATAGCATCACCAAATCGGAGTTCAAGATGTTGTGCTCGGTTGTCGACCGGCTCGTTGCGAATGGTGACCGCGCTGCGCTCGATCTGGAGCACTTGAAAGCCCGCAAGCAGAAAGGCTGACGGGCTTTCTCAGAACCCTTCGCGCGATATCTCTTCCCTAGCGATTGACAGGCGCTACAGGCTCAAGACTATGGTCTGACTGCACGTGCGCGGCCCCCCGCACGCCCTCGCCCTTGATACCGCGCTGGTCGACCAGCCCGATACTGATCGTCGCGACGATTGCCGGAATTGCGATGGCAAGAAAATTCAACTGCAACGGCAGTTGCATCGCCACCAGCGCACCGATCGCAATCGGCGCCAGAATTGCGCCACTGCGCCCGACTCCGGACGCCCAGCCAATGCCGGTCGAGCGTACCGCCATCGGATAGTACTGCCCGACATAGGCATACGCCAGAATCTGCGTGCCGATAGTGGTAGCGCCTGCCACGGCAACGAGGAAGTACACGACTTCAATAGGAGCCTTGTACCCGAGCAGCGATATCGACACGCCTGCAAGCGCAAAGAAGACCATCAGTACGTACTTGATGTTGAATCTATCGGCCAGCCAGCCGCCACCAATGGCCCCGAAAATTGCCCCGAAGTTGAGGACGAGCACGAAAGTCAACGCGGAGCCCAGGCTATAACCCGCACTGGCCATCAGTTTGGCGAGCCAGGAACTGAGGGCATACACCATGAACATGCACATGAAGAACGCTGTCCAGAACATGGCCGTGCTGAAGCCGCGCCCATCCTGGAACAGGTGACGGATCGGCGTCCCATCGGCCTTGTCCTGCGACGGCAGCGCAAAATGATCACCTGCCTGCGGACGATAGCTTGGCTCGATCTTCGCAACCGTCTTACGCAATTCGTCGAATCGCCCCTGCTTGATCAGGAACGGCATGGATTCGGGCAGCGATTTGAGAACCAGCGGAATCAGAAGCACCGGAAGCCCGGCCGCGATGAAGACTGACTGCCAGCCGTACGATTCGATGAAGCTCTTGCCAAGGATCGCAGCCAGTACCCCCCCTACTGCATAGCCGCTGAACATCAATGTGACCATTGTGCTCCGGATGCGTTTCGGTGAGTACTCGGTCATCTGGGCCACCACGTTTGGCATGACGCCACCGATTCCCAGGCCAGCCAGGAACCTGGCGATACTGAAGAGGACCGGATCCTTCGTGCATCCGGCTGCGGCCGTGAAGACACTGAACAAGGCAATGCAGATCGCCATGGCCCGAGGACGGCTGATTCTGTCGGCAATGGTGCCGAGGAAGATGGCGCCCACCATCATTCCGAACAATGCGGAGCTCACCATGAAGCCGGCTTTCGTCGCATCGACGCCCAGGTCTTTCATGATCGATGGCAAGGCTATGCCCGCCACTGCCAGGTCATAACCATCGAAGATGATGATGAGCGCGCACCAGAACAGAACTTGCGCGTGAAAACGGTTGAAGCGGGCGTCATCGGCCAGCTTGTGAACGTCAATGTGACGCATGTCTTGTCTCCTCCATGCATTGCGCACGTTGAATAGAATGCCTGCCAAAGAACTGCTTTAGGCAGGTGCTGTTGTTACTGCGTGAGTAAAGTCCCCGATGAGTAAGCGACTTCCGAAGAAACCACGAACTCTATACAAACGGCCCGCTTGTTATGCGGCGCTGAGCTGCCTCCGAGTCCTACAGTGATATGTTTATTATCTATTTTTCAAAGCTTTTTTCTTTCGTAAAGGATAGTGCGTGGCTGCTTTGGATGTAGCGGGGATAAACCCTGAGAAACGTGAAGATTTCACGGCGAAGCCAGAGACGCGGGGGTTGCCGCGGCGCGGCAAGGAGGCATGAGTGCCAGCATGAAGACGTTCCAGAGCGCCAAGCAAATTGGGGGCGCATCGCCCCCAATTTGCTTGCTCCAGACTGCGGGATGCAGCGCTGCTGACTAGCGTCGCTCGTGACGTAAGGCGGCTTCCACTGCCATGCCGATGGCAAGCAGCCGGCGGTCCGACCCGTGCCGCCCAAACAGCATGAGGCCGACGGGCGCATCGCCAAGGACATGGCACGGGACAGACAGAGCGCAAAGGTCAAGCATGTTCGCGATGGCCGGATTGCGCAGCAGAAGCCTGTTGGTGCTGAAAAATGCTGCGTCGTTGTCCAGTTCATGGATGCCCGGCGCGACGATGGGAACCGTGGGCAATACGACCGCATCGACCTCCGCAAGCTCGGCGTCCGCACGATGGCAGAGCTCCGCCCGCCTGCGCAGCATGCGCACGTAGTCGGGAGCGCCCTGCTCATCGGCTAACCGGATACGCGACAGCACACGAGGGTCGTAGCGGTCTGCCTGACTGGCAATCAACTCTGCATGCCAGGCCATGGCTTCCGCCGCAACCAGGCCTCCGTTTGCACCGAGATCCGTCAAACTGTTCCAACTGTCGAAGGTCACGTCTCTCAGCTGAGCGCCCGATGCGGACAGCCGGCGTATCGTTCGGCTAAAGACCTCTGCAACTTCAGAGGAGATCCCGTCCATGACGATTCCCGTGGGTATCGCCAGACGCAGCCCTGCAAGCTGCGCTGCACCGTGTGGCGGAGCCTCCCCCGACAGAACGGCGTCGACGGCGGCACAGCAAGCCACGGTGTTGGCCAGACATCCGACGGAGTCATAGGAGCTTGACAGTGGCACGATGCCGTCCAGAGGCACGCGGCTCGCTGTCGGCTTGAAGCCGACAATCCCGCAAAGCGCAGCGGGAATCCGGCATGAGCCGCCTGTGTCAGACCCGATCGCGGCGAGTGCCATGCCATCCGTTACCGAGACGGCTGCACCGGAGGATGAGCCCCCGGGAATGCGCCCGGATTGCCGGTCATATGGATTGCGAGGCGTGCCATAGTGCGGATTGATGCCGACACCAGAGTAGGCGAACTCGGTCATGTTGGTGCGGCCAACAAGCACTGCGCCCGCCGCCCTCAGCCGCGCAATGGCAGGCGCGTCCTGAACGGCAGGCTGTTCCGGCATGACGCGCGCGCCGGCCCGCGTAACGTCGCCCTGGACGTCGAACAGGTCCTTGACCGAGATCGGAATGCCGGACAAGGGGCCGATAACGCCCTGCTCACGCAGCATGTCACTGGACTGCGCCTGCTTATGCGCCGCCATACTCACGCCGTGCGGGAAGACCCTGCTGCCTTCGCCGCCTGGATCAGAGATGCGCTCCACACATGATGTCAGCAATGACAAGGCATTGGCGCTGCCGTCAGCCAGTTGGCGCTGCGCGGAGGAGATGGTTGTCGCCATGGTCAATTCTCCGAAGCGTGAGCGGCTAGGCAGCCCGGGCCTGTGTGGACAGTTCGTCTTCCAGCGAATAGCTGCCCAGCAGGTTGTCCACGAGACCCGATGCCTTCTTCCAGTCGTACGTGCGGTACGCATGACCCTTGGTCACGAAGGTGGCGCCCGCATAGAACATTTCGTACTGGTTGTGCCGCGACGCGAATTCGGAGCCAACTGCATCCCAGGCTAGCTTGAAGAACTTGACGCGATCTTCCGGGCTGCAAACCGGGGACTTCTGCGTCTTGGCGATGATCTCAGCGAGGGCCGGGTTGTTGAAGTCCTCGATGCTCGAAGGGAGCATGATCATCCCGCCTCCGGCGAGTTCGCGCAGTGTGTTGAGCACCTTGGCGTAAAGTTGCTGGGTCACAACCTGAGAGCCATAGAGCATGCCACGGTCCGGTACGAAGTAGCCGCCCCTGGTCATCTGTCCCTTCGCTTCCATCCCGTACACCCACGCCTCTACCATCCCCGCTTCCGCGGCAAGCTGGCCGAGCATTTCCTTCACTTGAGGGAAACCGCTTGTGCCATTGATCTCGGTAATCTTGTGCGCCAGGCCAACGAGAAAGCGCAGCTTCACCATCAGCCGCACCTGGCACTGGTAGTTCTGGTACACGTGAGCAGGCGTTGCGTGGAACTGCCTGGCGCACATGGCCACGTCACCAGCCACGAAAATGCGTTCCCAGGGGACCTTGACGTCATCAAAGTAGAGCACTGCATCATTCTCGTCAAAGCGGCTGGCCATCGGATTGTCGAAGACCGATGTCGCATTGGCTTCATACGACTTGCGCGACAGCACCTTCAGCCCCTTGGTGTTCATCGGGATGGCAAACGAAAGCGCATACATCTCGTCGCCCTCGCGCAGCGGCTGGATGCAACTGCAGAACACCTCATTGGCCATGATGCCGCTGGTGGCCAGCATCTTTGCACCACGCACCGTGATGCCTTCCGCGTCCTGGTCGACAATTCCCACCGCCAGATACTTGTCCTCCTGCTCGTGGGCAACCTTTGACTGGTTCGCCTGCGGGTTGACGATCACGTAGGTCAGGAACAGGTCATTGTCACGGGCATATTTGTAGTAATCGCGCAGGGCACCAGCGCGGGCAGGGTCCGCCTGCTCGAACACGTCGATTCCCATGTACATGCCGGAAATGCACGACGCGACGTGATCCGGCGAGCGTCCCATGAACCCGTAGTGGAGCTCGGTCCAGGCTTCCAGCATGTGACGGCGCTCGACCAGCTCGTTGTAGCTGGTGGGCAACTGCCAGATTCGACTCACGCGCTTGTCAGTACCCTCCGGCCGGAAGGTCATCTTGTCCACGCTCTCGGGACGCGCCTGGAAATCGTAGAGGTTGGCATAGCTGCGAATGGAGTTGCGGAACGCAGGATGCGTGGTGACATCGCTGACTCGCTTGCCATCGATATACACCTCGCGGCCATCGCGCAGCATCGCAATGTGCTGGTTGCCTGTCTTGATCATGTTGTTCTCCTGTCCTGTATTTCTGTGCGTTCTGCGTTTAGGCGTGGGTCCGGATATCTTCAAGAACCCGGTACTTTCCGCCGAAGAAGATCAGTGGCCGGCCATCGTGCCGGGCCTGGTGATTCACGACGCGACCGATGAAGATCACGTGCTCGCCGCCATCGTGTTGCGCATAGGGCTCGCATTCGAAGGTGGCGAGGGAATCCGGCAACAGGACGTGCTCGCCGTGCTGACGGGCAGAGAAATCGATGCCCTCCCACTTTCCGGAGCACGCCTTGGCAAACCGGTTCGAGACCTCTTGCTGGGCTTCGGCGAGAACATTGACCGCGTATCGCGGCGCGACGCTCAGGTCGCCCAGACTCAGACATCTGCGATCGACCGAAAACAGGATCAAAGGCGGATCCAACGAAACCGCGTTGAACGATGCCACCGTGATGCCAACCGGCGCGCCCTCGTCCCGGCGGGCCGTGATGACTGCCACGCCGGTTGCGAACATGCCGAGGGTGTTGCGGAACTGGCGCTGTGCATCCGCATCCACTTGCGCGTTACCATTGTTGTTCCTTGATTCAGCCATCTTGCCTCCCGCATTGGTTACGCCGCAGCTTAACTTCGTTTAATAGCTTTGTTTGTTAGTTACTATTCAACGCGAAAGTGCGGGGCCATGCAAGGTAGTGGAAACCCTCGGAAGCAGCGCAGTAACAACGCCGCCAGCCGAAATCCTTTCATGCATAAGGATTGGCGGGCGGTCGCGCCTGCCAGACCGGGGCACATGTTCCTTCGAACGTGCCGGCAGTGCTGAACAGGCATGTGTAGCGCCATCTCTACTTCCCACCAAGAGACTGGGTACCTCGCTCCCGCCGGGGTGCATGGCCTCCTGCGCCAGCGCACTCATGTCGGTCCAATCGCTAGGGTTTCCACCAGCTTGCATGCCATCGGTGTCTGACGTTCAATTAAAGCTACCTTACAAAGCTTTGTGTAAGCGTTAATTTGCGCCAGATTCCCTTTCTGGACGTTCCCTTGCCTTGATCGCGGAGACACCATGGCTATCAACAAACTGCACGACGAATTCCACACGCTGGACCTGGCCTCCGGCTGGGAGGTTCCGGAAGGCTACCCCGCGGGGATTCAGCAGAAGATCCTGTCCGGATCGCTGGACGAAGGGATTCGCGCGGGCAGCCGCACGCGGCTCCTGCGCTTCGACCCGGGCGTGTTCACCAAGTCCCCCTTCGTGCATGAATACTGGGAAGAGGTCTTCCTGCTCAGTGGCGATCTCACCGTCGGCAACGACGCGAACGGTGAAGGTGGCGAGGCGTTCTCGCCAAACACTTACGCATGCCGACCGCCGGGCGCCTTCCATGGCCCGTTCAAGTCCCACGGGGGCTGCATGCTGCTGGAAATCCATTACTACGATCCGGCTTGATCGATCCGACCGAAAGGCCTCCTGGAAGACGCTCCTGCCAGACGGCCAATGTCATCCACACTCGCACGACAAGAACTGATCATGAAGACCCTCACTTTTGACATCGAGAGCAGCCAGGGCAAGCAGCAGCGCGCACTGGTCATCGGCCAGCTCATCGTGGCAGGCTGGACTGGCCGCGACGTGGCAGCCATGGAAGCCCATATCAAGGAACTTGAAGAACTCGGCGTAAGGCGCCCGCCCTACACACCGGTGTTCTATCGCGTCGCGGCGGAACGACTCGGGCCCGCTTCCGACATCCAGGTAAGCGGCGAAGCCAGCAGTGGCGAGGCGGAATTCCTACTTGTCGGCGATGGCAGCGATATCCTGGTTGGGATTGCGTCAGACCATACGGATCGCGAAGCGGAAACCTATGGCATCACGCTTTCCAAGCAGATGTGCGAGAAGCCATGCGCCTCCACGCTCTGGCGGCTCGAGGAGGTCCAGGGACATTGGGACAAGTTGGTGCTGCGCTCGTACGCCACCATCGGTGGGGAACGGGTGCTGTACCAGGAAGGGCCTGTCACTGCCATGCGCTCCCCCGCCGACTTGCTGGAACGCTTCGCCACCCATGGGGGGAAGTTCGGCGATGGCAGCGCGATGTTGTGTGGCACGCTGCCGGCAATTGGCGGCATCCGCCCCGCCGAGCAATTCGAAATCGAACTGGAAGATCCGGTTCTTCAACGCACGCTGCGCCACACCTACGCCGTTTCGACGCTGCCCATTGCAGGCTAGGACACTTCCCGCGTACTGTCCGGCGCTCAGGCTGCCGGGCTCCCGCGATCTGTAGTGACCTCGAACTGAAGCGGCGTGAGTCGCTCGTTCAATCGAGGTCAGTTTCCCAATTCAGTCTTGCGCGTCCCCCGGCAGCGATCTCAACCGTGGCAGCGGCGGACCTGCAGGTGACCGAGGTCGAGCGCCGCGCGGTCACCATTGACAACGAGCCGATCAATGACCGAACACAGCAACCTGAATTCGGTTAGCGAGACACCTTCGAAGAGCACATCATTGATCCGCTGCTGAACCGGCAGGAGTTCATCCAGAAGCCGGTCTCCCTCTGCCGTCACGCTCAGGCACATCTTTCGTCTGTCCTCGGCATGAGACTTCTTGTCGATGATTCCGAGCTTTTTCAGCTTCCCGGTTTCGATGGTAATGAACGCTCCACTCAGGTGAAGATACTCCGCCACCTGGTTCACAGTGACCTCGCCCGATAGCGCATGGAGCGTCGCAATTGCGCGGATGATCGAATACTGTGCACCGGTCAGATCAATGAGGCTTCCGAACCCATCCCGAACCGACAGCAGCCGTGCGGCAAACGGCAACAGACCGTTCACCAGGGTGCGAAACTCGCGGTCCGAACCATCCACCAGGCACTCGGGATGCGTGACGGTCAAGGTCAATGGTGTGTGCTTCGTATTCTCTCTTTTCCGGAAGGAAGCTGAGCATCTACGCAAAGGGGCCGTAAAAAATGCCGCGCTGGGCGCGTGCCAGCGCGGCAGAAAGGATCATCGATGCGCCCGGGTTCGTCGCTGCCAGGGCAGCCTTCGGCGAAGCCCGCCTGGCAGGAATCTCAACCGAACTTCGGGAACCGGCTCAGACCGCCTGGCCGTGCCGGCAGTTCACGCGATACTGGATCTCATCGTTGTAGTCATCCGCCATCAAGAGATGGGGGTAGTGGCCGCCGGTGGAAAGCTGGACCTTGCGTGCATCAGGATAGGCGCTCACCAGTTCCTTCCACGTCTCGGCGTGGATGACCTTGTCGTCCTCGCACCAGAGGAGGGTGATCCGGTCCGGGGGCAGGTCGAGCGGCGCGATGCGATCTGCGAAAGCGATGGTGCGGGACCGGCCGTCGAGCTCCGCTGCGGATTGCCGCGCGCACACCGCCTCGAGCATGAAGTCTTTCAACTCCGGATTCGGCAGCGCCTGCACAAATCCAAGCCAGGCACTCTTGACTGCAGCCGGCTCGTTCTCGGCAAGGAAGGCAGGGCTGAACATTCTGATAAAACGCAGGCGGGCAGGGTCCAGGAACGTATTCCCTAGGACAAGGCTTTTGACCCGCGCGGTGTCGCCCCGGAGGAAGACCTGCAGCCAGTATCCCCCCAGCGACGAGCCAACGAAGTGGGCCTTGTCGATGTCCAGTTCCTTCAGCAGCTCACGAAAGCTAGCAGTCATCGCCTCCGGATTCGAGGCCCCCGGATAGCCGAGTACGACAACGCGGCATGTCTGCGAGAACTTCAGCAATTGCTTGTAGAAGACCTCGACCGTGCCCAATGTACCGGGCAGGAGAACCAGCGTTTCACGCCCCTGCCCGGCCTCCAGCACTGACCACTCCAAACCGCCGGCAACCACAGTCCTTCGCTTCGAGCGCCCCCGGAGCACTTCCGACACGCTCCACGATGTCCCAGCAGTCTTCGTCATATCAGAGGTCATTAAAGTCATGGCCTGTCAGCGGCGTTTCAAAGATCCAGAACCAGCCTGCCGCTCATCGAACGCGAGCAGCACGGCGTGATGCACTGACTATCCGCTTCCTTTTCTTCGTCGGTCTGGAACATGTCACGATGGTCCGGCTTGCCTTCGATCACCCGTGTCAGGCAGGTGCCGCATACCCCCTGCTCGCACGACACCGGGACCGCAATGCCAACGCGTGCCAGGGCCTGGACAATGGTTTCCTCCTTCGAGACCACCACTTCCGCCTGGCTGCGCGCCGCAACGACGACAAAGGAATCGCCGGTCACATCCACATTGGCGCTAAAGCGCTCGACGTGTACCTGAGAGGCCGGCCAGCCTGCCGCCTCCGCCCCACCCACCACATGGTTGATGAAACCTTCCGGCCCACATATGTACATGTGGGTGTCCGGCTCCATCTCCGGCAGGCAATCCGCAAGCACGAACCGCTGGTCCGGGGTGCCATCGTCCAGATGCAGCCTGAATTCTTCGCCAAGGTCCAGGGCCGCGATCTCTTCGAGGAACGCCGCCTTGTCCCGGCTTCTGCAACAGTAGTGGAGCGTATATGACTGGCCTCGGGCGGAGAGTTCACGCGCCATCGACAGAATGGGCGTAATCCCGATCCCGCCGGCGAAGAGGATGGAATGCTTGGCCGATGTCAGCAGCGGGAAGTTGCACCGGGGAGAGCCGATGCGGACGGAACGGCCCACGTGGAAGTCCGAGTGGATCGCCTTGGAGCCGCCGCGAGACTTTCCATCCAGCAATACCCCGATCACATAGTGCCCCCGTTCACCAGGGTGGTTGATGAGCGAGTATTGCCGGACAAGGCCCGCATCGACGTGGACGTCGATATGCGAGCCCGCGGCAAACTCCGGCAACTGCTCACCGTCCGGCGCCGCCAGCGTAATGCGAACAATATCGCTCGCGGCGCGCTCCCTTGCGATGACGGACACCTCCAGGCTGTTGGTAGTCATCTTATCTCCTCGCTTGCTCTGCCCTTACCTGAATTCGAACCGCTTACTTCACGAAGCCTTTCTCGTATCACCATCCACCTCATTGGCAACACGTTCCTGCTGAAGCAGGCGGTCGAGCACACGGCGATAGCGCATCGGTCCTGCGTCGATTGCGAGCAGGGTCGGCGTGAGCGGCGTGGGCGATTCGTCCATGCGGCGTTGCTGGGCTTCGATAATGGGTGCGTCCTGTTCCGCGAATGCGAAGGTCCGGAGCTTGCCGATCTTCTCGCGAATCTCTTCGTTCGTTTCCTCGCCTTCGGTCATCACGTTCCAGCGCACCGCGCTGTAGCGATAGTGCGTGGACCGCTCGTTCTCCGGCGTGAGCAGATGCAGCGCGAAATAGCCGGTCCCCTTCTCCTTTGGCTCACCAACCTTGCTGACGCCATATTCCAGGATCAGGTTCGACGGCGCATACCAGGAAATCGTGCTCCACTGGTCGCCGCGTTCAAGCCCGCTCAGCATCTTGAGCATGCCAGGCGTTTCCGCATCCTTGGACGGACGGCTCACGACCACCACATCGCCTCGCTGTTCGACGCCGATGTCGGCGACGACCGTTCCGGCGGTGCCCAGGATGCCTTCGTGCACGTAGGTGGTATGGGAAAGGTCAAGCAGGTTATCGACGATCAGCTCATAGTGCGCAGCAATCTTCAGATACCCCGGCGTCGTGACGTGCGCGGCAGGGCTCGTGTCAAGGCAGCTATAGTCGGGAATCAATCCCGGGTCGGCAACGCGATCGCCCATCCAGATCCAGACAAAGCCGTGCTTCTCCACGACGGGGAACGACCGCAGATGGGCTGCGTTCGGAACGGTGCAGTTGCCGTGCGGATTCTTGACACAGGCGCCGGTCGCACCGAATTCGAGTCCATGATAAGGACACTGGACCCGGTCGCCGGGAAGCAGCTTGCCCATGGACAGCGGCGCGAAACGGTGGGAGCAGCGGTCCACGATCGCGGCAGCCGAACCGTCCTCCTTGCGGAAGAAGACAACAGGCTCGCACAGAACGGTCTGTGGTACGAGCTTGCCCGCCGGCAGCTCATGCGCCCACAGGCCAACATACCATGCATTGCGGGGGAATCGGTCGGCACCTTGCTTCATCGCGGCGGGACCCTTCACTTGCGTAATCACTGCGTTCATCTCAAACCTCCAGGTCAACAGTCAGTCGATGCAGGACGCCAGGCCCCATGACCCGGCGTGCCCCGCCTTCAGTGCATGATGTGTCCGCCGTCGACGACGATGGTCTGTCCCGAGACGAATCCGGAAAGGTCCGAGACGAGATAGATGGCCGTGCCGACCAGGTCATCCGGACGTTGCTCGCGTGACAGCGCACGCGCCTTGAGGAATGACTGCTGCCATTCCGTGGGACGGTTCTTCGTCGCATCTGTCAGCACGAAGCCCGGTGCGATGCAGTTCACCCGCACGCCATGCTGGCCGACCTCCTTGGCCAGCCCCTTCGTCATCGCCAGCACGGCGCCCTTGCTCGACACATACTGCAGGTAGCCCGGCTGGCCCGCGAGGGCTACCACAGAAGCAATGTTCACGATCGCGCCGCGTCGCTGCTCGCGCATGGCGGGGAGAACGGCCTTGCAGCATTGCCAGACGCCTTTCACGTTGACAGCAAAGATGCGATCCCACTGGACCGGATCGATCTCTTCGAAGCTGGTGAGCTTGACCTCGCGGAAGTAGGCTGCGTTGTTGACCAGGCCATCGATCGAACCGAACTTCTCAAGCGTCGCTTTGGCCATGCCTTGCACCGACTGCTCGTCGCTGACGTCTGTCTTAACGTAGAGCGCCTCGCCGCCGACGTCTTTGAGCGCCTGCATCGTCTCATCGGCCGGGCCCATATCCGCTACAACAACGTTGGCACCTTGGGTAGCAAGGCCCAACGCAAACGCCCGGCCGATACCAGTCGCCGCGCCCGTGACGATCACAGTACGGCCACCCAAAAGATTTGCAGTGTTCACGTTTGTCTCCTCCAGATGAGTTTCGTTGACTGCCGCACCACGCGGTGACAGCTAGTTTTCTTGCGGCTACCCCACCCTTGCTACGTCGATTGCAGCGAGGCTGCCTCACCGCATCGTCAATTACATAACAAAGATAGCTTGCTAACTTACGTAAAAATATAGCTATTGATGTTAGGAGTGTCCATGGGGCAAACCCTAACGGGGGATGGCTTGCAGTGCGGACGTGCTCGCGCGAGCGCACAGCAGCAGGCTCGTTTCCATCGGGAGGATGTCTCGAATCGTTCGAGCTCCAGCGGTACAAGGTACCTGGAGCGCTTTGTCCGAACGCACAGCGAGTCATTCGACCGGTGCTCCCTGTCGGCCAGCCCTTTCACGAATGTCGCCGGCCGACCGATGCAGTCTTCGGCGCCGATGTCGTGTGGCGGGATTGATCGCGAAGCCGGCATTTCGGCCCGACGACCCGAAACCGCCCTCCTTGGGCTGCCACCGTGTCATTCGCTAATCGCGGCGCCAGTTGTCGGAGCGGCTAGGCCGGAAGCCCGGCGCCATTGATCACCCAACGCGCTCGTTCTGCCGAAAGGCCGAGCATTGGCTTGCGCAGGTGCTCAAGTGAAATCCGGCTTTCAGGTGGAGGAATCGCCACGTATTGAAGAAACTTTGGCCATCTCATCTCGCTCCTGGGTCACACTCGCCTGCCTGGCATCAGTTGACGCCCCGCGCATGGATTGTCTACCATTTGTAGACAAATAATATTTTTTGCGCAGGCAAACAGCTATCGGGGTTTACGCCCCCGCCAGATTGAAACGAGCATTACGCCGGAGAAGTGGCGACGGGCCATGCTGCTCCAGGTGCTCTATAACTCTTCAGGCGACCGCAGCCGGGCCAGCATGAGACGTTCGACAGCCACGACCAGTTGGCAGCAATCGTTGGCATACGGGTGCGGCCGACCGGCCGTCCTTTAGCTCACGCCATCGACCCTATTGCTGCGTGAGCATCAAGTTCAGGTTCTGAACCGCGGCACCGGATGCGCCTTTGCCAAGATTGTCGAAAACCGCGGACAGCAGGACGTGTCCGTGTTCCATGTTAGGAAATACGCTTAAGTGCATGTCGTTCGTACCGTTCAGCACTTGCGGATCCAGGTGCTTTAGAGCACGCGATTCGTGCAACGGCAGGACATGTACATGGGCCGCGCCGGCATAGTGGCGGGCGAGGCATGCGTGGAGCGTGGCGCCATCCACGTCGGGGGCCAGCAGCCGCAATGCGAGGGGCACCGTCAGCACGATGCCCTGGCGGAACGCACCATACGCGGGAACGAAGATGGGACGCTGCGCGAGCCC
>NZ_JAGIQB010000109.1:0-7214 GCF_017815025.1 Cupriavidus phytohabitans
TGAATACCATGAAGAGCGCCTCAGGCGGACATTTCTGCTTTGCTAAAACCGGACATTACCGCTTTGCTGCTACAAATCTGTAGGGGCTAAGTGACATCTTCTTTGCCGGGTATCGCCTGGCCAAGGCTGTCTAGCCCTGCGCTTTCGGCTCTGTCAGCAGCGACAGAATCCTCGGATCGTGGTCGACGCGCGTGGCCAGGATAATCGTGACGGCGGTCGCATCCGGATGTTCCGGATTGAGGACGTAGTTGGAGGCGTATGGCACAAGCACGCTCGGCACCTTCAGCAGCAAGCTGGTGCGGGCGGCAAGCCATTCCGTGCCGGCGCTTTTGGACCACTGGCTGTCGGTTTTCCAGTTTTCGGGCAATGCTGCAATTTCGGCCACTGCCACCGACTCGGGGACTTCGACCTGGAGCAGCTGGTATTGCTTCGGCAGGTCCTCGATCTTCGCCGCCTCGTGATGGACGAGGATCTCCAGGAATGCCAGCGCGGGATGCTCCGCGAGATAGACGACGGGCTGGCCTGGAAAGTGCCACCGGCCGCCCGCCCGAAGTCCGCCCAACCCTTTCAGGTCGGCGTAATTGCTGATCCGCCACAGGTACATCAGGCGAAATACCCTTCGTCGATCTGAAGTAGTTCTTCCTCGACAAGGCGCGCGCCCTGTTCCGTACCCGCCAGTTCAAGCGGCGACTTGCCGGCAAAGCGTTGCTGGCCGGCTCTCAGCCAGGACAGTGCCCGATCGGCCTGGCCGAAGGTGGAAATGGCTTGCGCGAGAATCCGCGCCAGCCGAATGGCCTTGTCCGATTCATCCACCGTGAGCGACTCGCCCCGTTCACGCCTGTGGCTGAGCGTGCGGCGCGGGATAATAAAGCTGATCTCTTCCCACGCCAGACCTGCATGCAGCAAGCGCTCCATGGTCTCGGCCGGCAGCCGCTGCACGGCGAGCGCGACAAGATCCGCGCCTGAGCGAATGTTTGTCCTGAGAACGTCACTCAGGCTGTCAAGATAGCGGTTCTGCGGCGCCCCGCTACCCGAGGGCTTGAACTCTATCGTCTGCATATCTGCACCTTGGCAATTTGCCATTCGATTATAGGCATTTTGCCAAAGTCCTGCCAGAAGGGTGAATGTCGACCTTGAGGCACTCCGCCAGCCGCGCCGCAGGTTTACTGCTTGCTGAAGTCGACGATAGGCCTGAGTTGCGTAAAGTCGTTGGGATAGTACGGCGGCACGGCCTGGGGATTCTTCTTGCGCGCGAGATCGATGAACTTGCGGTCCGCTTCCAGGACGAGCATGACTTCGTGCCGGTGGATTCCGTTGGAGTGCGCCCGCTCGAGGTCGCGAACGCTCTTGGCCCGATAGGCGATGGTCCGCATCAACAAGTCATAGAGTGCCTTTGGCCGACGCGCTTCTGCTTTCTGCCGTGCCTCTTCCTCGTTCTGATGCAGGCGCGCCCACAGAGACGACGCGGCCAAACCTGGTGCGTGTTCCGCCAGGGACGCGAGTTGAGCCTTGGGGGTGTCAGGGTCGAAAGAAATCCCCTCGGCGGACAGGAATTCCCGGATCTCGAATATCTTTAGTTCCAGCAGCTTGTCATAGGTGTTTCGCGCGCCGAGTCTGGCGATCTGATTCACATCGATCCAGTTGGACGGGAAGGATCCCAGCCGCTCAAATGTATCGTGCCATTCTTCATACTCGACCCACTTCCACTGGCGGCCCTTGAAGAAGGCTTCATACCCTTTCTCGAAGTAACCTCCGAGATTCAGCCCATCGCTACCCGTCTCGGTCACCAGGTCCCGCAGTTGGGATTTCTCTTCCGCGGAAATGCCCTCGACCGTTTCCATCACTTGCGCGAAAACCCGGTCGTAAGCGCGGACAGGAACACCCGCTGTGGGCGCAGACGGAATGCGCAGCGCTCCAGGCGGCGGCGCGATTGCCTTTTTCTTGGTTCGGAACAAATCCAGGAAAACCACTCTACTCCCCTACAAACAACGCAGCGCACAGACTTCATCTGTGCACTGTCCATCACTACCAGTCAAGACAGACCACTATTTTACCGGGCCGCAGTGGCATTCGCCGGCGCTCTGGGATTGCCTGTATCGGGCCTCAGCTAGCGCGCCCTCTTCCCAGGCGCGTCATCGGTGAAGTGGTAAAGGTGCGTGTTGTCCGGCGCCTCGCCGATCCTCTCGCCGCTCGGGCGGAACTCGATATGGCGCTGGTAATTTTCGCTATCGGTCCTGGCATCGCGGGTGGCGAGCTTCAGCGCCTCGGGATAGGGCATGGGATTCTTCGATTTCTCGATCTCGAGCAGCATCGTGTGTTCGTTGACACGCACGCTGTATTTACCGAGGTTGAAAAGGAGGTACATCGCCAGGAGGTTGTCATAATCCTGGTAAGCGCCGGCGTCGCGGCGGAAGTCTAGCGACAGGACCGAGGGAAAGCGGTCGGGCAGGTCCTTGAATGCCACTTTCTCTTCGTCTTGTGGGTCGACATAGGCCGAGCCACGGTACTTCTTGTACAGCACCACGTCCATTCCATACTCGCGCCGGCCCCACTCCCTGATCAGCTTCATCGCCATCTCGGTAGGGACGTTGGCGGTGGCTGCCGCCACCACGCGCCGTCCTGACAGAACTCTCGCGCTGGTCACCTCCAGGTCGCGGTAGCCGGCGCCAAACTTGAAGGCGGCGCCGATGGTCTTGGCGCAGTTCAGGCGCAGGTAGTCATACTTGATTTCGCCTCGGTGATACTCGGTGTCACTGCGCCGCCGGTGATAGTCTTCGTTGATGCGGCGGAAGTATGCGACCAGGGCCGCCCTGTCCGCCGCCGGCACCCCGTAGACACGCACACCGATGACCGAGCGCTTGTAGATTTCGCCAAAATCCAGCCCAAACGATGCGGTCTCGGCGACCGTGGAGACCGTCCTGAACAGATACTCCTGCTTGGGTATGGCGATCATCAGATCGGTGGTGTAGTAGCCGCTCGCGTGCTTGCGGTCTCGGTCCGCATAGAAGTTGGCCGAATAAACCACCTCGTCGCCAGGCGCATCGTCACGGAGCGCCAGTGCAATATGACCGGCCGAACCGCCTTTGGACGTGCCGAAGCTGATCAGCAACTCCAGGTCGTAGGGATCCTCGCGAAGCCGTGCCGCGATCTGTTCGATGTTGGCCGGCTCTGGCCCGCCCTTGCTGCCGAAGTCGGTGGCAAGGGCCACGCGAGGCAATAGAATCGCTGCAGCGACGAGCCAGAGCACCAGCCTCATTCTCATTATGTCCCCCGCCCCTCGGCCAGCCCGTTCCGCAGGCAACCTGGTCGTCGCATGACACCATGCAGAGCGTTTAGCGTTTGTCAGGGTCAAGATGATGCCGACTGCAAAAGTTCCGCGACGCCAGGCTGCTCTTTCGTGCGGGTTTGACTGGTCTTGTTGACGTAGCCCTCCTGAGCGCTCTCATTTGGCGTAACGCCCTGGTTGCGAAGATGGGCAGCGACCGTCTCGCACCAGTTGAGCAACTGGTGCTTGTCAAGGTCCGCGACCACGTCTTCACCGAAAAGATTCGAAAGCTCAAGTGCGACTCCTGAAAATTCGGCGCCGTCATCTCGAATGGTCAATACCCCGTCGCCATCCTGGTCGCACATCTCGATCCTTGTTGCAGACATAGCCATTACCTCCTGAAGCTTCGTCACCGTCACTTGATTCGTAACCGGTCATGTCGGGCGCTCCCCTGCCTTGTCGGTCGCCTGTCCAGCGTATCTATGCTAGAAGATCGGCTTCCATGCCACCAAGGGGAGTAACCGCCTGCTGTGTGCCGGTTATGTCCCTTACTCCGTCGCGTCGAACGCCTGGTGGTAACACACGTCGCCAACCGGCATTTCTCCGCCGAAGGCTACGGCCTGGAAGTATTCCCGGGGAACGCCGGGCAGCACCAGGCCGGCATGCGCCTTGAATCCAAAACGGCCGTAGTACGCCGGGCTGCCGAGCACCACGCAGCCAGCGCCGCCGAGGCGCCGCAGTTCAACCAGGGCCGCCTTCATCAGGTTCGTGCCGATTCCTTGCCCTTGCCGCCCGGGCAACACGGAGATCGGCCCCAGGCCATACCATGCCGTTGCTCCGGACGAAATCGTCACCGGCGAGACGGCGACATGGCCGACGATGGCATCGCCGTCCGCTGCCACGAGTGACACAGTCAGTTGCCCATCGCGGCGCAGTGCATTGACGATGAAGTGCTCGGTATGGCTTGAGTGCGGCTCGCCGCGGAACGCGGCTTCCGTCAGCCGTGCGATGGTGTCGGAGTCGGCGCCCTGCTCATTGCGGATGTGGATGCCCATGTCTCTTTTCCGGGTGTCTTTGTCGATCAAGAATACCTGTGACACCTGATGTCAAAGCCAGGTCGAAATGCCCGGCCTCCGCGTGCCTCGCTTTGAAACTGCCAATTCCGGGCAGTATGCTGTGAAAGTCGCCAGCTTGCCGGCGCAATTCTCGATTCTTGGACCAGACATCATGGTGCTTGCGTGATCCGCCACGCCTTTCCAGGGGCGCGTAGAAAGGGCCGAATGCTCGCATTGCTTGCCGCCATTCTTGTGGCCGCCCTCGGCGGCATTGTCGCGTACAACCTGATTGGTGGCGAAAAGCGCATCGAGCGCCGCCTCGACCGGCTCTACAGCCTGGCCGATCCGCAATTTGTCCGCGAACTGGGCGTACTGCTCGGGCCTCCGGTCGTCGATGGCAACCGCTTTCGCGTGCTCAGGAATGGCGACGAGATCTTTCCAGCGATGCTGGGTGCGATCCGAAGCGCGAAGCAAACGATCAATTTCGAGTCGTACATCTATTGGTCCGGCGATATCGGCAATGAATTCGCGCAGGCCCTTTCCGAACGGGCCAGGGCGGGTGTCAAGGTACAAGTGCTGCTGGACGCCGTCGGCAGCTCGAAGATCGACAAGTCCGTGCTGGACATCATGACCGGCGCCGGCGTGGACGTGCGCCGCTACCACCCGGTGCGGTGGTACACCGTCGGCAAGCTCAACAACCGTACGCACCGCAAGGTGCTGGTGGTCGACGGCACGATCGGCTTTACCGGCGGCGTCGGCATCGCGCCGGAATGGACCGGCAATGCGCAGGATCCCGACCACTGGCGCGATACGCATTTCCAGGTGGAAGGCCCCGTGGTTGGCCAGATGCAGTCCGTATTCCTGGACAACTGGATCAAGGTCAGCGGCGCGGTGCCGCATGGGCCGGAGTACTTTCCTGAATTGCCCCCGGTCGGCAACGGCCGCGCCCAGATGTTCAGCAGTTCGCCCACCGGCGGCAGCGAGAGCATGGCGCTGATGTACCACCTTGCCATCACGGCGGCCGCGCGAACGATCGACCTGTCGGCGGCCTACTTCGTGCCCGACGAACTGACGGAAAAAGCGTTGCTGGCGGCCCTGGCAAGAGGCGTCAGGCTGCGCGTGATCGTGCCGGGCGAGCATATCGATTCGGAGACGGTGCGCGCCGCGTCGCGCCGGCGCTGGGGCAATCTGCTGAAGGCAGGCGCCGTGATCGCCGAATACGCGCCGACGATGTACCACTGCAAGGTGCTGATCGTTGATAACCTGCTGGTGTCGGTCGGTTCGACCAATTTCGATAACCGGTCATTCCGTCTCAATGACGAAGCCACGCTGAATATCCTGGATGCCGGGTTTGCCGCCGAGCAGACCAGGATCTTCGAGGAAGACCTGAAATTGTCGCGCCCCAAGACCTATGAACAGTGGGCCAACCGTCCCTGGACCGAAAAACTGCGCGACCGGATGTCTTCGCTGATTGGCCCCCAACTCTGACCCCTGACGCGGGCCTTGGGGTGCGGGTTCCCCGGCTTCCGGCGCTGCCCCGGCTCACCCCGCGGGTTATGATGCTGGCGATTCAGCCCCCCACGGTCATGCCAGTCCGCGCGCTCCATCAGCGCCCTGGCCAGCCATCCGCCCGCGATGAACGCCCCACTGCAACTCGTCGGAAACCATCCATCGATTGTCGCCTTGCGCGACCTCGTTGCCCGCGTGGCCGGCAGCCAGGCGCGCACGGTCTTGCTGTACGGCGAGACCGGCACCGGAAAAAGCCTGGTGGCTCGCATGCTGCACCAGCAATCGAGCCGCGCCAGCGCGGAATTCATCGACATCAACTGCGCCGCGATCCCGGCGCAATTGCTCGAATCCGAGCTGTTCGGCCATGAGCGCGGCGCGTTCACCGGCGCGGTCGGCAAGAAGGAAGGGTTGATCGAGGCCGGCAACGGCGGCACCGTGTTCCTGGACGAAGTACGCGAGCTGGACCTGGTCATGCAGTCCAAGCTGCTGACGCTGCTCGATACCCGCCGGTTCCGCCGGGTCGGCGCGGTCAAGCCGATCAGCGTGGATGTGCGCTTCATCGCCGCCACCAACAAGATCCTGCTCAGCGAGGTCAACGCCGGCAAGTTCCGCGAGGACCTGTACTACCGCCTGCAGGTCATCGCGATCAATATCCCGCCGCTGCGCGAGCGCGGCGACGACATCCTGCTGCTCGCGCATGGCGCGCTGCAGCGCTACAACCGGCAGTACGGCAGCCGCATGGATCGGCTCGCCCCGGAAGTCGAGCGGATCTTCCGCGCGTATCGCTGGCCGGGCAATGTGCGGGAACTGGAAAACCTGCTGGAACGCATCTGCCTGCTCGAGCAGGGCGACTGCGTGCTGCCGGCCCACCTGCCCGCGCGGATCCTGCGCGCCACCGGGGGCACTGACACCTCCGGCACGAGCCTCGCGCCTTCCGCCGATGCCGCTCCTGTCGCCAGCGCGGCTGCGCCCGCGGCAAGCGCCGCGCTGGCGGATGGCCTGGATTACCACGCCGCCACGGCGCAATTCCAGGCGGCGCTGCTCGGCCAGACGCTGGCGACATGCCATGGCAATCTTGCCGAGGCGGCGCGCCGGTTTGGCCTGAGCCGCCACGCACTCCGGCACCAGATGAGCAAGCTCGGCCTGGCCGCGGACTGACCCTGCGCGCATTTCACGCATCCGCGTGGAAAACACGCGGCGCGCTCGGCCGCGCTCGCGTGCGCTCCACGCAGCCCACCCTGCCCCATTCCACATACCCTTGATTTAAAAGCAAAAAATCTGGCGTCTTCGGCTGGCACGGCTTCTGCTCAATAAGTATGCGGAGTAAACCAATTTCACGAATGAGAGTCAGATGCCAGTCACATGAAGAACGAGCTGGCATCGCC
>NZ_JAGIQB010000110.1:0-7094 GCF_017815025.1 Cupriavidus phytohabitans
AGTTCTACTCCCTGGTGGCCTAACCGCAGCACCTTTCCGTCCCCCGCTCGCCCCTACCTCCTTATCGCGACGGAACCAGCTAGAGGCGGGTACTGCTGGTGCAGAACAGGCCGAAACTCGGTTCGGCCTGCCGAGGCGATCAAACTAGGCGCCGGTGTGCACCAATCCCGTTTGAATCGACCCGTTTGCTAAAGGCCAACTCGCTCGAGGCAAAAGATCACGCCGAAGCTTCGGGTGCCGCGACGGTCTGCGCCACCGTCTTCGCCGGGGCTCGCTTCTTCGTCACGGATTTCACCGCAGCCTTCTTCTGCACAACAGTCGCATTGGTTTTGCTACCGGCAGCCCTTTTCGGGGCGACCTTCGTGGCGGCAGCTTTGCTGGAAGCCTTCTTGACACCTGCAGCCTTCGCCTTTTTCGCCGCGAGCTTGTCCTTTGCGGCTTGCTTCTCAAAACGCGCTGCGGACTTTGCGGCTTCCGTCGCTTTCACGACCTCACGCTTTGCAGCTTCAATGGCCTTCTTCGTGTCGGCACGCAGTTTCAGCAAGCGCTTCTTCGCTGCCTGGGCTTCACGTGCGAGCACTCTCGCCTTCTTCGTCGGTGCCGTCAGCTTCTTTGTGACAGGCTTCCTTTTGGTAACCGCGCTCGTCGGCGTCGTTGCTTTGGTTGCTGCGACCATGTTGATTTATCCGTATTGGTTGGAAGCGCCGGAGTATACCCATTGTAGCAACTTGCAGTGATCCGGGGTTCACCATGGGGTTGCGAAAACGGCTGAAACATCGACCAACGATCCAATGGGTTTCAGCTTCGTCGCTGCATTGCAGCACACGAAGCGCTTGATTCCGTGGACAAGAGCGTTTAGTGTCAACGCTCGGTGTGCGCATACCCAGCGCGTCCTCGCACCGAGTTCACTCAGTGTTGTTCCTGTCATCTTCCGTGAAACTCCGTCCACGGACCAGCAGTCGTAGTTCCTTTTTCCGTCCCCCCGACAAAGGAGCCTGACATGCTCAGTCCTCATGAAATCGCCGCGCTGCTACTGCTTGGCGATGCGCAAGATATCGACGATCTCGAACCGGAACAGTTGGACAGCTTGCTGGTCCGCAAACTGGTGACGATGGAGCATGGCCATGGCAGCGCAAATGCCCCCCCGCTTGACGAGTCAAGGGTATTCCATGCTTGAAGCCATGCGCCGTATTGCGTAACGCCGCTCGGTCCTGACAGCCCTCGCGCTTTGCTCTATTTGTCGCGAAGAATTCCTGGCGACGAATGCTGCGGATCACCGATTGCATCGTGCAAAGTCGACGCAATACCGCTGCGGGAACTTGTCGGTGGAAGACTGCCTTCTTGGCCCCCGTCGGTTATCGCCGACTGCGTTGAGATTGTGCCGAAGACGTGCCACCACGGGCCCCAGCATCCGCAGGTGCACGCATGTCCATGGACTCGACAGCCGTCGACTCCATGCAAATCATTCCATCCAGTACCTGACCAGTTTTGGTCAGCGGGGGAAAGTGGCTAACGCTCGGGTTTCCGGGTGATGGCGATCTGTTCATCGATGATGGCCAAGAGCTCGGCTACTGAGCCGGAGAAACGCTGTCGAACTTTCGCGAGGGTTTTGCGCTCGCTGGCCGAACGCACGAGCTCATAGCTACCGTCCTCTTGCGAAAGACGGATGACTCGCACCTCCTTACTGGGCGGAACCCGCAGCCAATAGGAATATCCATTCCTTATACCCTCGTCTGTGCGCTCGCGAGGAATCAGGTATGGCCGGGCAAGCATGATCTCGGCGAGAATCGCTTCAAGGGACATGGTGCTGCTCTCAAAAAACAAAGCCCCTGCATGTGGGCAGGGGCGATACGACTTGAGGGCCGGAAGCTAAGATTAGGCGTCTTCGGCAATCAGGAATCGCTTGGGGTTCTTACCGAGCCAAGCCGGTTGGCGACCACGGCCGGACCAGGTCTTCCCGGTCTTGGGGTCGTGGTACTTAGCAGGCCGCTGAAATACCTCCGGCGGAGGTCAGCGCGACGGCTGGCTGAAGCGTTGATTTGAGGATCCCATCCAACCCTACTTTCATGCGCGGCGCAGATACCTTCACCGAGAGTTTGTTCACTATGCGGAGGCTGGATGATTTCGTGCCGAAGTCCCACCCGTTGCGCTCGATCCGCACCATGGCCAACCAGGCGCTGGTGAAGATGGACCGGTTGTTCGCGCAGATGTACGAGGCCGATATCAAGGGTGGCCAGCCTAGCATTGCGCCGGAGAAGCTGCTGCGAGCCATGCTGCTACAGGTGCTCTACAGCATTTGTTCCGAACGTCAGCTCATGGAGCAGACCCAGTACAACCTGCTGTTTCGCTGGTTCATCGGGCTGTCGATGGACGACACAGTTTGGGTGCCCACGGTCTTCACCAAGAACCGCGAACGGCTGATCAAGCATGATACAGTGATCCAGTTCTTCAACGAAGTGCTTGCCATCGCGCAGAAGAAGAACTGGCTGTCAGGTGAGCACTTCAGCGTGGACGGCACGCTGATTCAGGCTTGGGCAGGCCACAAGAGCTTCGTGCGCAAGGATGGCGGCGACAAGGACGACAACGACGGCGGCAACTTCAAGGGGCGCAAGCGCAGCAACGAGACGCACGAGTCCAAGACCGATCCCGATGCCAAGCTGTACCGCAAGGGAAAAACAGCGAGTGAGCTGCGCTACATGGGCCATACCCTGAGCGACAACCGCCACGGCCTGGTGGTGAGCGCCATGGTGACCAACGCGGACGGACACGCCGAGCGCGAGGCCGCAAAGGTCATGCTCAACGATGCCAGGCAGGTGATTGAAGACCTGAATGTGGAAGTTACCGTGGGCGCAGACAAAGGCTACGACGCGCAGGAGTTCATCGAGGCGTGCCTGGAGATGAAAGTGACTCCGCATGTGGCGCAAAACACTTCGGGCCGGCGCTCGGCCGTTCCTGATGCCATTGCTTGCAGCGCCGGTTATGCCGTCTCGCAACAGAAGCGCAAGCTGATCGAGCAAGGCTTTGGCTGGGCGAAGACCGTGGGGCGCATGCGTCAGGTGATGGTGCGCGGACTCAAGAAAGTCGACCAGATGTTTGTGCTGAGCATGGCCGCCTACAACCTCGTACGTATGCGCTCGCTGGGACAAATCCGTCCGCAGTTGCAGTAATCGCGGTAATGAGGCCGGAAATGGGCTCCCAAACGCGAAAAAAGCCGATGCAGTGGCGCCCGGCTTCCGGATGGTGAAAATTAACGGCCCCGCCGGCCTTATGGGGGAAGCCTCATCGCTTGCGCGGTGAGTACTTCAGCAGCCTGTTAGGGGGCAGCTCCGACTTCGGCTTGCTCGCGCCACTGCCTGCTGGACGGCCGCGACGGCGCTTGGCAATGTCTTCGACCGTCAAGCCATAGTCGGCCATCAGGCTCCGAATCTTCTCGATGATGCCCGCTACTTCATTGGCGCGCACCTCTTCCAGTTGGGCTTCGAGGGCCTGCTTCTGGGACATGAGTTCCTTATAGGATGCCATGTAAGTTTCCTTTCCAGTCGAGAGATGACAGGAGATAGTTTAAAGCTAATTAAGCTTAGATGCAAAACTGTCAAACACTATCATTATAAGCCACCATTCAATGGAAAATCGATGTCATTCACCTGAATCCGACGGAAATAGAGCCAAGAGTCGCATGAGGGCCCTAATCTGGCAAACTACCGGCGTGGCCAATTCACCGTCTCGCACCACCACTGTGGCTCTGGGCAATACTCCAAACTAAGAACGAAGGAAGCCCATGCACCGAATCCGGAAAATGCTCCTCGTCAACGTGGGGACGAACAAGCAACGCCCTTCGCGCCGAATCACCGAAATCGCCCCCCGCGACGGCGCTGCCGTGGTTGGGCCCAATGGCGTTGGCAAGACCACGACCCTTCGTCTCACCCCCCTCTTTTACGGGCACCTACCGAGCCAGATCATTCAGATCGGACATGGCCAGAAATCGATGCCACGATTCACGCTGCCCACGCCGGAAAGCGCGATCGTTTTCGAGTACCAGCGCGGCCCGTCCGAAACGCACGATTTGCGCCTGGCCGTTCTGCGTGCCCGCCGGGACAATCCCGACGCCCTCGAGTATCGGCTTTTCGAATCCGGCTTTCGGCGCGAAATCTTCGTTGACGAGAACGGGACGTTTCTGGACGACGAAGGATCCAAGACCGCAGCCACCAATATCGGCGTAGCCTTCTCGATGAAGCTCGACGCTTCCGAGTATCGAGCCATCATCCTGAATCTGCAGGCGAACACGAAGCAGGCGCACAAGCTGCGCCAAATCGCCCGCGAATATTCTTTCGCCCCGCGCGCCATGCCGAATCTCGACCGCCTGGTTGGCTCGGTCGTCAAGGAACACGTGAGCTTCGCCGACCTCATCCAAGTCGCCGCCGGCATGGTCGACGAGGAGACGAGCGCCAGCGCGGACTCGGAAAGGAAAAAGCTCCTCCTCAAGCAGACCAAGAGCGAAATCACCGATTGGATCAAGAATCGCCGCGCTTGCGAGGACGCCAACAAAATAACTCGGATCGTGGATGACCTTGAATCCACGATCGACCGCTGCTATCGCGAGGAAGACGACATTCGCCTGCTCTCTGCCGAGGTGAGCGCACTGCTGGACAACAAAACGAAAGCGCTCGCCGACGTCACTGCTCGCCAGAACACCGCAGCCACACAACGGCAACGCCAGCAGGAGTCCGAGCAGAATATCCAGGCAACCCTGACCACCGCGTTCGAGCAAGCGCAGTCCAATCGTCGGACTGCCGAACAGGCCTATGACGATCAAGCCGCGCTCAAGGCACGCTTTGACAAAGAAGACGTCGCCGGCTGGGCAAAAAAAAGCAGGAAGGCGCACAGGCATTGCAAGCCGAACGGGCTGGCATCCTGCAGCAACGCCAGGTGTATTCCGCCGAGGCCGCCGTTATCGAGGACGAGATCCGAGCTGCGCGCGAGGAGATCGAGACGACCCGCGACGCCGACCTCGAGACGCTCAACCGAGAAGCTGACCGTCACATTGGCCGAGGCGGCTTCGCGCTTGGCCTTGGTGTCGGTCTGGAGGGCGTTCGCGACGGTAAGGCGTTGGCGGGCCTGTTCGAACCGCCTAGGCAAGGAGATGAAGGCGCTGAAGCAAGCGCAGGAGCAATATACTGCCTCCGCGCGACAAGAGATCGAGGGCATTGAAGGCCGCTTCGGTACCGAGATTTGGAACGCCGGCATTGCCGCGAAGAAAGAAGCGTCCGATTTCGAGACTCGCCGGGACGGCATCAAAAAGCAAGCCACCAGCCAGGTAGCCGCGCTGACCGCCCGACGCAATGAGCGGCTGCGCGCCCAGAATCTCGATCCAGAGAAGTTCGAACAATGGGATGCTCGCCGCAAGGAAATCGATGCAATCTTGCGCACCTTGGAAAACAAGGTTGTGCTGGTCGAACAGTGGCGCGCCTGGCTCAACAACAACGGGCCGACTGAACTGATCCGCCTTGAGGAAGCGGCGCGCGACGCCAATACGGCACTATCGAAGGCTGACGACGCCATCAGGGCTCATGAAGGTGCCGTCAAGCGTGCAATCGAGGCCTATCGCGTGCAGCAGAGGGCCTTCGACGAGTCGATCACTGATCTGACCGGCCAGGTCCAGAAACTGCAGATGCTTGAGGGGAAGTTGCCGCCGCCAAAGCACGCAGATGTCTCCATCGACCCCAGCATGACCGCCGCGCAACTGGCGATCAACGTCAGCGCCGCGCAAAGCAAGTTGGCGTCGACGACACACCGGATCGGCGAGCTTCACAACACGATCTACAACCGCCTGACGGCCGGCGACAACAACGTCAAGGAGTTTGTCGAGCGCTTCGTGGCCGAAGTATCGAACGACCGTATCGAGAAAGCACGCGCCCTCGTACGGTGCCATCGCAATATCCCGAACGAGATCGTTGCGAACCTGAACAATACGCTGCGCGTGATACTGGACACAATCGAACGCTTCCATAGCGCGATTCAGAGCTTCGAGTCGGACATCAAGCGCTTCAACAAGGATCTCGGCAAGGGCCTTCAGTCGGTGCAACAGTTTGAGCGCATTCGTGGGTTGGAGATCGAGATGGTCACGGATTTTTCTGACCTGGGCTTTATGGAACGTCTGAAGCAGGTCAGCAAATTCGCGAACGATTCACACCTTGCCCTGGGACGCGCAGGCCAGCGCCGCAGGTTCCCGACGAAGCCGCCGAAGTCGTACTCCATGAGGTTGCCAATACCATCGCTAGCGGTGGCCGGCTTGAGGTCGACCTGTCGCAGCACATCCGTATTCGCGGCAAGGTTATGGAGAACGACGTCGAGAAGGCATTCCACCGCGAAAGCGAGTTGGAAAACGTGTCGTCAAACGGTCTGACCTCGATCATCCTGATTACGCTCTTGCTCGGAATGTTGAACATGATCCGCGGCAAAGACGCGATCTACATTACATGGGTCACCGACGAAGTCGGAAAATTTGACGGACCGAACTTCATCGCCCTGATGGATATGCTCCGCGACAACCGGATCGACGTGATCACTGCCTCGCCGGATCTGAACCCTCGCCACTATCGCAAGTTCGCGCAGCGATATCGTCTGGAGGATATGGGCGTGATCCGTACATTCGCCGTACTGAAGCACGACTTCGTGACGACGGGCGAAATCATGACCGTCGATGCTGGAGACGCTCAGTGATCGCCGCCGTTCTCAAAACCCTGCTCTCGGGCCGCTTTGTCTGTTCGGTCGCGTACCCGACCGAGTACAACTACCTCTCGGCCCCGGAAGCGCTCGCAAAGGTCGAAGACGTTCTGGGCCACATGGACTTGCGCCTCGCGCGCACGAATCCGGAGGACGGCGCGTATTACACGGCGCCGAAGGACGTCACGACCCTGTCAGTCACCCGTCTGAAGGAAGATCTCCGCCGCTTCCGGGATGTCTACGGACCAGCTGTAAGCGGTCGACTAACAACGCCTCTTGCGGTCGGATACGAGTTCGGCTAAACAGCGGATGTCTTGAGATTCCAAGGCAGCAAGGCCTCGTAGTCGTCAGCGGTCTTCGCGAGCGGCAGC
>NZ_JAGIQB010000111.1:0-6780 GCF_017815025.1 Cupriavidus phytohabitans
GCTGGTTGAATCATTTTCTGGCCTTCAAGTTTCACGACCGCAAATTCTACTTCCGTACCGTTACTGCGACAGAACCCTCGCCCCTACCTCCTTATCCCGACGGAACCTCAGAAGTGGGGAAATCCCAGGCTCCGAAGGGAGGGAGTCGTCCATCATCACATCGGAGCCGCTAACGATAGGTCATCACAAGGCCGTGGACCAGCGTGGACCAGCCGTCCATCACGACGAACAGCAGCAGCTTGAACGGAATGGCCACGTTGGTGGGCGTCACCTGATTCAGTCCCATCGCGAGCAACACATTCGCGATGATCAGGTCGATGACGATAAAGCAGATGTAGAGCAGAAAGCCGATCTTGAACGCGTCGGTCAGTTCGGTCAGCGTGAAGGCGGGCGCGAGTACGATCAGGTCGTTCTCGTGCAGGCTTGACGCCGCGTCTTTTGGCCATACCACATTCGCCGAGCGAATGAAGAAGCGTTTTTCGCGTTCGTTTGTGTGCTTCTGCAAGAACGCGCGGAACGGTTCGCGCGCGCCGCTGAAGATCTGGATCAGCGCCTGAGTAGGCTGGCTGGAAATTGGCTGCCCCTGCATCGACTGCATGGCCTCCATGCCGACCGGCGCCATCACGTAGAGCGAGACGAGAATCGCTATGCCATTTAGGACCATGTTGGGCGGCACCTGCTGCACGCCGAGAGCATTGCGCAGCAGGCCGAGCACGACGACGATCTTCGCGTACGAGGTGACGATCATCGCAACGAAAGGGACGAGGCTGATCGCAACAATGACGATCAGCAGTCCGGTGATGTCACTGAACTGAACCATCACCGTGCGCCATGCGCAGGATGCGGATGCCTAGATGGTCGCCCACGGTGACGAGTTCGCCGTAGCCGATGGTCTGGCCATGAGTGACCAGCTTGAGTTGTGCTTCTGCAACCGACGTCGGCAGTTCGAGCACATAGCCAGGGCGCAGCGCATACAGTTGCGAGAGCGGCAGCGCAACGGTGTCCAATTCGAACTGGACGGGCAGATCGAGTTCGCCGATGTCGATCGGATTCGAATGTTCATCCGGCGCGAGAAGATCGTCCGGGCGAACGGGATCCAGCTCATTGGTCATGATGGGCTCCTTCGTGAGTGAAAGCCTGCGGCCTTCGATGTTGACTGGCGCGTGAACGCGCATCAGGCCGGGCGAGCCCCAAGCCATGGTGGCGCTCGCGGGCGACGCGGCCTGTGCGGCAGAGCCTTCGGCCGCGTGCGTTGCGCAGGCTTCGACGATATGGCGTGCGTCGCTTTGCGGCAGCAGTGCGCGCAGTTGACCGGCCAGCGAACGCAGCAGGACGTCGCCCGGTTGAAGCGCGCGCAGCGTGTCGACGGGCAGGCGCCGCGAGCCAAGTATCAGGCGCCCCGGCACCGGGCAGTTGCCCAATGGACATGTGCGTTCCTGCATTCGCGATGAAGCGTACGCGGCGAAGGCGTCGGCGGTAAAACGGGCCGTGCGCGCGAAGTGCCACGCTTCGAGCGCGTCCACCAAGGGCGCCGCCAGCATCACGCGCGCGCGATGCCGGGTTCCGTCGGCCGAGAAAGTCACGCTGAATGCCGCGCCGTCTCGCGCATCGAGGATATCGGGCTCATTCGACGCGTGCGGCAGGCCGCGCTTGAGCTGCGTGACATGCACGCCGGCAAAGCCGAGCGCAGCAAGCCGCTTCAGCAACGGCTCCAGCAGCACACCGGCGACCGCGATGCGCAACGCACGCGCCGCGTCGCTGGGGACCGGCGCGCCGTCTGGCAACGCGGCGATCTCGAGAGCGGGATACGCAGCAAGATCGAACAGCACGCGAATCGCGCCGGCCGGATGCTCGAGATCGAGCACGCCCGGCTCTGCAAAAGGCGCGGGCGGGCCTTCGGCTGCGGCTTCGGGCGTCGCTTGCCATTCGGCGATAGCGGCGTTCCGTTCAACGCATTGCACGCTGCCCGCATGGCAGACGAGCCGCGCAACGCGCGCAACGCCGAGTGGCACGGCGCGAAGGAGCAGCACGCCAATGGGCGTGGTTTGTGCTCCCGCGCGCAAGCCGGCGTTCACTGCAGCAGCCGGCTGGGCGGCAGGCGGTGCAGCCTCGGTCGCGGCGTGTTCTGTGGCCACGTTCACCCCTGGCATTTCGGCGATCGAATAACTCATGCGGCGTCGGTTCAATGGCCTGGCCTGCGTTGGCCAGGGCGGTTTCAAGTGTGAAGGACAACACCCCGTATGTTATTGAACAGGAAGTCGGTCCGAGGGATTAGCTAGAACCTGAGCGAGGACTGGACTTGTAATGGGTTGTGGCAGTTAGGGTTTTGCGAGGCCGGGTTTTGAAACTATCGGCGATGGCATCGAGGTCCTCCTGAGAGTGGACGGACAGGTCGGTGCCCTTGGGTAAGAACTGGCGCAGCCAGACCGTTGGTCTTCTCGCAGAAGTACACGCGCACGCCGGTGGTGGCGCTGAGTTCGCCGTGCCGCGCCATCTCACCGCCCTGGTCGTAGGTCAGCGTCTGGCGCAGCGGCGCGACCAGGGATTGCAGCTTGGCGGTGAAGCCCGCCAAGGCCGAAGCAGCAGTAGCGTTGGGCATCTTATCTCGATGCGCATGCGCTCTTCGGATTGTAGTTGTTGGTACTTCATTCTTGTCATTCACTGGACCGGATGGCAAGGTGCTGCATTTCAGATTTGAGGGCCGCCCAGGATAAACAACAGGCGGTGAGTTCACCACACTGTCAGTTCGATCTCGCGTGGCGTGCCCCACGCGTTTAGCAGCGCAGCGAGATCGCGTTCGAGCACCGCACTGTGGTCGAAGAGTAACTGCCGCGTTCCGATGCTCGGCGTGTCGAACCGAAGCGACAGCCAGAAACGCGAAAGAGAGAGATAGAGCGTCGTGTCCGGCAGAATGCGCGCGTCGAGCGGAATACTCACTTCCCAGTTGCCGGCATTGCCGATCGCCGGGTTGGCGCAGAAGGCGGCCACCTGCCACGCGAGCGAGCGCGCAAGTTCGAGAAAGTGGCCTCGCGTGCGAAATAGGACGTCGACGGCGGGCATCGTCGTGGCGGGAAGACGCTGCAGCAGAGCCTCGTGCGCGGCGAGTGGGCTGGCCGATTCGCGCGCGGCTTCGCCCTCCGCAGTGGCTTCCACGTGGGCGTTCGAATCGCTGGCCCGTCCGTCGTCAAAGGGAATTACGTGCGCGCAATTGTCAACGGGATCGCTTGCTTCGCATGAGTGATCCGCTTGCGTTTCAGGCGTCGCTCGATCGAATGCTACGGAAGCGCGCGGCGCGCTCGGGCGACGCACGAGCACCGCGTAATCGAAAGGCCGCGCGCGCACCACGCGGGCGGTGGGCCGCTGGTCGCTATTCGACGCAATGATGCGGAGCGGCCTCGGTTCGATGAGGGTCATGAGGTTAACGTGGAGGTTAGCGCGCTGCTAGTGTCACGCGACCGAGCGGCTTCAATTCGACATGCTGGCCTAGTTCTTGATAGGAGTAGACGGCGAGCCAGTCGAGCCGCGCCTCGATCATGCGGCGCACGTAACGGCGAATGTCCATCGAGGTGACGAGCGCTACGCCGTCACGCGGCGTAGCGCCAACAAAAGATTGGATCCGGTCAATAAAAAAGCCCACTTCATCAGGCGGCAATGCAAGGAAGTTGCCCGTTGGCGTCTGCTTGATCGCCTGGCGGATATGCTGCTCGACCGGCAGATCGAACAATACCGCGGCCAATATCCGGCCCGCACCCGCTGCGCGATGCGCGAGAAAGCGCGCGAGATCGCCGCGCACATATTCGGTCAGCATCAGCATGTCCTTTTCCTTCGCGCCCCACGCGACGAGGCTCTCCAGAATATTGCGCACGTTGCGGATCGGAATCTGCTCTTCCAGCAGCCGCCGCAGCACGTCGGCAATGCGCTGCGGCGGCAGCACCTTCTGCACCTCGGCAACGAGGCCTGGATTTTCGGTGTTCTGCTGATCGAGTATCCATTGCACTTCCTGAATGCCGAGAAAGAGCGACGCGTGCTTGCGCAGCATCGCCACCGACGCATAGGCGATCACCTGCTCGGCGCGCCATGCCGGTTGGTTGGGCGGCAAGCTGGTTTCGTCGATCCACCATGTGGGCCCAGGGCCGCCGTCGAGTCCAGGGCGTTCCTCACCGCCACGAACATCGGCGCGCGCGTCGCGCGTTTCGGCGTCGGCGGAAAGCGGCTCGCGCATGCCGGTGAGCGCCGGCTCCGGCAGCATTACCTTGCCGGGCGGCAATTCGATCGCACAATACGGGACGTCTTGCATGAGCAGTTCGCAGCTCGAAGCGGGCAAGTCGTCGCTTGTCCACATGGTGATGCCCGGAAATGGCAAGCCGAGATGTTCCTGCAGCCGCCCGCGTTCGGTTTCGAAGGAGCGGTCGAGCGCGGTAGTTGACAGGCGCACGACGAGGTCTGGCGACATGCGCACACCGACCGGGCAGGTGAATTGAGGCGCTCGCGTGAGGATTGCCGGCGTCCCGGCTTTCGAGCCGACGCGCTGCATTGCGTTGACGGCTCCCCCCGCATGCGTGATCACGGCGGGCTTGTGCCTGCCGAGTCGGTAACCGCAGGACGCGAGAATCGCCGCGAGCAGCACGAACAGCGCAGTCGGAAAGCCCGGCACGGCGGCGAAGCCAAGCAGGAGCAGGCTCGCGAAGTAGAGTGCGCGGGCGCTGACCGAAAGCTGCTGACCGATCTCGTCGCCGAGCGACAGCGGCCGCGCGTCGCGTTCGTCGGAGACGCGCGTGATCATTACGCCCGCGGCCACCGAAAGCAGCAGCGACGGAATCTGCGAGACCATTGCATCGCCGACCGACAGAACAGAAAAGCGGTTCGCCGCTTCGCCCGCCGTCATCCCGTGATACGAGACGCCTACCGCAATGCCCGCAATGATGTTAATCAGTGTGATGATGAGACCGGCCACCGCATCGCCCTTGACGAACTTCATCGCGCCGTCCATGCCGCCGTGCAACTGGCTTTCGACAGCAAGCGTTGCGCGTTTGCGGCGCGCCTCTTCGGGCGTGAGCAGATTGGCGCGCAGATCGGCGTCGATGCTCATCTGCTTGCCGGGCAACGCGTCAAGTGTAAAACGCGCGCCGACTTCGGCCACGCGCTCCGAGCCTTTCGCAATCACGATGAACTGCACGGTAGTGATGATCAAGAACACCACCATGCCGACCACGAGGTTGCCGCCGACCACCAGCTCGCCAAAACTTTCGATAATGTTGCCCGCATCCGCGTGCAGCAGAATCGATTTGGTCGAGGCAATGTTGAGCGAGAGCCGGTACAACGTGGTGAAAAGCAGCAGCGACGGAAATACGGAAAGCGACACCACGTTCGGCACATACATGGTCACCATGAGCAGAGTCACGCTGATCGTGATGTTGATGGCGAGCAGCACATCGATCAGAAACGGCGGCAGCGGCAGGATCATCAGCGAGATGATCGCGACCACCAGCATCGCGATGCCGATTTCGCCGGTGGCGGGTAACTTAGGTGGTGTCTTGAACATCGCGGCTCCCGAGGTTGTCGCCATTGTGCTAGCCGGCGTCGTTTTCAATACGCCGTGAGCCGATCGCATCGACCCAGCGTAGGATCGCGGCGATGGTTTCGAACATTTCCTCCGGAATAGGGTCGTCTATCTCGACCTTGTAGAGCGCGTGCGCGATCGGTGGATTGCCGATGATCGGTACATTCGCATCGCGCGCGAAGCGACGCAATTGCGCCGCATTTTCGTCCATGCCACGCGCGATCACAAGCGGAAGCGGATGTTCTGCGGGGGCATAGCGGATGGCGACCGCATAGTGCGTCGGGTTGACGATCAGGGCGTTCGCAGACCTCACGCGCTGCGCGGGTGCCGCCGCAGTCGCCAATTCGCGCGCCAACCTTTTGCGTTTCGCCTTGATCTGCGGGTCACCATCCATTTCTTTGTGTTCCCGCTTGACTTCGTCTTTCGACATTTTCAGTTTTCGCAGGAACAGCATGCGTTGCACCTTGACATCGACGACACCGATTACGATAAACACGGTCACGGCCACGGCGAAGAGTTTGATCAGCAACGACCAGAAGAGCTTCGACAATTCGGGAAGCGGCTGGTACAGCGAACCCACGATCAACGGCAGTATCCATTTGATCGTGAACCCCATCACCGCTCCGATAATGCCCGCCTTGATCACCATCCTTACGATGTCGATCACCGTGCGCAACGAGAACATCCGCTTTACGCCGTCGACGGGGCTCACGTGTTTGGGATCGGGTACGACAGGTTTGGTGGCAATCTGAAAACTCACTTGCGGGATCAGCGCGGCCACTGCTGCGAGCGCTGCCGCACCCACGCATGGCACGATCACGATCAATGCCTGCTTGCCGAGGTTGAACAGCTTGACGAACATGAGCGACTGACCGTGACTGCCAGACGTGAATTCGAGCGCAGTACTGACGATGGTTCGCAGCGCACCGCCGAAGCTATCGGCCCCGAACGCGAGCACGCCGACGACAGCGGCCATCGTCGCGCCGTCGACCAGATCGGCGCTCTTCGACGTCTCGCCATCCTTGCGTGTGTCGAGTAGTCGTTTGTTGGTGGGCTGCTCGGTCTTTTCTTCGCTCATGACTTTCCGCTCATGACTTTCTGCTCGTAATGTCGAATGGGCGCACCCATGCGCTTTCGCGAGGGTCGAAGGTAGCGGACCATTCGCCGCGCTGCGCGGCGAATGCGAAGCCTGTCTTCGGCAAGCGAAGTGACGCCGCCAC
>NZ_JAGIQB010000112.1:0-6523 GCF_017815025.1 Cupriavidus phytohabitans
GTCCGCAAAGAGTTTGCGGACGCAAGCCTGCCAAGACTCACCCTATAAGACTAGGACGCCGTTTCTCGGTCGCTTACGACCAGCTGTGATGCTGCTTGACCTTATCCGGCAAACAAACTCCACGGAGATCGCCCTTAGCCCGGGCGATGTCATTCGACTGGCGCGGATGGAAGAACTGATCATCGACAGTGCTTCGCTGGAGAGTCAGCTCAATGGGCTCAGCCATGTGATCAAGGGCTTCAACGCGCGCCAGTCCATCCGGGAGAACTTCCGCAAAGTGCTGGAGCAGTTGCGCGACGAGGGTTACGTCATCCTCTTCAACCCTCAGGCCGAAATCTACAAGATTACCGGCAAGATCGAGCACCTCTATTCCGTCATCGAATTCATCTCGGAGAACGAAGCCATCCAGGCCGACCGAATCGAGGACGAAGTGGTAGAGGAGCAGCAAACACTGGGCGGGATGAGCGATGCGTGAGTCCTCCGATCAGATTGGCAAACTCCTCCGGGATCTGAGTCAGAATGACGACCTGATATCAGAAGCTTTCGATACCTCAGTGGAGTTGGGGGACCGTACTCGCACCGCCCGGATCGACACGCTCTCGAACCTGAAGGCGCTGAAGCCACAGGACGAAGGCGTCTACCGTCTGAACCCGCGACTGCGCGACTTCATCGCCGACTACCTCGTCAGCTATCGCGCGTACCAGACGCTAACCCGCCTGTCCGGTGGGATCCAGCTAGCGCGATCAGTCTGGCGTGAGATTCGCGTTCGATACGATAACGGCGACGCTAGCGACCGGGAATCGCTGGTTGCCCAACTGGTCGAAACGGTCATCGACATCTCCTACTCCATCGAGCGAAACCTGTCTTTGCTTCATGCGCTCATCTCGACGCAATAGGCGACGTCTCGAACTTTCAAGCCAAGCTTCGCCAGAACAAGTTCTATGTGAACGAGGTTTCCGAGTCACTGAACGAGATGGAGCAAGTGAGCACCTTGTTCGGCGAGGTGGAATCCCAAGCGCTGAACATCGGCATGCTCGACGTCCGTTCGATTGTCCGCAAACGTCTGACGAGCCGCATCCTCACATGGACCTTGCAGATCAAGGACGTGCAGGCGGCAATCAACCGCTCGCTCTTTCGTTCCAAATTGCAGTCTGAGCGGGTGCGAAATCTCAGTCGTGTTGCGCACTATCTGCGCCAGAACAAGACCGCCTCCGGGTTCGAGGTCTCGTCGGACAGCGCACCCGCCGAGATCTTCGTGGCCGAGCCGGTCCCGCTGGCGCATAATCTGGACGTCAGGACGTGCAGCGACCGCGACAGGGCCGCGCTGATGGATGCGCTCCGGCGCCTGCCTCTGCGCGCAGTTCCATTGCCGGTGCAGGAAGCAGAGCCAGCCCTCGCGATCATCGACGAAGAGGAAGTAGCCGCTCCCGATTCCCTCTAGGCTTCATGACACCAGCTTGCTTAGTTCTCGTAACGCACATACCACCTCGTCCTCCGTATTATAAAAGTGGGGAGCTACTCGGATTACATCATTCCGCGCTGAGACTATGTAGCCGGCTGCCTTCATGGCCTTCTCTACCTTGGCCGCTTCTGAGATCTGTACCGAAATCACGGAACCCCGTAAGCCGGGGTCGATTGGGCCGGCAACTGCGAGGCCTAACAGTCTTGCCTCTTCCCTGCCGACTAAAGAGAGATGTTGGAGGTATGCGTCGATTGAACGTGACCCGATCTCGTTAAGAAGCTTCATCCCCGCCTGCGCTGCATAGGCGCAAATTATAGGTGGCGTACCTGTGTTAAATCGCGCGGCGTGATCGGAAAAATCCAACGTACGGATGTCGAATGAGAATGGGTTCGATCTGCCGAACCAGCCAGTGTTCCTAGGCTCCCACTGTCGCGCTACGGCTCCTTTAACATACATGAAAGCAATGCCGGGCACGCCCAGAAGAAACTTTTGTGCGCCCGAAGCAAGGATGTCAAGACCCATCTCCTTCACATCGATGGCAAGTGCGCCGGCCGACTGATAGGCGTCGACAAAGAGAAGGGCACCATTCTGTCTCGCGTTATCAGCGGCCGTCTGTACATTTATTCGGGCGGCGTTATAGTACGAGACATGGGACAGGCAGGCAAGAGCGGTAGAAGCGTCAAAAGCCCTCTTAATTGCGTCTAACGATATGCCTTGCTGATCTGATTCGACAAAGCGGACACGCGCGCCCCGTGCCTGCTGTGCCAGCATGACGTGGCCTAGCGAAGGAAAGTCCAGTTCGGAGCACACCAGCGTTTTGCGGCTTCCAGTTAAGTCCAAGCAAGATACGATACTAGATGCTGCGTCAGAAACGCTGCCGAGAATCGCAATCTCATCGCGCTCCGCGCCGATTAGCCTGGCGAACTCTGCGCAGGAACCCTCGACCGCTTCCATCCAGCTTTCCCAATCCATGCCATCCGACACCCACGAAGTCATGTATTTTTCTATCGCTTCTTTTACGGGAAGACTCAGTGCGCTTTGTGAGCAGCTCGAGAGCTGCACAGTTGTCTTCAGAATTGGGAAAAGCGCGCGGTATTCTGAGAATGGATGTATCACGGTAATTTCCTGTCTAGTTGCCCATCGGGCGCGCCCGACCCTGAAGGATGAAGCGGGCTTGGGGCCGGTGAATTGCGCTGTGACGAGAATAAGATGGTAGTCGGTGTTGGCAATGAGGTCGGCTTGTTCTTGGTGCCCCGATCCCTTTGTCTAGTTGGACCCGCAGCCCTGCGAGCACCCCACCGAGGGCTGCTGCCGATGCCGTTGACTCTGGCAGGAGGCTCCATGCAAGTACTCTATCCCCGCTGTGCCGGGCTGGACCTCCACAAGGACACCATCGTGGCCTGCGTGCGCTGCGTCTCGGCACCCGAGCATCATGAAATGCGCAGCTTTGACAGCACCACCCGTGGGCTGCTGGCGCTGGCCGACTGGCTGGCGCTGCACGGCTGCACCCATGTCGCCATGGAAGCCACCGGGGTCTACTGGAAGCCAGTGTGGCACATCCTTGAGGGCGACTTCGAGCTGGTCCTGGCCAACGCTCAGCACATCCACAACGTGCCCGGTCGCAAGACCGACGTCAACGACGCCATGTGGATTGCCGATCTGCTTGCCCACGGTTTGATCCGGTCGAGCTATGTCCCGCCGACTGCCACTCAGGAGTTGCGCGATCTCACACGCACCCGTAAGCAACTCGTGCGCGAGATTGCCCAACACAGCCTGCGCATCCAGAAAGTGCTCGAAGACGCCAACCTGAAGCTGGGCAGCGTACTCTCGGATGTGCTCGGCCGCAGCGGCAGTGGCATGCTCAATGCCATCGCCAATGGCGAGGTCGACCCCGAGCGACTCCCGGCGCTCGCCCACGGCACCGCCAGAAAGAAGCACGCCGAGTTGCGTGAGGCGCTGCGCGGACGCATTACCGACCACCACCGCACGATGCTGAAACTGCACCAGGACATCATTGGCGCACTGGAGCACACGCTGGCCGAACTCGACGCCGTCGTGGGAAAAGCGTTGGCGCCGATCCGACAGCGCGCCCGCCTGCTGACCACGATCCCCGGGGTTAGCGACCGGACCGCTCAGGTCCTGTTGGCGGAGATCGGTGTTGACATGACGCGCTTTCCCGATGCCGGCCACCTGGTGTCCTGGGCAGGGCTGTGCCCGCGCAACGACGAGAGCGCCGGCAAGCGGAGCAGCACGCGCGTGCGCAAGAGTGGCACCTGGCTCAAGACCGCCTTGGTGACGGCGGCCTGGGCTGCGGTACGGGTCAAAACCAGCTATCTCCACGCTCAGTTCCTGCGCATCAAGGCCCGCCACGGTGGCAAGAAGGCCATCATGGCCGTGGCCGCCTCCATGCTCACCTCCGCATACCATATGCTCCGCGATGGCGTTGAGTACGCCGACCTCGGCTGCGATTACTTCAACCGTCACGACGTCAACAAGGCCATCCACCTCCTGCTCAAACGCCTCGCCGACCTCGGATGTCAAGTGGATCCCATGCCCCATGCTGTTTAACGCTTCCTACTAGAATTTTCCTTTCGTCTCGATGGAATCGCAGTTTATTCGAGACTAATATTCAGAGCCTTGGCAAGTTGACGAAACTTCACCAGATCCGTTTCAATCTTTGTCCTCGCGGCCGCCGGCCCAATCGCGGCGGTTTCCAAAGATTGAGCCGAGAGCTTCTCCTTCACGTCCGGCATGGCCATAATTGCCGACACTTCTTGCACCAGCCGGTCCATGATAGGCGCCGGTGTCTTCGCTGGCGCCATCAAAGCGCTGAAGCCATCAACTGAAGCCTGAGGAATTTTGAGTTCGGAAAAACTGGGAACTTGAGGCAAGAAAGATGACCGTGTGAGCCCAGTGACGGCTAGCGCCCGTAGCTGACCCGTTCTGATATAAGGTGCTGCTGCAAACACAGTATCCAGACCGATGTCGACCTCACCACGGAGAAGCGCGAGAACCGCTTCGTTGCTTCCCTTGTAAGGGATAGCCCGGAACGAAATTCCCGCCGATTCAGCAAGGAGTTCGCCTGCAAGATGAGGAATCGTGCCAGGTCCATACGTATAGTACGAGAGGGACGACGGACTAGCCTTGGCCTTGGCGACGAGTTCGGCGAAATTGTGATAGGGCTTAGAAGAGTTTGTAAGAAGAACCAGTGGGCCTGACGCGACGATTGCTATCGGGGCGAGATCCTTTAGGGGATCGTAAGGCAGTTTTGCGCGAATCGCGGGATTAACGGTAAGGCTTGTTGAGCCCGACATTAGGAGCGTATAGCCGTCTGGCTCTGACTTAGTTACAGCCATCACGCCAATCGTCGATCCAGCGCCTGGCTTGTTGTCAACAATAACCGGCTGCTTGAGCCGAGTGGACAGACGTTCGCCGACGAGGCGAGCGGCGTAGTCAACCGCACCGCCGGCGGGGAACGGAACCACCAATCGGATGGGGCGCGATGGCCATGCTTCGGCCGCAACAGCGTTGCCAAATGAGCAGGCGGTGACTGCTAGAGCAGTCGCCACTACAGAAAATAGTTTTCTCGTCACAATATCAAATCCCGCTGATTGGATGATCGAGCTTCAACGACAGCGACGTGTCCTGTTTATTTCCACGGAATAGGAGCGCACCGTCGATCGATGAAAGTTAGAGGGAAATTTAGAACTTGTGCCGCAAACCGATTTGGACGAAGGTTTGCTTGTCACTTCCGGAAGCAGCCTGGGTATTCAGCGTTGCTCGTGCGGATTTTCCGGTGGAATCTGTACCGGAGGCATTCTGTGTGGCGCTGATGATGTATACGTCCGTTCTCTTCGAGAAATAGTAATCCAGCGACAACGCGAATGTATTGTAATGCGAGCCACCGATGTTCCCCACGCCGGACCCACGTGTATAACTGTAGACCAACTCCGAGATTAGATTCTGCGTCCAGTTGTATGTGAAGTTGATCTCCCCAATATCGAACTTTGCTGTCCCGGATAGACGTTGGGGATTTGCGCCTGACGATGTGTCGCCAAGTTTGCCAAAGTTGATGTGGGTGTAGACTAGACCGACCTTCAATGCATCAAATGAGTAACGTGCCGTCGCACCATATGCATCGTAAAGTCCAGCCGAGGAAAAGCCGCTGTATATCGGACTTCCGGTCATATTGTTGAGCGCGACGCCAGGGACATTGGTCGGGTTACTCGTGAAGTACGACTGGTTGGGGTTGCGTACATTCAAGTAAGCGGTACCCAAAGTGAGGCGTTCATTGTCGTAGCCGGCGCCGACTGACCAGATTTGATTGCGCGATCCGTTGCCGGGCTGCTCGCCAAAACCATACAGACCGCCAAACGTGACTCCTCCAAAACTAGGACTCATGTACTTCACGGCGTTGTTTACCCGCTTGCTATTGTTCAAGTTGTCAATATCGCCCGGATGCGCTGTGATGCCTCCACCATATACCGGAGAAGTCACCCTTGATCCGATGAACGTTACCATGGAGTCATATTGACGCCCCAAGGTTACCGCGCCATAGGTGTCTGACAGAAGGCCGACATAGGCTTGCCGACCGAAGAGCAATCCCCCTTGTTGGGCTTGCCCAGTTCCAAGGTCCAGCCCATTCTCGACCTGGAAGAGCGCGGAAAGGTCCGGCCCTAGTTTCTCTAGCCCTTTAAAGCCTAGACGGGAACCTTGCATAAGGCCGCTCGTACCCGCCCAGCGCGTCTCCCCCCCGATATTGCTGACATAGTTGACGCCGTAGTCGAGCAGTCCATATATCGTGAGGCCGGCTTCGGCGGCATTCGATGTGCTCGCCAGAAGCAGTGCGCACACCCCTGTTATGGCTCTAATTTTCATATATCCTCCGTTGACTTTAGTGGTTTTTATGTTCGAAAAATAACAATGTAATGTACAGATGATTTAAAAAAAGCAGATGCGTGAACGTCTGCAAAGCGCACCTAGAGGGCTAAGTGAGGGCATAGCCTTTCTCATCCGAATCGCCTAAATCCCAGAAGATTCCAGTCATGATCTGCAGCGCTT
>NZ_JAGIQB010000113.1:0-6504 GCF_017815025.1 Cupriavidus phytohabitans
CCTGTCGGCGGCGTTCAAGAACCTGCAGGAGCAGGACGACTTCACAACGCGCTACGAAGCGCTGCTGGAACACTATGTCAAAGGGCGAGGACTCATAATGGGCTGCTGTAATCTGCTGTTGGCATGGCTATTGCTTAACCCGAGCGGTCTGCCGCTCGCTGAAAGCACGAAGAGACTGGCAACGCATTGGTATATCGGATCGTCATACCGGCGGTGTACGACCGCCAAAGTGCTCCATGCGCGCGCCATTTCTTCACATTCCGTTTCGTCGCTTGCGAAGCATAACCAAATTTTTAAGTTACTTGCTGTGCATGCAAAGACGACGTCCCTGCGGAAAGAGCCGCGCTGGTCATGTAGACGGGAAGCTCCTTTCGCCCCGGGAGTACAGCGAAGCTGCCGTTAGACTTGCGCGCACCTACTGGTGATCAAAGCTTCCATCGGCGCTTTATACAAGACGGCGCCCGAACGTAGGGCACGAATACGCGCCGCTAGAGTTTACCCCCGCCCCCGTTACTATCTTCATGCCCCGACAATGGGGGCTTTGGCCAGCCAGGCCCGGCATGATTCCCGCCCCCAGTCGTCCATGATCCGGGGGGTGTTGTCACCGGGTCTGGTGGGTGGCTGGTGATCGCTAATAGGGGCTCGGCCAAGGTGTTCTTAAGGCCGTCCGTAACGTGGATGCCGAGACTTGCCACCGTTGTTGCAGGCCAACCCGCTTAATCTGCATAAACTTCGATGCAAGAAAACCAACAACACGACTCCGTCGATGTCTTCGTCGGCGTTGATGTAGGCAAAGGCCAGCATCACGCTGTAGCATTCGATCGGACCGGGAAGCGCCTGTACAACAAAGCGCTACCCAACGATGAGGCCAAACTGCGCGCCCTCATCACCGACCTCAAGGCACACGGCCAACTCTTGTTCGTCGTTGATCAACCCGCCACCATTGGCGCGCTACCGGTTGCGGTCGCCCGCGATGAAGGCGTCCTGGTCGCCTATCTGCCGGGTCTGGCCATGCGCCGCATCGCCGATCTGCACGCGGGTGAAGCCAAAACCGATGCCCGAGATGCCGCGATCATCGCCGAGGCCGCGCGATCAATGCCGCATACGCTGCGCTCGCTGCGACTCGCTGACGAGCCACTCGCCGAACTCACCATGCTGTGCGGCTTTGATGACGATTTGGCTGCCCAAATCACCCAAACCAGTAACCGAATCCGCGGCCTGCTCACCCAGATCCACCCCGCCTTGGAACCGGTTCTGGGGCCTCGCCTGGACCATCCGGCCGTGCTCGATCTACTTGAGCGCTACCCGTCGCCCGCCGAGCTTGCAGCAACCAGCGAGAAGACGCTCGCCAATCGTCTGACCAAGCTCGCCCCGCGTATGGGCAAAAGCCTTGCGTCCGAAATCGTTCAGGCGCTCGGTGAACAGGCTGTCGTCGTACCCGGCACGCAAGCAGCCACCATCGTCATGCCGCGCCTGGCCCAGCAGCTCGCTGCCTTACGCAAACAACGCGATGAGGTCGCCAGCGAAGTCGAACGGTTGGTACATGCACACCCTCTTTGGCCGGTCCTGACCAGCATGCCGGGAGTCGGCGTCAGGACCGCTGCCAGGCTCCTGACTGAGGTCGCGCACAAAGCCTTCGCTTCGGCCGCGCACCTTGCCGCTTACGCCGGTCTCGCGCCGGTCACTCGTCGCTCAGGTTCGTCCATCCGCGGCGAACATCCATCCAGGCGGGGCAACAAGGTACTCAAGAGAGCGCTGTTCCTCTCAGCCTTTGCCGCCTTGCGAGATCCGGTCTCAAGGAACTACTACGCTCGCAAGGTCCAGCAAGGAAAGCGCCACAATCAGGCGCTCATCGCCCTGGCCAGAAGACGCTGTGATGTGCTGTTCGCCATGCTGCGCGACGGCACCTTCTACCAGCCGAAATCCGCCCCTTAATGCTTGACGAAACACATAGGGGCACCCCCCGCGTGGCGAGGGGATGGCCTCTATCGATGTATCCCATATCCGAACACCAGGGATATGGCGTACTATGTTCCTTCCGCACCTAGCAACGGATGTCGGTGTTGATAATAGGGTTTTGAAAGACCAAGTATCGACAGTGATCGCAGTGCTGTTGCGGGCGCGTCAATTTATAGCCCCCAATCCCTGTCAAGCATGATTCGAGTTCTTATTGCTGAAGACCACGCTATCGTCCGCAGTGGTCTAAAGCAAATTGTGGCGACAACGACAGATATCGTCGTCTCAGGCGAGGCCGCGGACGGCGCCGCTGCGTTGGAGCAATTACGCACCGGAGAGTTCAACCTTCTCCTCTTGGACATGACTATGCCCGGTATCAGTGGCATCGACTTGATTCGGAGGGTTCGTCTCGAATGGCCGAGTCTCGTCATCCTGGTTCTCAGCATGCATAACGAAGCACAAGTCGCGTCAAGGGCCTTACGTGCCGGAGCATCCGGATATGTGACAAAGGATAGTGACCCGGAGATCCTCCTTGGGGCAATACGCAAGCTTGCCGCAGGGGGCAAGTTCATCGATCCGGCGTTGGTTGACGCCATGGTGTTTCACCAGAGGGGCACTGACGCGCCAGCACATGAAGTGCTGTCTGATCGGGAATTCCAAGTGTTGCAGCGGCTTGCCACAGGGCAAACCGTCAACGAGATCGCCGAGTCACTATCGCTAAGCGCCAAGACGATCAGCACCCACAAGATGCGGCTGATGCAAAAGCTGGGTCTTCAGAACAATGCCGAACTTATTCGCTATGCAATTCGACATGGATTCACGCAGGAATGAGGTCTCTAAGACTTTCTGGCGAATCATCTCGGATTCTCGATTAATGGGATTGAGGTTTTTCAAAGGTTTCCAGAAGTCGCAGTCTTATTAGGGTACCACGATCTGGCTTGCTGTGAACTTCTAGCTGCGCGCGAATTAGGCGAGCGCGTTCCGCCATACCGTGTAATCCATATGAATATCCGGCGCGCGCAGAAACAACGTTGAATCCCTGCCCGTTGTCCCTGATGGTCACTTCGATACCGGCCTCTGTATTGGCAAGTGTGACATCGACTTGGGAAGCTTTGGCGTGGCGGGCTACATTGGTAAGTGATTCTTGAACGATACGAAAAATTGCCGTCGCACGAGGGTCGGGAAGATTTGGTTCAGGGTGAGTGGATTGGAATCGACACGGAATCTTGGTGTGGCGGCTAAAGTCTGCAGCGAGCCATTCCAATGCGGACGCGAGACCATAGTTCAATGCCGTGGGTCGCAGGTGACTCACCACATTTCGCACAATGCGAATGGTCTGTTCAATCAATTCGCGCATCTCTTCAGCCTTCTGAATCACGGCAGATCCCGTCGGCAATTGCATGCTTAATAAGGAGAGGTCCATTTTGAGGGCTGTTAAAAGCTGCCCTAGTTCATCGTGGATTTCCATGGCTATGCACTTCCTTTCCTCCTCCCGAATCGCTTCCTGATGCGCATGCAATTGTTGGAGACGCTCCCGGGATGCTAGCAATTCGAGTTCGGTCCATTTCCGCTCACTCACCTCTAACTCCAGCCTATCGCGCTGCAATTGCAAATCTTCTAAGGCATGCTTGCGGGCGGTCACATCGGTGAGCAATCCTTCGAGATAACGAAGGCTGCCATCGTTTCCCATTAGGCCGCGTGCATTCAATTGGACCCATATAGGTGTTCCATCAAGTCGACTCAACCGAAGTTCGAGGCCGCGAATTTCGCCATCGGCGTTCAAGGTCTTGAACAAAGTTGCAGTTAGGCTGAGAGAAAAGGGGCTTTTTGGTCGACCATCGCTTTCTGCAGACACGGTCAAATCGCACGCGTTGTCATAGCCAAGCAGTTGAGCCATCGCGGGATTGGCTTCGGCAAGATTTCCAGCTTGATCGAGGAGAAATATACCCTCGACAGCATTCTCTACGATGCTACGGTACTTTCTCTCGCTTTCTTGAAGAAGCAGTGTCGATGTCCGAAGCTGATCGGCCATGAAATTGATTCGCACGGCGAGACGCCCGAGCTCGTCGTCAGATTTCACCTCGCATCTCGCATCAAGGTCTCCACCGGCAATCCTATCGACCATCTTTTCGAGGCGATTGACGGGGCTGCGGACCATGCGCTTCAGGAGGAGGAAGCTAGCAGCGTAAAGCACTGCTAGCAGCGCTGCCATAATCGCAAAGATGGCCTGCCGGGCGCGGTTGATTGCCTCCTGAGCGACAGCCTTGGTTAGTACGACTCGAATTTCCCCGATTTTCTCTTTCGGTGCGTTTCCGGGCGGATCATATTCAATTGCTCGTATACGTACCACGCTTCCGCCTTCGTTTAAGTGACGGGAACCTTTTACAGTAGCTACCGTTCCGTAGCCTGCCGCGGTAACCGTAAATTCGGCAACTTCAGGATTGGGTGCAAGCGCGGCGAGTTGGTTTTCGATTGCGCGCAGATCAACGTTCCATAAAGGCAGAGCAAGCGATTGGCTGAAAAGGTCAGCAATTCTTGTGGCCCGGTCTCCGAGTGCGAGAAGTCGGCTGTTGCGCTCGTGTTCTACTAACATCGAAGCTGAAGTTCCGGCGACAGTCGCGACAAGCACGACAAGCGAAAGCATCAACTTGGTATGAAGATTTAGGGATCTCAGCGAAAATTTGGCACGCACACGCATCAGAGGCTTCTGGTCGTAGTTTTTAAAAGATGCTTAAGATCGAAATCATAGGAGCCTTCCCGTTGATTCAAATGCTTTGAATAGGGTCTAACGTCAAAGGCTTCGATTCGTCTAAAAACGACATCGGCAAAACGTCTGGCGTTCGTGCGCTCGATAATGCCAAGATAGTCGAGTTTCAGACGCGGCCCCCCATGTTTTGCAAAATCCTTGCCCCAGTGATAATCGTATAGCAGTACCATTGCCCAAGCACCGACAAAATAATCGCCTGCTACGATGCCCGCAAGGCCGCCATCAATCACGCTTTCAAGCGCTTCTTTCAAAGCTCCCATGCCGCCTACCAGAACATGGGCGTTGTTCAGCTTGACGGCATCAAGCGCACCCAGTGCCATAGTGTCATTGGCGGCCCACATGACATTGGCTTCGGGGTACCGTGCCAGCAGTACGCGAGCCTTTTGGTGGCTATCGGCTCGACTCCAGTCACTAAAAACCAACTGGCAGATGCGCCCATTTGCCGTTTGATTCAAGAAGGCGGCGACCCCCGCAGCCCTTTCCAGCGAGACTGGTGTATTAGGATCCCCGGTGATTCCAATAACATTAACCTCTCGTCGACCGAGTCGTTGATATAAAAACTCCATCAGGCGAAATCCGCCCAACTCGGCGTTCGCCGTTAATGTGCCGATCCAGTTCGAAATTTTCTCCCGTTCATTGCCGACGTACTGGCGCTGTTCGGACGTCAGATCGTTGTGAATAATCAATATTTTTGACGGTGAGTGAGCCAACACCTTAAGCATTTGTTGTGCGGCCATCTTCTCGTTGACAATGATTACGTAGTCTGGGGGAAAACTACGTCGGGCAACTTCCTCCGCCTGGCGCTGCATGAGTAAATGATCTCGCTCTGCGTACAGCACCTCCAGTTGCATATTAAACGTCATTGCGGCCATGCCCATAAAACTGGACACCAATTGCCAATGTTGACCGGTGCCACGTTCAGCGGATTCGCCTGGGTTGAGAAACACAACGTGGGGCCGCCGTTCGAATGCATGTGTCGAATGTGTCATCTTTACCAGCCCGGCATACGCTCCGGCGCGGAGCATCTCTCTGCGATTCATTTTCGAAATTTAGTTCTATCAAACCATCTAAGCGCTATTGGGGCGGCAGCTCGAAACGTGCTCTGAAGCGGCCGGTAGATTGTATTACCCGCCGGATTTCATTTCTATAGAGAGCGCACGTAAGAATAGTAGCGATGGTGTTGGCAGCAGCCAAAAAAATCATACGAGTAGGGCGACAGCTTCACTAGGTCAAGCCCTAAGAGGCGCACTACATGTTGATGATAATTCCAGCTTGAGAATTATGCTGGATCTTCGACCCTTCGCTTTCCAGGCCTAAATTCCACGTGCCATATCCTGCACTTTCACAAAGGGTTCGTCTACCGCAGCATGCATTCTAAGACCAGGCGAACGATCGTAAGGCGGAGAAAACCCCATGCGTAACGCATGGCGGCCCGCCCCCAAAGTCGGGGGCCTTGAGAGACGGACGCTCTTGGCAGCTAGGTGCACGGGCGGCTTAAGAGGAAAAAGTGCAACTGCTCCTCGGTAATTGCAACCAGATGTCCGAACTCCTCAGAATGCGTGAGAAGTGCTCGGCAGCACCATATAAGTCTGCTTGGTGAAGACCGCTTCGCAGGGCTTGACCATACAATTTTGACGGCAGCAACCGGCTAACGTTCACTCCTGGACTCTGCATCATGCGACAAAACTGTCGTATTTGCTCCAGACTAACAGGCTGCTGAAATACCGGCAGTGGACGTCAGCGCGACGACTTGCTGAATCGTTAATCTGAGGACTCCTTAC
>NZ_JAGIQB010000114.1:0-6499 GCF_017815025.1 Cupriavidus phytohabitans
CCTTGCGCATCGTCCCGGAAAAAGTCCAAGACACTACGCAACTTCGTCAGAAGTTAACAGAGCCAGAGTTTCAGCCGCTGCGCGTAAACGTCAGCCCAACCGACCCCGGATTTATGCAACAACGCCCATTCGAAGCCTGAGCGGCCCGAATATAGTCGTGTTGCTGGCCTATTGTATCTACATCCACCACCGCACCAATTCACTAACAGTCAAAGACAGACTCGTCTGTCCAAAGTCAGTCGAACAACTTAACCGAAATCTTTCCCAAACTGAAAATGCTTGACCGATGCACAGGAACGATTCTGCGGCGGGCGCATGACACAAAAGTAGAGCTACGGTGAAAATTCCCACCGCCCCCAACGGCAGACATCAAATGTGTCAAAACCACAAAAACCAGCAACGTGGTATTATGGCGCCCCGATGATGGGCCTTCTGATCAACGAACCATTTCTAATTATCAAAGCGCCATTTCAAAGTTTCGATATGCGTTACTCCGTCGGAGCCGGTTGTATAGAACGCAGTAATAAAATTCGGAAACCCTACCATTAATGTAACCGGATACCCTACATCACTGGGTCGCCCAACCGCATCTTTCGTCAAGGTATGTGAAGATCTAACTTCGAATGACTCCCGATCCAGAACCGACACCCGAATTCCCATCGGAGGTTTCCTATATCCGTACGTTAGAATAATCCCCATCGGACTATCGACTAGATTCGCCGGATATCCAGGAATATCGAGTGGCCTGGGCTTAGACCAGCTAGCTCCCTCATCTTCCGAGATCGAAAAATATAAACCGACACCGTCCGGTTCGCCTCGGCCAACCGCTAGCACCCGTTTCCCTCCAAGAGCGAGAAGCGCTGTCTCATTTATTCCCGCCACCTCATCGAGCACATTGGCCTCAAACATGGCGTATATGCTCCAATCTTTGCCGTTTACCGATATAAGAATAAACGGCTCTGTTTTCTTTCCCTCGGCCCGTCTACCATACACAGCTAATAGTTTCACCCCTGTTGGAAGCTCAGCGAAAGCCGAGGAATTATAATTCATAATAAAACTCAATTCTTTCGTATCCAACTCCACCCTTCTCCAATTCGCTCCAGCATTCTCACTAATTCTGATCCACGGACGACCGGAAATATACGTCCGTCCGTTGCTCCGAAAGGCGATAGAATTGTTTAAATCATACTCCTTCATTGCAGGGTTCCACTCATGCCAACCAGGTAGGACTGGTATCGAAATGCATCCATTTCCACAAAAAAATGAGCCCTGCATCCCGCGTAGGGTGGACTGCTTCCAGCTATTCCCGAGATCCAACGATCGGAATGTTAACGGCTTCCGGACAGGGCGTTCGAAATGAGAATTGGTATCCCGCACGGAAAATTCCAAATACAATCCAAAATCGTCACTCCCAAGACTCGGAAATGCCGCATAATCGCCTGTCTTTTTGTAAATCACATCCCTTCTAAGCTGCTCGATCTCTCCATGCGCCGACCCCAAAAGGCCACCCATCAAAATCACTACAATTAAATAACCCCCAAATAACGTCATCACAGAGCACCCGGCAATCTGATCAATTTCGACCCATATCGGATCGTGTGCAGAACAATAGCGATAGCAATGCAAGTGGGCACAACAAGAAATACACCATGTTATGGTAAAATGAAACTAAATATATAATAAAAATATAATTTACAGAAAAATCACGGCTTCCAACGACCAGCTTGAAAAGACAAAAAATATACATCAACAAAAACAATATTCCGAAATCAAATGCAATTCTCAAGTAATCGTTATGCGGTAACAGATCGGTCCCGAAATTTAGTTTGATCACGTCGCGTGCAGCCTCAGAGCCATTCCCGATCACCTTTGAAACCATCGACGAGCTCTGAAACTCATCAAAGATTTGGTTTGTGAGTGCACGACGCAATCCAAAAGAGGCATCCTCACCCTGCGCACCAACTTCTCTAGTGACATACCCCCCTTGATCGACGGAACCCACGTACTCGAATATTGGATATCCCGCGATCAGACCCACAAGCATAGTTACATATATAATAACTTTCCTTCTAATCGAGAAGCCCGAAAACAAAACAACACCCGGTGTTATTAACCATAGTACGATGCTAAGTCTTGTTTGCGTCAGAAAAATTAGAAATCCGATAGCAAAATATCCTACAATTATCATTGTTCGTGACCTAGCCACGGCCGCATAGATTGCAAACACCACCAACAACACAACTGAAAGAACCGTAGGACTACCTACAAAAGAGACAAAGCGATCATTTATATATGCAACTGAAAAGAAAAGCGACGCCGAAATCAAAATTAGATAGATCCAAATCAAAACACGAACGATTTTCGCATCCAAACTAGGCCGCATTGATGAAACGTAGCAGCACATGCCAGTCATTGCCAAAAAAAATAAAGTCGGACGAAGTTGACTGCTATCAGCAACCAGCGGTAACGTACAAATAGTTAAGCCAAAGAACAGAAAAGTTTGCCCGACCGGCCGCGTGACGTATCGACGAGCTACCCAAAGCAATATAGCGCAACAGCAAATTAATGCCAAATATAGGAATTCGAGGAGAAAGCGCTGAGCGACATCGAGGCCGGAAAGATGCAAACATAAACTCGAAAGAATCATTGGCAGTACGCCAACTCTGAATTTCAAATTTGATCGTGCAGAAAGCATATCTTTACCCCAAGCCTCTCCATGATCTCGTTATTAATTTTAAGGTCCGGGACGTCAATCGAATGACAGCGCACGTGACCAGTGGCTTGCGCTAACACCAACAATGTAGTACTCGCAAAGCCATAAAGATCCACGATCATTCCACCCTTAACCAAGTCACCAATGATCTCCTCGGCGATCTTATTGCCTCCGAGCACGTGCAGGCTCTGATCAGCTAGCTTTTCAGATCGTTCTCCGGGGTGTGGAATAACCATTTTTACACCGAACTTTTCAATTGCGTGCTTATAAATTTCCCGCTCACGTCCTGCCGAAACTAAACCATTCTCAGAAAATGGCGCCGTAAGCAAAACTGCAAGTCGCTCCGCACGCGCATCGGCTCGTAGCCTACCCTCCCCCGACGGGAAAAGATCAATATGGTTAACCACTGGTGCATGGCCGAACACATTCTTTAAGCCTTTGAAGATAGTTACGTGACAATCAATATTGGCCACCAGCCAGCGATAACTGAGCCTCTTCATCAAGAGCTCTGCGAGTCTCGTTATTGGTCCGTCGCTGCATTCATAATAATAACCCTCACCACTTACATTTCCCCACCCATCATCGTAGGTGTGCAAAACACCATTCTTGACAAATAACAATATAAGACGGGTAGGAATTTGCTTCAAAGCAGCGACGAAAACTATCCGCCCCACGCCACCCTGAAGAAATCTAGCCCTTCTCAATGCGCTCAAAATGGAAGTGACATTAACTATCGAACGACGTCGGTATTGAAGAAAAAGTGCATTTCTAGCCGTACCACCCAAGCGATCGTAGTAGGCACGATGTTTAGGAGAGTTTGAATTCGAAAAATATATTAAATCGAATTTATTAATTCCTCTTTCCGAAATAATCCTTTCGATAATCAAAACATGAAGCGGGGTGTAGGCGATCATTAATGGAGGATGCTCGACGAAACGTAATTCTTCCATTCGACTCATCCATTTAACATAATTGACCGGACACCATGATTTTCGCTTGGTCATTATTTTGACGCTTAAAATAATGCCTGCTTTAGGCTACATCCTCGACCGTGATCGGTTGCCCTTTGGCTAAATTACACTTTGCAACATGCCCCAAAACGTTATCGTAATGTTTAGGTGCTAGACCAAATCCAGGGCGAATGCTTCTAACGTTGCTCTCTGTGAAAAGTTCTCCGGCTTTGATGTCAGCGACTGCGCAGAGGGACCGCCGAAATTTTACGTTCTCCAATTCGCTGGTAGCTCGTTCGTATGACACCTTTCCGACAGCTCTCCATGCTGTTCGACTAGCGACCACGAGTGCTTCAAGCTCTTTCGGCTCCAATGAAAAAGAGTCATCTGGACCGCCGCCGGTCCTATCCAAGGTGACATGCTTTTCGATCAATGCCGCACCCAACCCAATGCTAGTAATGGCAGTGGTATTGTCGATAGTATGGTCCGAGAGTCCTACAACGACGTCGAATCTGTTCGCTAGATCCCTAATCGTAGCGAGGTTGTAATCCTCCGCTGGACTTGGATAGGCACTAATGCAATGCAAGATAGCTAGTTGATTACATCCAGCATCTATTGCCGATGAGATTGCCTCAGCGATCTCATCGGCATTGGCCATTCCCGTGGAGATTATTAGCGGCTTCCTTGTACTCGCGGCATAGCGGATAAGCGGAAGATCAATGGCTTCAAACGAAGCTATCTTATAAGCCGGCGCGTTTAGATCCTCCAACAGATCAACGGCAGTCCGATCAAACGGAGAGCTGAACATTGCAATCTCGAGCTGCCTGGCCTTCTCGAAAAGAGGTTTGTGCCATTCCCACGGCATGTGAGCCCACTCATAAAGGTCATAGAGTGTCTTACCTGCCCAAGGACCCCTCTCAATACGATACTCCGGTCGATCCGACTTAATCGTGATGGTATCTGGGCGATACGTTTGCAACTTCACAGCATCTGCTCCCGCTTTCGCTGCCATCTCTACAATTTTGAATGCTGTTTCCAAGCTGCCGTTATGATTTGCCGACAATTCTGCGATCAAATATGGGGGGTACTCCACCCCGATCTTTCTTCCTGCAATCGCAATGCTTCTATTCATTTTCCTCTCCCTTGATTCCGAGCCTTACGCGGAAAGCATCTTTGACCTGCCCCCATTCAGAACCGAGCAAGCCCAATTGCACAACATCAATATACCTTTCACCGTCAAAATGATGGTCACGCATCACTCCTTCGATGGAGAATCCAAATTTCTTATGTAATCTCAATACTTGCTCGTTAAATGCGAGCACTTCGCAACGAAGTTTATGCAACCGAAGTTCACCAAACGCCTGTTCTAGCGCACTGAACTCCATCCTTGAGCCGGTGCCTTTTGGCGCGGTCGGGCTCGCATAAAATGCCCACGAAGCTCTCCTGTGTCTGTGATCAATTTCACTGAACCCAACAACACCAAGATCAACTCCAGCATCACCATAAACAAAATACCTCCGTGATGAATCGTCTATAAGACTATCAAACCATTCTTGGTGCTCCGTACGCGAAATCGTATGGGTTGTATACATATTTCTACTAACATTTGGAGCGTTCCGCCACTCAAGTATGGCGTCTAAATCCTTTTCACAGATAGCACGTAGTTTCAATTCGATTCCTGTTCAGTAATAGCGCTGCAACTCTTCGAGTCCCATGACCATCGACCAATGCGGTTATCTTCATACTTCGCACACGCATTAGCTCACTAGAGGGACGCAAGGTTGACAGAGCACGCCGGTAGCATTCAACACTAACAGCAGGAGATTCCCCAAGATAATCAATCAGATCACGCTCTTGGAGATATAGCGAGGACTCGATTTGGTTATCGGCGACGCTGGTAACACTAGCATTTAGTCCCAAAGCGAAGCGCTCCCAGTTGGTTGTTCCCCCAGCACCAAATGCGTAATTGCATCGCCGCATTACCTTCGCAATATTATCGACCTGGACATGCAGATTGATACGGCCGTCATTTCGGATGATTTTTCTGATATCTTCAAGATTCCGATTTTGCGCTCCTACGACAACTTCCACGCCGTCTGGGAACTTCTTAGCCTCGAAACAGGCTCGTAAAAATTTTAATGTTTCATTCGTAAAATCTACGCCACCAAAAAAAACGAAGATTCGGGAGGACGGATCGTAATCAGGTTGGCACAATTGCTGTTGATTACGAGAAAATTCATCACGGAGTAGCGCATATTTAGGCCCTAATAACATAGCGCAATTTAAAGGAACGAGGCTCGCGTAGCGTCGTTCAGCGTTTGGAAAAAGATTCTGGTCAAGGAGCACCTCACAGTCGTGGGCACGATTCGCCAAGTCATCTATAACGAGTCTCGAGCCAACATATGGCTTTAACTCACGTTCCCACTCTATCCCGATTCCGTAATGGTCTATCACTAGCCAATCAACGTAGCCAATTTTCTTTATCACGCCTACTGTGTCTGCCTTATCTTCCTCATAGCTAACCCCAAGCCACGGATAGACATCCTCTCTAGGGGCATTTGGTCTTTCAAGGACGTGGTATGCAAACCCACGAGAGCGTATTAGGTCCAATAGTGACCCGACATGTGCCCTGCATATGAATTCAACGTTTGCTCCACTACTCTTCAATGCAGAGGCAAGCGCAAGGCATCTATGCACATGGCCGCTGCCGATTTTCGAAGAAGCGTCGACTCTAAATGCAACCGTGCATGATTTCATGTGGGAAATGCTGAATAAATCAGTGCGCGAGTCATCGCGGGATTGGGTGAGTGCGTTGTCATAGTCATGTCCATGGTTC
>NZ_JAGIQB010000115.1:0-6420 GCF_017815025.1 Cupriavidus phytohabitans
CACCTGCTTGAACAACGCCTCCTGCGCTCTGCTTGAACAGGGTGCCGCCGTTCGCCCCGGGTTATTGAGCAGTTACCTAATCCCACTAATCCCGTCGCCGCTCGGCCGTCTAGAAACCGGAATTAGCCGGACTCCCGTGACGACGAGCGCGAATTAGTCGGACTGCCGTGCAAGCGATTGTTATGCACCTTTGCTTGGCTTTCATCCCCAGCTGAGCCTGTGGCTTGGCCAAGGAGAATCCAACGGCACATGGAGAAGCGCAAGCCGAGCCTAGATGCTTGGGGTGGTCGCGACAGTGCCCCTAAGCTGGTCACATGCCGGACTTCCGCGCCCGAGTCGTCTTGGCGGCCGCACTGCTGCCTTTGGCCGTTTTCGCGGCTGCCTTAGTCTGGGCCGTCTGCTTCGAGGCTTTTGCTTCACGAGATTCTTTCGGCAGCCGGGGCGTTAGGTCCAGCACGCGCGCCATGACCCGCGCTTCGCCGCCAAGCCGTTGCTGCGCAAGCTGCGCCGCATCGGTCAGCATCGCTTGAAGCCGGTGCCGGTCCATGGGCTCACCGGTGTCCGGGTGGTACCACCGTTTTGCCGGGTCGGCCACGGTTACCAACAAGCAGCCCGTCTTCGCGTTGCGGGCATACATGTACTTCCTGACCAACTGCGTCTCGATCGTATCCCGCAGTTCCTTCCCGGTTCTAGGCTTCTCGCCAATCTTCAGCTCGATTGTTGCCTGGTACCGCGACAGCGCACGGAACCGGATGTCCGTCTCCTTGCCATCCACGGTGACGCCTTCCTGGTCGACGGTGTAGGCCCCCTTTGACATCATTTCGAGCTCGTGCGCAATGGCGGGGCGGAGCGTGTTCTCATCGGTCACCTTGGCCCAGGCGGCTTTGGGACTTGCGTCGATGCCCATCAGGTCCTGCAGATCGTCCAGCCTGTCATTGAGCAGGTGCGCCATGTCGGTGGTGGTCATCGGCGCGAGTTCATTGCCCTGGAAGAGTCGCGCGAGCTCCTCCATTGAGATCACACTGGCATCGGTCTCTTCCGCCAGGCGCTCATGCGCCAGCGCAGCGATGCGGTCCTTGGCGTGGGCAAACTGTGGATCGGTGGACATTGCCAGCTTCGCCCGATACGCCTGCGCACCAGTTGCCTGGATCAGCGCGTCGAACACCTGCCGTCGCCCGGTCTCGGCGTTGTCTCGGGGACCCGGTGAGTAGGCATCCTCATGCTGTTCATCTGCTGCCCGAACGACATGCCGGTTGAACTCTTGATTCAGACGCAGCAACGTCTCCGGCGCCAGCGCCGCGCTCCATTTGGGCCCTCCTTCGACGCGCCGCTCGCTAAACAGACTGCCGATGGCTGTCACGGCAACGCCCCTGCGTTCGACTGGCAGGACGCTGAGCGCGCGCAAAAGCAGGGCGGCGCCCCGCAGTAGATTCAGTCGCATCAGCACAGGCAGCCAGAAGAACAAAAACGGCCCATGCTTCGACGCAACGACCTCGCGCGTGGCCAGTTCCATCAGCCAGCGCTTCGTCTCCGAGCTGCCATGGACCAGCAGCACACGCACAACTTGATCCAGCTTTGCTTCCGCCACCGGATTGTGACGGCCGCGCATCAGCTTCTTGCCAGGGCCGCGAAGCCACAGGACCAAGCGGCGTTCCAACACCCGGGCGATCTCGATCCGGCCGTATCGCAAGCTCTGCAGCAACATCGAGTGCCAGCCGCCGTCGCCGCCCTTCCCCTTGAGCTCACTTTCAATTTCGTCGCCAAGCACTTGTTCGACGACCTGAGGGTGGCCATCCGCCAGCGCCGCGAGCCAATCGGGCAGGCCATTCAGTTCCACCAGCGCGTACCGAACGGCCAGATCAGCCTCGGCGGCGCTGACAGAGCGCGTCCAACGGGGATCCTCTGCTTCGGCGTACAGCCCCATCAGTCCATACGTCCAGACCACAAGATAGGTGTTCTTCTCCTTGCGCTCGGACGGGAGCGTCGGCTTCATGTTCCGCCAGTACGCCATCAAGCTTCTGCGAATGGCTTCAGTCACCGGGCCTGTGAAGCATTTCTCAAGGAAATCGCGATCCCAGCGCACCCTGTCGCCGCGCGACCGCTTGCTCAACACCCTCGACAGATTCCAGAGCGTGCCGTTGACACGGCCGGGTGCCAGCGCCAGCGCCGGCCGTTCGGCTAGCTCCTTCCAGAAGGCGGTCCATTCCACCCGGTAGTCGGCCTGCTTGAGGGCATGACGTTCAGCGCGCTTACGCTCTTGCTCTTGTGCCTCAAGCACTTGACGCGTCGGCACGCTTCCCTGGATGAGCTCTTCCAGTTCTGCCGTGAGTGCGGGTGAATCCTTCACGGCTTCGCGTACTGGCTCCATCTCTGCCGACAGGTCGGTCCGCGCCAAGTGGGTTGTCATGCGGAGCAGCAGCGACCGTCGCGCCTTGTCGGTGGCGATATTGGCTAGGTCGCGAAGCACCCAGGGTCCGTCCTTTTCCATGCTGTACTGCAGCGGCCCCTGAAACATCAGGCGAGCAAGCACAACCTGGGGTGATCGTCGCGGCTCAAGGCGGGCGACGCACGCCAAGTCGGCTTCGAAGACGGCCCGGCGCTCCTGCGCCGGCAAATCGCCTATCAACTCCGCCAGTTTGCGCTTGCGATCGTTGTCCAACGACGAATAGCCGGCCGCCCTGAAGCCCAGTACCGCCGCGTCGATCAGGTCGGGCGTTCGACTTCCATCCTGCAGGAGGCGCGTGCTCAGGCCGCGCAGGATGTAGGACGCTTGCAGCCGCCCCTTGCGATCGTTGAGGCTGTCCTCATCCTTGTCCACGACGACCGAGCTGCGGGTCAGCGCAAGCACCCCGGGCAGCAATGCTTCCAGCCTCTCGCGACTGACAGGAACGCGCTCAAGCATGGCCGCCATGCCGCTTGGGAAGAAGTCGCCCCGCCTCGACGCGCGCGGGATGGCGGCCAGCAGCCGAACGAGCTGATCGTCCGTCACGTTCTTCGGGTAGAAATTCTGAGCGACCCACCGGCCAATGCGATGGCCCCAACCGGGCTGGGATGACGCCACGGCTTCAACTAACGCATCGATGCGGTAGTCGTCCAGCTCAACCAGCGCTCTCAAGGCCTCAAATCGCTCCCGGTCCTCGCCAGCCTCTTTCTCGGCGACCGACATCGCCAGATCGGAGCACTGCTTGTATCGACCTACGGCGATCAGCTGCAAGAGGATCTGGCGGACCTCCGGGTTCTCAATGCGGGCCGACCAAGCCTCCAGGATGACCTGGTGCAGCGGCTGGCGGGCAAGCCGTTCGAGCTGAAGGCTTGGAATCTCCAGGCCATGCCATTTCCCCGCGCCGTGCCGCTGGACGTACGCCCGCAGCGCTTGGGCGCACTGATCCTCACTGAGTGACTCGGGATCACCGTACAGCAACAGGGTGCTCGGTTCGACCTTCAACACCGTGTCGAAAAACTCCGGACGCATCATGGCGAGCCACGCAGCCACGGGCCGCATGGACGGCTTCGGCAGCAACACCTGGGTATCAGAGAGGCTGAACAGCATCCGCTTGGCTGCCGAAACAGCAAGCGCGCCGGAGCCGACCAGGTGATCGATCTCGGCGGAGGCCAAGAACTCCAGCACGGACCGGTGATGAAAGCGGACCCGACCATAGCCGCCCTCCGCGAATATAGGCCGCTGCAGCAGCGTCTCGATCTCGCTGGACGTGAAGTCTGAGAGCAGATCATCTGGAACCAGCGGCGCGTCGCCCGAGCCTTCAACATCGGCGCCGGCGCTGTGCCGAATCGTGAGGCGACGACTGAGGATGGCCGCGAGCGCCAACCTCTGGACGCCGGTGCGCGCCTGGTCCAACGTCAGTTCAGCCGGCTCTTTTCGCTTGCGGCGCGCGCGTAGCCTCGCCTCGACATGACTCTTTAACTGCTCATAGTGCGAGCGGATCTTGCCGTGATCCCGCCAGCTGTCGCACAGCTCGATCAGGTCCTGGGGGCGGCGCGCGAAGTCCTCCGCGTGCCGGGCACGAATCTCCTCAAGCAGCTTCTCGGGGTTCTTAACGCCTTGGCCTCGTGCAAACTCGGCGATCTCCTCGTCGGAAAACGGCAGCAGCGTCACTTCCCGGAAAGGCGGGGATCGATCCTTGTCGGCGTCGGTCGGCCCTTCAAGCGCTGTCCGGACGAACGATTCGCCGTGCGCTTCATCGATCGCGATCTTCGGCACCGGCAGCACGTCCGCGAAGGCCCGCCGGTCAATGTCAACGGGGCGCGAGGTCACGACCATCGTTGCCCGACCCAGCGCCCCTTCCAGATCCTCGTGCACGCGCTTGAGCGCATTGCGAAAGTCCCCGTGCACCAACTGCAGCTCGTCAATAGAGTCGAAGAAGAAGTAACCGATCTGGGACGAAGAAGCCCGCCAGTCGTCGAATCGTTTCTTGAACTGCTCGCCATTGAGCGCCGATCGAATACCGCGGGCGGCCACCGTTTCGAGCCGCAGGAAGAAGGCGGCCTCACCGCGCTTGAAGAGGTCCTCGGCCCGCGCTTCGCATTCATGCGTCTTGCCTGCCCCCGCCTCTGCGACCAACAGGACGCGCTGGGACTCCAGCAGCGTGGACCATTCAATGGTTTGGCCGAGGTAGACATTTCCGTGGATGTTGATGGACGTTTCAGATGCGGCGGCTGTGGCGTTCACTCCAAATCTTCGTTTCATAGCCTCAGTTTTTCAGTATTCCCATACTGGCTCGTTGCGCCTGCTGCAACCACCGCGGGACGCTCCTCAGCCAGCCTGTCAGTTAGCTCGCTGCGGGTTCCTTGCACGACGAAGCCATAGGACGCGCATGCATTCTTGAGGGCAGCTTTCTGGCGAGCGATTCACAGGCGTAGTTGACTGCTCTCGCTGCGAAACAGGCATTCAATTGTACCTGCCGAACTTCCGCTCTTGGCCGGTTGCCGACGCTGAACGCAGCAAACGCCTCATGCAATTGCGCGGGATCGGTCCGACTACGGCCAGTGCCCTGTCCGCCAGCATTGGTGCCGGACACGACTTCAGAAATGGCCGCCAGGTTGCTGCGTGGTTAGGACTGACGCCAGGCCAGCACAGCAGTGGCGGCAAACAACGGCTGGGCAGCATCACCAGAGCTGGAGACGCTTATTTGCGCACGCTGCTGGTGCTCGGCGCCCGTGCGGTGATGGCAAACCTGGGCGACAAACAGGATCGATATAGCCGATGGGTCAGGGACATAATAGAGCGCCGGGGTTACTGGCGAGCGGCCATCGCCATTGCAGCCAAGAACGCAAGGATGGCGTGGGCGATGTTGAAATATGGCGAAGCCTTCAAACATGGACCGGCGCTTGCATAAGTCAAATAACGCGATCAATCAGCCTTCGGAGAGGAGCTCGACCACTTTGCACTGCCAGCGTTGATGTGAAGCGGGTTGGACCCGCGCGAGGCGTACCTGGGAAAAGTCAGGGGACACTAAGCCCGATCATCGAACGAGGCCCTCGCGCGCGTCTTACATCAGGGTCCGGGCCAGCGGCCCACTATGACCGCTTGTAGTACTGCAGTCCTTCACCTGCTCACATAACTTGGCACGGCAAGTCGACACACAACAGAATCTCATTGGCGCCTTGCGCCAACGGAGAAGCCCTTGTAGTACTTTTGGCGCGAAATCTGGCGCTTGCAAGCCAGAAATGCCCTTTGCGGATTTCCCCTTGCCCAGGAGCGAGCCGAGGCCAGCGAGCCATGAAGCCGGCGACGCGGCGGTGGCGCAGTACGAGGCCCGGGCCCGGCTCGAGACCCAAGTCGCGGCGCTCACCGAGCAACTCACCACGCGGCACGCGGCCGCTGACGCCGCGGCGGAAAGTGGCAACCGACCTGGCCAACGTGCAGGCGGAACTGACCGCAGCGCAGCGCCGGGCCGAGCGCGCCGAAGCCGAAGCGGCGCTGGCGCGCCAGCTGCGGGCAGAATACGGCTGGCGCCGCGCGAGCGGGAGGGGCGCCGAGCGACGGCGGCGCAAGGCCGGCGGCCCGGCGCCGACGGAGAACAAGGCCTCAGGCGAAAGCCGCGACAACCACCATGACAGTAAAAACTGAGGACCAGATGGCCGACTACGACATGATCGTGGAGGAGCTCGAAGCGGCAGGGTGCTTTGATCCGCCGCCGGCACCCCACCCGGGCCCGCCGCCGGTGGTCTGCTACCGCAACGCCGCGGGACAGCGCTGGGACGGGACCGGCGAGATGGATGCCCGACTGGCTGCGCGCGCGGTCAATGCTGGGCAGAGTAAGGAGTTTTACCGTATCGGATAGTCCTCCTGGTAATCATCAAGGTCTTCCCCTGGCCTCTAGCATTAGCAGGCTGCTGAAATACCGGCAGTGGACGTCAGCGCGACGACTTGCTGAATCGTTAATCTGAGGACTCCTTACA